>JBDSAJ010000373.1:0-23595 GCA_039922235.1 Umezawaea sp.
GACCGTGGACGAGGACGGCTTCCGCAAGCTGATGGCCGAGCAGCGCGCTCGGGCGAAGGCCGACGCGGCCGGCAAGAAGACCGGCCACGGCGACCAGACGGTCTACCGCGAGCTGCTCGACCTCGGCGCGACCGAGTTCGTCGGCTACACCGACCTCGCCGCCGAGGCGACCGTGCGCGGCATCGTCCGCGAGGGCGTCCGGGTGAAGTCGGCCCGCGAGGGCGACATCGTCGAGGTCGTGCTCGACCGCACGCCCCTGTACGCCGAGTCCGGCGGCCAGGAGAGCGACGCGGGCGTGATCGTCTCCGACGGTGCCGAGCTGGAGGTCGTGGACGTCCAGAAGGTCGCCCGCAAGCTGTGGGTGCACCAGGTGCGCGTGGTCAGCGGCGAGATCGCCGAGGGCCAGCACGTCGAGGCGCGCGTCGACCAGGAGTGGCGCACCGGCGCCCGTCAGGGCCACTCGGGCACCCACGTCGTGCACGCCGCCCTGCGCCAGGTGCTCGGCCCGTCCGCGCTGCAGAGCGGCTCGTACAACAAGCCCGGCTACCTGCGGCTCGACTTCGCGTGGACCGGCGGCCTGTCCGAGGAGACCCGCAGCGAGATCGAGGAGGTCTCGAACCTCGCGGTCCGCAAGGACCTGCCAGTACGAGTGGTCTACACCGACATGTCCGGCGCGCAGGAACTCGGCGCGGTCGCCCTGTTCGGCGAGACCTACGACGAGTCCGTCCGCGTCGTCGAGATCGGCGGCCCCTGGTCGCGCGAGCTCTGCGGTGGCACGCACGTCGAGCACTCGTCCCAGATCGGCCCGGTCACGCTGCTCGGCGAGTCGTCCGTCGGCTCCGGCGTGCGCCGCATCGAGGCCTACGTCGGCATCGAGGCGTTCCGCTTCCTGGCCCAGGAACGGGCGCTGGTGCAGAACGTCGCCGCGCTGCTGAAGGTGCCGAACGCCGAGGTGCCCGGCCGGGTGGAGGCGCTCGTCGAGCGGCTGCGCACGGCCGAGAAGGAGCTGGAGCGCCTGCGCGGCGCCCAACTGCTCTCCTCCGCCGGTCAGCTCGCCGACAGCGCCCTGGACATCCGCGGGGTGGCCCTGGTCGCTCTCGCGCTGCCTGAGGGCACCTCGGGGCCCGACCTGCGCACGCTGGGCTCCGAGGTGCGCAACCGCCTCGGCTCCAAGGCCGGTGTCGTGGCCCTGTTCGCACCGGACGGCCCGAAGGCCAGCTTCGTCGTGGCCACCACGGCCGCCGCCCGCGACCTGGGCCTGGCCGCGGGCAAGCTCGTGCCCTCGTTCGCCCCGGCCCTCGGCGGCCGCGGCGGCGGCAAGCCCGACCTCGCGCAGGGCGGGGGCACCGATCCGTCCGGCATCCCGGCGGCCATCACGGCGCTGCGCGCCGAGCTCGATCGCGCGGTCGAATCCCGTTGACCAGCCCCGATCGACCCGGCGTCGACGACCCCGGCCGCGGCAGGCGGCTGGCCGTCGACGTCGGGTCCGTTCGGGTGGGCGTCGCGATCAGCGATCCCACACCGTTCCTCGCCACCCCACTCGCTACTCTGGTGCGTGACGAAAAGACCGGTAAGGACCTGACGGAACTCACCGGCCTCGTCACCGAGCACGACGTGGTGGAGGTCGTGGTCGGCTTGCCGAGGACCCTGGCCGGACGACACGGACCGGCGGCCGAGGCGGCGTGCACGTACGCTGCCGCATTGGCCGAGCGCATCGCGCCTGTACCGGTGCGGCTCACCGACGAACGGTTGACGACCGTCGTCGCGAGTCGTGTACTGGCGCAGAGCGGGGTACGGGGCAAGAAACAACGTGCTGTCGTTGACCAGGCCGCTGCGGTGGAGATCTTGCAGTCCTGGCTCGACGCACGAGCGCGATACGTGGCTCGGTCCGTTGAGGAGGATCGAGCCCCCGGAGCGAAGGACAGCACGTGAGCGACGACCTCGGGTTGTTCACCGAACCTGACGTGCACTCGGACGAGCCGCAGCGGCGTCCCAGGGGAAAGGCGGCCGTCGCCGCCCGGCGCGCCAAGGTCAAGCGCAAGCGCACCATCCTGTGGGTCGTCGTGGCGCTCGTGCTCGGCCTCGGCGGCGTGGGCGCCTACTACGGCTACCAGACGCTGAGCGGCATCGGCTCGTTCGAGGACTTCGCGGGCGCAGGCGAGACCGACGTGGTCGTCGAGGTCAAGGACGGCGATCCGGTCACGGCCATCGCGTCCACGCTGAAGGAGCAGGGCGTCACCGCCAGTTCCCGCGCCTTCACCGAGGCGGGCAAGACCGACGCCCGAGTCACCGCCATCCAACCGGGCTTCTACCTGATGAAGACCAAGATGTCCGGTGCGGCCGCGGTCGCTCGGATGATCGACCCGAAGACCAAGATCACGGCGCTGGAGATCAAGGGCGGCAACGTCCTGCACAACATCACCGCTAGTGACGGCAAGGTCACCAAGGGCATCCTGGCGATGCTCTCGGACGCGAGCTGCATCGAGCTGGACGGCGTCAAGAAGTGCGTCACACCCGAGGAGTTGCGCACCGCCGCGGAAACCGCGGACCCGGTCGCGCTCGGCGTGCCGGACTGGGCGCTGCCCGACGTGAACAAGGTCGACAGAGCGAACCGCCTCGAAGGCCTCATCGCTCCCGGCATCTACCAGCTCAAGCCCGGCGCCTCCGCGGTCGAACTGCTCAACAGCGTCATCGCCACGTCCGTCGGCAGGCTGGTGAGCTACGGAGTCATCTCCGGCGGCAAGAACACCGGCTACCGGCCGTACGAGATCCTGGTGATCGCCTCCCTGGTGGAGAAGGAGGGCATCGAGAAGGACTTCGGCAAGGTCTCCAGGGTCATCTACAGCCGCCTGTCCGTCAAACAGAAACTCGAGTTGGACTCCACGGTCAACTACAAGTTGGACCAGCCCCGCCTCGCCACCAGCGACGAGGACCGCGCCGCGTCGGGTGCGTACAACACCTACCAGAACCTGGGTTTGACCCCGACCCCGATCGGCTCGCCCAGCCGCGAGGCGATCGCCGCCGCGATCAACCCCGAACCCGGCAACTGGATGTACTTCGTGAAGTGCCAGAAGGACGGCACGTCCTGCTTCAACGAAACCCTGGCGGAGCACGACAAGGCCGTCGACAAGGCTCGCATCGACGGTATCTTCTAACCCCATGCCGTCCCACGCCGCCGTCATCGGCTCGCCGGTGTCGCACTCCCTCTCGCCCGTTCTGCACACCGCCGCCTACGAGGCGCTCGGCCTGGACTGGACGTACTCGCGCCTGGAGTGCGACGAGGCGGGAGTGCCCGCACTGGTCGCGGGTCTCGACTCCTCGTGGGTCGGCCTGTCGGTCACCATGCCGGGCAAGCGCGCCGCACTGGCCGCCGCCACATCGACGACCGAACGGGCCACCGTCGTGGGCGCCGCGAACACACTGGTGCGCGTGGCCGACGGCTGGCGAGCGGACTGCACCGATGTCGACGGAGTAGTAGGCGCACTGCGCTACGCCGGCGGCTTCTCCAGCGGCACCAGGGGATTGCTGCTGGGCGCAGGCGGAACGGCCACGGCGGCACTGGTCGCCTTCGCCACACTCGGACTGTCCGAAGTAGACCTGATCGTCCGCGACCCAGCCCGAACGGCGGAGGCCACGGCGTGCGCCGCCAGAGTGGGCTTGACGCTGTCCGTGGTGGCATGGGCCGACGCGGACTTCGCCACACTGGCCTCAGCGACAGACGTGCTAGTGAGCACCGTGCCACCGTCAGCAACCGAACCCGTGGCAAACCTGCTCGCCAAAGCCCCCTGCCTACTGGACGTCATCTACCACCCGTGGCCGACACCACTGGGACTCGCCGTGCTAGCCCAGGGACGCAGCATGGCCACCGGCCTGGACATGCTGCTCCACCAAGCCTTCGGCCAGGTCGAGCAGTTCACCAACCAGCCCGCCCCCCGCGAAGCCATGCGCAAGGCCCTACGCGCCGCAACCGGCGACCTACTGCCCCTACCGGTGGCCTGACACCGTCCAGCCAGCCGCGAGTCCCTCAGTCAGACACCGTGTGTCCCTCACTCGGACACCGTGAACTCCTCACTCGGACACTCTCCGGCGCTCTTCGGGGTGCCTGAACGTTCCACTCGGGGTGCCTGAGTGTTCGACTCGCGGGGATGGTTGGCAGTGGGTTGAACGTGAAGAGGCCGTGCGTCCGGATTGGACGCACGGCCTCTTCACTCGGGCGGATCAGGCCTCGTCGAGATCCGTGGCGATGATCCCCGCGATCGCCTCCAGCGCGTCCTCCGCGCCTTCACCCTCCGCGAACAACACCACTTCATCCCCGTGCATGGCACCGAGCGTCATCAGCCCGAGCACGCTCGCGGCCTCCACCGGCTGGCCCTCATCCTTGCGGATGGTGACCTTGACCGGCTGACCTGCCGCCGCCTTCGCCAGCAGTGCGGCTGGGCGGGCGTGCAGTCCGACCTTGCTCGCCACGGTGACCCGTCGCTCAGGCATGGTCCGTCCTTTCCTCACTGCCCCTCGGGAGGAGTCAGTCCTTCAGCGGCTTGCCGGAAGTCGTCGAGACCTCGGCGGCGGTGACGACACTGGGGTCGGCCTCCGGGTCCTCGTCATCCTCGCGGCCGGGGGTGTTCAGGTTCCACTTGGCGATGACGAACCGGAACAGGAAGTAGTAGATCACCGCGTAGACCAGGCCCATGGCGATGAGCCAGCCGGGCTTGGTGGCGATGTTCCAGTTCAGGATGAAGTCGATCGCACCGGCGGAGAACGAGAACCCGTCGTGGATGCCGAGCGCGTTGGCGACGGCCAGCGAGGTGCCGGTCAGGACCGCGTGGATCAGGTACAGCGGCCACGCCACGAACATGAACGCGAACTCGAGCGGCTCGGTGACACCCGTGATGAACGAGGTCAGCGCGGCGGAACCCATGATGCCCGCGATGATCTTCTTCTGCGACGGCCGTGCGGTCTGCCAGATGGCGAACGCGGCGGCGGGCAGAGCGAACATGAAGATCGGGAAGAAGCCGGTCTGGAAGGTGCCCGCGGTCAGGTCGTGCGCCAGGAACCGGTTGATGTCGCCGTGGACGACCTTGCCCGTGGCGTCGGTGAAGTCGCCGAACTGGAACCACACGACGTTGTTGAGGATGTGGTGCAGGCCGAGCGGGATCAGCAGGCGGTTCACGATTCCGTACAGGCCCGCGCCGATGATCGTGCTGCCGGTGACCGCGTTGCCCAGGTTGGTCAGTCCCGCGTTGAACAGCGGGTAGAGCAGACCCAGCAGCACACCGACGATGATCATGACGCCGGCGACCATGATCGGCACGAACCGGCGGCCGCCGAAGAACGCCAGGTACGGGGGCAGCTTGATGCGGTGGTACCGCTGCCACAGCACCGCGGTGATCAGACCGACGACGATGCCGCCGAGCACGCGGTAGTCGATGAGTTTCTGATCAGCCGCCACCTGCCCTTCGGCGAGCGGCAGGACCAGCGGCGACATCGCTTTGAACACGCCCTGCAGGACGACGTAGCCGACGACCGCGGCCAAACCGGTGGAGCCGTCACCGCGTCGGGCGAACCCGATCGCGATGCCCACGGCGAACAGCAGCGGGAGATTCCCGAAGATGGACTCTCCCGCCGCGCCGATGACGGCGGCCACCTTGTTCCAACCCAGACCGTCCTTGCCGAGCAAATCGGCCTGGCCCAGTCGCAACAGCAGACCTGCAGCGGGCAGTGCGGCGATCGGCAGCATCAAGCTGCGACCGAAGCGCTGAAGCGCGGCAAGTCCCTTGATCTCGCGACCGCCGGTCACCTGTGGGGCGCTGGCGCTCATCGGGTACCTCCCTTGGCGGAGTGATGGCCGGAATCCGGGATGGTCCGGTCCAATTGCATCGTCACCTGGTAAAGATCGCCCCGGTACCAGGAAGTCATGTCCTCCACCGGTCGGCCGGCTGAGCTGGCGACACGGCGGAAGACGAGGAGCGAGCTGCCCTTGCGGACGCCGAGCAGCTTCGCGGTCTCGGCGTCGGCGCTCTCGGCCCACACCGTCTGCTTGGCGTGGTCGAGCTGCACGCCATAGGTGTCCGCGATCAACGTGTAGAGCGACGTGGACAGGTCGTGGCGGCTGAGGCCCGGCACGACCCTGGGGCTGTACCAACCCCGTTCGACGGCCAGCGGGACGCCGTCGGCCCGGCGCAGGCGGACCAGTTGATACGCGTGCTCCCGTGCGGACAGGTCGAGCGCGCTGGCCGCGGCCTCCGGCGGGACGGCCTCGTCGAGGCTGAGCACCTCGGTCGCCGGGATCATGCCGCGCTTGCGCATGTCGTCGGTGAAGGACTCCAGGTAGAGCTGGACGTCCAGCCTGCGGCGGGCGGTGAACGTGCCGCGGCCCTTGGCCCTGGTGAGCAGGCCCTCGGAGACGAGTTGGCCCACCGCGGCGCGGACCGTGATGCGGGACACGCCATACTGCTCGGCCAAGTCCCGTTCGGAGGGGATCGGCGAGCCCGGCTGGAGCTCCAGTTCGGCCAGGCGGCGCAGGATGTCCCGCAACTGGGCGTGCTTGGGCTTCGGACCGTCGACGATCCTCGTCGGAGCCTCCCGTTCGCCCATGCGCACCTCCCCGCTCTCGCTTGTCGACGGCCTCATTGGTACTTTCCGGTCTAGACCAGTTTGTGCGGGGAGAATGCTCTCCGTGCGGAGTGGGTGTCAACCGCCGTTACGTGACCGTGGCCAAGCGGTGTCACCAGTCGAGAGAGGACACGAAGTGGCTGACGAGAAGGCGGAGAAGATCCTCGCTGCGCTCGGCGGGGCGTCCAACATCATCGAGATCGAGCCGTGCATCACCCGCCTGCGGTGTGAGCTCAACGACGGTTCGGTCGTCAACGAAAAGGCGCTGAAGGCGTTGGGAGCGCACGGGGTCATGCGTTCGGGCAACGTCGTGCAGGTCATCGTCGGGCCCGAGGCGGACACGATCGCCAGCGACATCGAGGACTTGCTGTGACCCTCAGCGTGGGCAGCCCGGTCGCGGGCCGGGTCGTCTCGCTGGCCGAGGTGCCGGACCCGGTCTTCGCGCAGGCGATGGTGGGTCCGGGCATCGCCGTGGACCCGGACCGGGTCGCCGCGGACGTCGTGTCCCCGGTCGACGGCACGATCGTGACGCTGCACCCGCACGCGTTCGTCGTGGCCACGGAGAGCGGCGCCGGTGTGCTCGTGCACCTCGGCATCGACACCGTGAAGCGCAAGGGCGAGGGCTTCACCCTGCACGTGGTGAAGGGGGAGACCGTGCGCGCGGGCCAGCCCATCGTGAGCTGGGACCCCGCCGAGGTCGAGGCGGCCGGGTTCGCGCCCATCTGCCCCGTCGTCGCGCTGGACGCCCCGGCGGAATCGCTGGGGGACCTCTCCGAGGGTTCCACGGTCGCCGTCGGCGACCAGCTCTTCTCCTGGCAGCGCTGATCTTCCGCGGGTGCCCTTAAGCGCGTGGCGCGCGCCGAAGGGCACCCGCGGGCTGCTCTGGTGAACGTCCTAATCCAAGTTCACCCGTACGGGGCTCTGTGAAAGGTCCGTTCAGCAGTGCTCGTCCTTGCGCACCAGGGACTTCCGGCCGGATCGTGGACCTGTGCACTGGACGGTCTTGGGATTCCTGGCAGGCGCCGCTGGCGCGTGGTTGCTGAAGCGGCTGCGCCGCGGCGCAGCCGTGCACTGGCTGTGGTGCGCGGCGCCGACGGCCGTGCTCTGGACGGTCGCGGCTCTGCGCCACCCGCCGCCGCACTGGCTCGCGGTGACCCTCGCCCTCGGCTGGCTCGCCGTGCTGCTGACCGCGACGGACCTGCTCCACCGCCGATTACCCGACGCCCTCACGCTGCCCGCCTACCCGGTACTGGCGGTGCTCCTGCTGCCCGCCGGTCTCGACGTGGGGCTCCGGGCGCTCGGGGGCGCGGCGGTCTTCGGGCTCGGGCACCTGGTCGTCCGCCTGCTCTCGCCCGGCGCGCTCGGCGGTGGCGACGTGAAGCTGGCCGTGTCGCTGGGTGCGGTGCTCGGGGCCGTCTCCTACGGGGCGCTGGCGCTGGGTGCCGTCCTCGCCTCCGTCCTGTCCCTGCTGGTCGGGCTCACCCGTCCGGATGGCGGGATTCCGCACGGGCCGGGCCTGCTGGCCTCGACCTGGGTACTAGCGGTGTTCCTACTGTGAAAGGATTCGTCTCGTGCTGCGCTGGATCACCGCTGGGGAATCACACGGACCCGCACTCGTCGCCGTGCTGGAAGGCATGGTCGCGGGGGTGGAGGTCACCACCTCGGACCTCACCGTCCAACTGGAGCGCAGGAGGCTGGGCTTCGGCCGCAGCCCGCGCATGGGGTTCGAGGCCGACGAGGTGCAGATCCTCGGTGGCGTCCGCCACGGCCTCACCCAGGGCGGTCCCATCGCCGTGACCATCGGCAACAGCGAGTGGCCGAAGTGGGAGAAGGTCATGTCGGCCGACCCGGTCGACCCGAGCCAGCTCAAGCCGACGGGCCGCAACGAGGCGCTGACCAGGCCTCGGCCCGGCCACGCCGACCTGCCGGGCATGCAGAAGTTCGGCTTCGACGAGGCCCGTCCGGTCCTGGAGCGGGCAAGCGCCCGTGAGACCGCCGCCCGCACGGCGCTCGGCACGGTCGCCCGGAACTTCCTCAAGCAGGTCTTCGACGTCGACATCATCAGCCACGTCGTCTCCATCGGTGGGGCGAAGACGCCCGAGGACGCGCCCGTGCCCGGTCCCGGCGACCTGGCCGCGGTCGACGCGAGCCCGGTCCGCGCGTTCGACCCGGCGGGCACCGAGGCGATGGTCGCCGAGGTCGAGGCCGTCAAGAACGCGGGCGACACCGTGGGCGGCGTGATCGAGGTGATCGCGTACGGCCTGCCGCCGGGCCTCGGCTCGCACGTGCACTGGGACCGCAGGCTCGACTCCCGCCTCGCCGCCGCGCTGATGGGCGTGCAGGCGATGAAGGGCGTGGAGATCGGCGACGGCTTCACCACCGCCACCCGCTGGGGCAGCCAGGCGCACGACGAGATCGACCGCGGCAAGGGCCCGACGGGCGTCACCCGGCGCTCCAACCGCGCGGGCGGGCTGGAGGGCGGCATCACCAACGGCGAGCCGCTGCGGGCCAGGGTCGCGATGAAGCCCATCTCGACCGTCCCCAAAGCACTGTCCACTGTGGATGTTCGCACCGGTGAGGCAGCCGTGGCGATCCACCAGCGCTCGGACGTGTGCGCGGTGCCGCGCGCGGGTGTCGTGCTGGAGTCGGTGTTCGCACTGGTGCTCGCGGAGGCGGCGCTGGAGAAGTTCGGCGGCGACTCGATCGCGGAGACCAAGCGCAACGTGGCCTCCTACATCGAGGCGCTCGAAGCCCGGTGGGAGGGCCTGTGAGCCGTCCTGGGCCCGCGCACCACGGCCGGACCGTCGGGACGGCACCCTCCGGGCCGACCGGGTTCCGAAGTGTTCCCCGGAAGTCCGGGCCAGTGCGAAAGGCAGTTCTGTGACCGCCCCCGTCTACGTGGTGCTCGGCCCGCCCGGTGCGGGCAAGACGACTGTCGGGAGGCTGCTCGCCGAGCGGCTCGGCGTGCCGTTCCGCGACGTGGACGACGACATCGTCGAGAGCGCGGGCAAGCCGATCTCGGACATCTTCACCAGCGACGGTGAGCCGGTGTTCCGGGCGATGGAGGAGCAGGCCGTCGCGGACGGCCTGAAGACGCACGAGGGCGTGCTGGCGCTCGGCGGCGGAGCGATCCTGTCGGCCGCCACCAGGGACCTGCTGGCCGGGCACACCGTGGTGTTCCTCAACGTCGGCATGGCCGAGGGCGTCAAGCGCACCGGTCTGTCCAGTGCGCGGCCGCTGCTCACGGGCATCAACCCGCGGGCGACGTTCAAGGCGCTGCTCGACGCGCGGCTCCCGCTCTACCGGGAGGTCGCGAAGATCGAGGTCGTGACCGACCACCTCGGACCGGAGCAGGTCGTGGACGCCGTGCTCGCGCCGCGCTGACCCGTGGAGCTGACTCGCGCCGGGGCGTTGGCGCACCGCGCAGCGGTGCAGGACCTGCACGGCGGCGCTTCACTCGACTCGGTCGAGGTGCTGGCGCTCGGCTTCGTGGACAGCCCGGCCAAGACCGGCGGGGCGGGGATCGCGGTCCGCGTCGGGCCGGAGGTCGACGGGCTGGTCCGCGTGCTCAGCCTGCGGGGCGCCCCGCACCTGCACCGCGCGGCGGACCTGCCCGCACTGCGCCGGGAGCTGAGGCCGCGCACACCGCGGCAGCTGGCGGCGTGGACCGGCGGGTTCGACGCGCCGGACCTCGACGGACTCGACCTGCTGGTGGAGCTGCTGCACCGCGAGTTCCCCGGCGAGCGCGCGACCAAGGGTGAGCTGTCGGCGGCGGTGAGCCCGCACCTGCCCGCGGACTGGACACCGTGGTGCGAGCCCTGCGGGTCGAACCACGTGGTGGACGGGCTGTTCCGGCTCGGCACGCTGCTCGCAGGCATCGAACTCGACCACTTCGGGGCAAGGCTGGTGTTCCGGAGGCCGTCCGGTCCGGTTCCCGCCGTGGAGCCGGAGGGCGAGCCGACGCTGCTGCGCGCCTACGCCCGGCTGGTCGGCCCGTTCTCGAAGGCGGACGCGGAGAAGTGGCGCGGTGCCGGGCCACCGCCGAAGTGGCCGGAAGGGCTGCGGCCGGTCACCGTGGAGGGCAGGCGGCTGCTGGCGCTGGAGGACGTGCCCGACGCGCCACCTCCGCCCGCCGGGCTCCTGCTGTTCCACCGCGACCCGTACCTGCTCGGGCCGAGGTGGCTGGTGGCACCGGACACGGCGGTCTCCAAGCGGGTGTGGCGGTCGGTGGGCAGCCGGGGTGCGCTGGTCGTGCACGGCGAGGTCGTCGGGGACTGGCGGTACACCTTCAGCGGTCGCACGGTGACGTTCCACGTGCGGGGCTGGCGGAAGATCAAGGGCGCGGCGCGCAAGGCGCTGGGCGACCAGGCGGAACTGCTGGCCGCGGTGTGGGGTGGCCTGGTGCTCGTGCCGAACGTGGTCGAATGGGCGTCACCATGAACGAGGGAGAACAGTGATGGGCGAGCCGGTGCGGATCCGCGTGGCCGCGGAACGACCGTACGACGTGGTGGTGGGCCGCGGCCTGCTCGGCGACATGGTGGAAGCCATGAAGGGCATCGCCAAGATCGCGATCGTCCACCCGCCCACGCTGGTCGAGACCGCGGAGGCGCTGCGCACGGCGCTCGCCGAGGGCGGTGCCGACGCCCACCGCGTCGAGATCCCCGACGCGGAGGACGGCAAGGACCTGCCGGTCGCCGGGTTCGTCTGGGACGTGCTCGGCAAGATCGGTCTCGGCCGGTCGGACGCCGTCATCGGCCTCGGTGGAGGAGCGGTGACCGACCTCGCCGGGTTCGTCGCCTCGACCTGGATGCGCGGCGTGAAGCTGTTCAACGTCCCGACGACGCTGCTCGGCATGGTCGACGCGTCCGTCGGCGGCAAGACCGGTATCAACACGTCGGCCGGCAAGAACCTCGTCGGCACCTTCTACGAGCCCACCGCGGTCTTCGCGGACCTCGCGACGTTGGACTCGTTGCCGCGCAACGAACTCGTCGCGGGCATGGCGGAGGTCGTCAAGGGCGGCTTCATCGCCGACCCGGTCATCCTCGACCTGATCGAGGCCGACCCGCAGGCCGCGCTGGACCCGTCGGGCCCGGTGCTGGAGGAACTGGTCCGGCGCAAGATCCAGATCAAGGCGGACGTCGTGTCCGCCGACCTCCGCGAGTCCGACCTGCGCGAGATCCTGAACTACGGCCACACCCTCGGCCACGCCATCGAGCGCCGCGAGCGCTACAAGTGGCGCCACGGCGCGGCGATCAGCGTCGGCCTGGTGTTCGCCGCCGAACTCGCCCGGCTCGCGGGCAGGCTGGACGACGCGACCGCCGACCGCCACCGCTCCGTGCTGACGCTGCTCGGCCTCCCCACCAGCTACGACCCGGCCGCGCTGCCGCAGCTGATGGAGGGCATGCGGGTGGACAAGAAGAACCGCTCCGGCGTGCTCCGCTTCGTCGTGCTGGACGGCCTCGCCAAGCCCGGCAGGCTCGAAGGCCCGGACCCGGCGCTGATCGCCGCCGCCTACTCGGCCGTCGCCGCCGAGCCGAACACGGGCGGAGGCGTCCTGCTGTGAAGGTACTGGTCCTCAACGGCCCGAACCTGGGCAGGCTCGGCACCCGCGAACCGGACGTGTACGGCAGCACCACCTACGCCGACCTGGTCGCGCTGTGCGAGGGCACCGGCCACGAACTGGGCCTGGAGGTGGACGTCCGCCAGACCGACTTCGAGGGCGAAATGCTCCGCTGGCTCCACGAGGCAGCCGACCACCAGTACCCCGTCGTCCTCAACCCGGCCGCGTGGACCCACTACTCGATCGCCGTCCGCGACGCCTGCTCCCAACTCACGGCCCCGCTCGTCGAGGTGCACATCTCCAACGTGCACAAGCGCGAGGACTTCCGGCAGCACAGCTACATCTCCGCCGTCGCCGAGGGCACCATCCTCGGCCTCGGCGTCCAGGGCTACGCCCTCGCCCTGCGCTGGCTGGCCACCAAGGGATGACCGTGGCCGACCTGCGCACCGTGTGGCTCGCGTTGCGGGGCTTGGGGGAGACGAGATGACCGTGGCCGGCCTGCGCACTGCGCGGCTCACGCTGCGCGGCCTGCGCGAGTCGGACACCGAAGCCGTGGTGGAGGTGTTCGCGGCTCCGGAGATGAGCGCTCACCACGACTTCTCCGAGCCGCGGGTCCGCGTCATGGTGCGCGAGCGCCTCGACGGTCGCTACCCGCCGGGCCTGGGGCACTGGGTCGTCGAGCACGACGGCGCGGTCATCGGCCTGGCCCACCTCCGCCCGTCCACCGAACTCCCCGGTGGTCTCGCGGAGATCGTGCACGTGGCGCTGCCCGGATGACCCGTGGAGCGCTGCACCACATCGAACTCTGGGTGCCCGATGTCGGTCGGGCGGAGGCCACGATCGGGTGGCTGCTGGTGGAACTCGGGTGGGTCGAGTTCCAGCGGTGGCCCGCCGGGGTGAGTTGGCGGCTCGGGGCGACCTACGTCGTGGTCGAGCGGTCGCCCGCGATCGCGGACGGGCCGCACGAGCGGACGCGGCCGGGGCTCAACCACCTCGCGTTGCACGTCACGGGCTCGGAAGGCGTGGACGCGGTGACGCGGTCGGCGCTGGACCACGGGTGGTCGCTGATGTTCGCGGACCGCCATCCGCACGCGGGTGGGCCGGAGCACTACGCGGCCTATCTCGAGAACGACGACGGGTTCGAGGTCGAGCTCGTCGCTACTACCGGTGAGTAGTCGCCCAGACGGGTGAGGGGACCTTCTACACTGGTGCGGATCCCACCGTGCTCATGTTTGTGGAGGAACGTTCCCGCATGTCGAGGCTTCACCGGCTCGTGGCGATGGCCGCCACCGCCACCGTGCTGCTGTCGGCGTGCGACGGGGGCGTGACCCTGAACCAGGCCGAGGGCACCGGGGGCATCGCTCCGCCCGCCGTGCAGCGGGAGCCGCGGCGCACCGACCCCGACGAGCCGCTGCCACTGGCATCGGACCGGTTTCGGGGCAGCGCGGGCGTGATCGCGATCGGCGGGGGCGACTCGCCGTACAACTACGGGCCGACCGTGCTCGTGGAGAACGGCCACAACCGGATGTGGTGGTGCAGCCAGCTCGGTGTCGCCGTCCCTGCGGGTGACGACCTGCTGTACTCCGAGAGCAGCTCGCTGACCGGGCCGTTCATCGCGCCGGACGGCACCGTGGCCCAGCCGGTGCTCAGCGGCAGCGTCACCGGCTTCGACGGCGTGCACACCTGCGACCCGTCGGTCATCCACGTCGGCTCCACCTACTACCTCTACTACACCGGCGCGTCCGGCGAGCACGCGCACGGCAACGCGATCGGCGTCGCCACCAGCAGCGACGGCGTCGTGTGGCAGCGGGCGCACAACGGTCAGCCGATCGTCGGCCCGGCGTACGACACGATCCGCGACAACACCTACGGCGCGGGCCAGCCCGCCGTCCTGCACCTGGACGGCTGGTTCTACCTGATGTTCACCGACACCACCGGCAAGGCCGCCGGGTGGAACGGCGCGGGCCAGTTCGTGCTGCGCTCCAAGGACCCGCTGTTCCTGACCGGGGTGCAGGCGCTCGGCGACCGCGGTTTCGCCACGGTGTCCGGGACGAACGCCCCGCGCGCCCGGTCGGTGGTCGACGCGTTCAGCGCGGACTGGATGTGGGTGGCCTCGCTGGACGCGTTCGCCATCGCCCACGAGACCGAGTCCGGCACCAGCATCACCTTCTGGAACGCCGACTTCACCGCCCAGCCGTACGCGCGGGTCACCGTTGCCGGACCGTGGCGCGAAGGCCCCGGCCTGGTCCGCACGTCCGAGGGCCACGCGCCGATCGCGTCCGACGACCCGTGCGGCCGCGTGCCGATCGACGTCATCCGCGCCACCATCGACGGCGCCGCGGGCGCTCCCACCAACCTCACCCACTTCGGCATGGACCTGGCGAACGTCCCCGGCTGCGCCACCAAGGAAGCCGCCTCGATCCTCGACGGCATCGCAGTCCCGTCGCCGGAGCGCACCATGGACCTGGTGCTCGACGGCAAGGTGGTCCGACTGGAGCGCCGCTCGGTCACCAACCGGCTGGCCAAGTCCGTGCTCGACCACCGCCCGAAGATCGTCGACGAGCTGCCGGTCGTCGCGCGCATCCCGTCCGGTGCCAAGGCCGTCCGCTCACCCGACGGCCAGACCGGTTTCCTCGCGGAGGACGGCAAGCTCTGGCTCGTCGGCTCGGCCGAGGTCGCCGCCCTCAACTCCTCCGCGGTCCGGCAGGTCAGCGCTGGCGAGTGGAAGGCCTACACCCAGGCGGGAAACCTCACCCGCCGGTAGTCCCCTTCGGCTGCGGCACCAGGTTCCCCAGCCCCATGCCCGCGGCCGCGGGCACCAGCACCACCAGCGCGGTGAACGCCGCGCCGCCGGTCAGCGCGGGCCACAGCGACTCGGTCCCCGTCTGGTCGATCAGCACCCCCGTGCCGACGACGCCGACCACACCCGCGAGCGGTCCGGCCACCAGCGACGCGAAGAACCAGCACATCCCGCGCCCGTCGAACTGCCGCCACGCGTCCAGCGCACCCCACAGCACGGCCGCCGCCACCACGAGCCCGAACGCGATCACCCGTACGGATGAACTCGCCTCCGGGCTCCGCACGTTGACCGCCACCACTCCCGCCTGGACGGCCCCGTGCAACAAGCCCATCCAGACACCCCTGACCAGCCACGCGCTCATGGCGTTCAGACTAGTGCGGTCAACCCGAACGGGTGATGGGGTCGACTCGCCGGATGACCTCGCGCCAGGTCGGCAACGCCACCGGCAACCAGGCGGGCCGCGACCTCCACGTCCACCCGGCGACCCCGCCACCGGGTCCTGCCTGGAAAGTCCCGGAGGGACCACCACCGCCCGGCCGCCGAGGCGACGCTCGCCACGTTCCGGACCCCGAACCTCAGTCGCGTCGTCGAGACGCACCCACTCAGGCCGAAGTCCCGGCCCATCCTGATCTCGCGATCAGGCTGAGCAACCCCACCACGGCACCGCCTTGCACGACCTCGGCGAAATAGCCGAAGCCGAACGCCTGCTCACCCGCGAGGAGCAGGTGCTTACCCCCCGTTCGTAGTCCTGTGCAACCGGCCCGATACCCCTACGCTGCAGATATGCCGCTGCACGCCCCGCGTCGCGCCGCACTGCGCGCCAAGCTCGTCGCCAACGACCTCGACGCGCTGCTCGTGACCGACCTGCTCAACGTCCGCTACCTCACCGGTTTCACCGGGTCGAACGCGGCGCTGCTCGTCGCCGCGGACTCGGACCAGCGCACGGTGTTCTGCACCGACGGCCGGTACCTCACGCAGTCCGCGGCGCAGGTGCCGGACCTGGAGCGGGTCGTCGACCGGTCGTGCGACCTGGCGCTGGTCGCCCGCGCGGGCAAGGAGGGCCACCAGGCGGTGGGGTTCGAGAGCAGGCACGTGACGGTGGAGGGGCTGGACGCGTTGGAGTCCGCCGCCGACGGGGTCGTGCTCAAGCGGGCGTCCGGGCTGGTGGAGGAGTTGCGGCTGGTCAAGGACGACGCCGAGGTCGAAGCGCTGCGGATGGCGTGCGCGGCGGCGGACCGGGCGCTGGTCGACCTGATCGAGCACGGCGGCCTGCGGGCGGGGCGGACCGAGCGGGAGATCGGGCGCGAGCTGGAGAACCGGATGCTCGACCACGGGGCGGACGGGCCGTCGTTCGACACGATCGTCGCGGTCGGCGCGAACTCGGCGATCCCGCACCACTCGCCGTCGGATGCGGTGCTGAAGGCCGGCGACTTCGTGAAGCTGGACTTCGGGGCGCTGGTCGGTGGCTACCACTCGGACATGACGCGGACGCTGGTGCACGGCAAGCCCGCGGACTGGCAGCGGGACCTGTACGACCTGGTCGCGCGGTCGCAGGCGGCCGGTCGGGCGGCGCTGCGGCCGGGGGCCGACGTGCGGGCGGTGGACGCGGCATCGCGGCAGGTGATCGTGGACGCGGGCTTCGGCCCGCAGTTCCTGCACGGGCTCGGCCACGGGGTCGGGTTGCAGATCCACGAGGCTCCGGCGTTGTCCAAGTCCGGTGAAGGTACACTTTCCGCCGGTATGGCGGTCACCGTCGAGCCCGGCGTCTACCTGTCGGGAAAGGGTGGTGTCCGCATCGAGGACACGCTCGTGGTGCGCGAGAGCGCGCCGGAGCTCCTCACCCTGACCACGAAGGAACTCGTGGTCGTCTAAGCGCCCGCTACGCCGGGCTTGCCCCTCGGACAACAGGAGAGACCACCACCGTGGCCACGACCAACGACCTGAAGAACGGCCTGGTGCTGAACCTCGACGGCCAGCTGTGGACCGTCACCGCGTTCCAGCACGTCAAGCCGGGCAAGGGTGGCGCCTTCGTGCGCACCACGTTGAAGCACGTCCTGTCCGGCAAGGTCGTGGACAAGACCTTCAACGCGGGCACCAAGGTCGAGACGGCCACCGTCGACAAGCGGACGATGACGTTCCTGTACAAGGACGGCACCGACTTCGTGTTCATGGACAGCGACACGTTCGACCAGATCACCGTGCCCGGCGCGACCGTCTCCGACGCCGCGGGCTACATGCTGGAGAACCAGGAGGCCATGGTCGCGACCCACGAGGGCGTGCCGCTCTTCGTGGAACTCCCGACCTCGGTCGAGCTGCTGATCGAGCACACCGACCCCGGCCTACAGGGCGACCGCTCCACCGGCGGCACCAAGCCCGCCAAGCTGGAGACCGGCGCCGAGATCCAGGTGCCGCTGTTCGTCACCACCGGCGAGAAGGTCAAGGTCGACACCCGCGACGGTCGCTACCTCGGCCGTGTGAGCAGCTGACGTGGGTGCCCGCAGCAAGGCCCGCAAACGTGCGGTCGACATCCTCTTCGAGGCCGACCTGCGTGGCGAGGACCCGGTGACCCTGATCGCCGGCCGGATCGGTTCGGCGGACGTGCCACCGGTGAACGACTACACGGTGACGCTCGTCGAGGGTGTCAAGACGCACCAGGCCCGGATCGACGACCTGATCTCGGAGCACGCCGAGGGCTGGACGCTCCAGCGGATGCCAGCGGTCGACCGCGCGGTGCTGCGGATCGGCCTGTACGAGCTGCTGTGGGCGACGGACGTGCCGGACGCGGTCGCGATCGACGAGGCGATCGAGCTGGCGAAGGGTCTGTCCACGGACGACTCGCCGCGGTTCGTCAACGGCGTGCTCGGCCGGATCGCGGTCATCGCGGACCAGTTGAGGGCTGTTCTCTAAGACCTACAAGACCGACTAAGGCCACCTCGGCACGCCGGGGTGGCCTTAGTCGTGTTCAGTCCTCCTTGGCCGGACGGGCCTCGGGGGGAAGAACGCCCCAGTCGATGAGCTGCTCGGTGAGCTCGCCGGGGGTCATGTCGTAGATGATGGCCAGCGAACGCAGGTCCTCGGTGCGGATCGAGAGCACCTTGCCGTTGTAGTCGCCGCGCTGGCTCTGGATGGTGGCGGCGTAGCGCGCGAGCGGTCCGACCTTCTCCGCTGGTAGCTGTTGCAGCCGTTCGAGGTTTATGACGATCTTGGTGGCCGGCTCGGCACCGGACGGCACCCGGCCCTCCGGCAGCAGTTCGGCCACCGGTACCCCGTAGAAGTCGGCCAGTTCGGCCAGCTTCTGCACGGTCACGGCTCGGTCGCCTCGCTCGTAGGAGCCGACGACCACGGCCTTCCAGCGACCGCCGGACTTCTGCTCGACGCCGTGCAGGGACAAACCCTGCTGCTGCCGGATCGCGCGGAGCTTGGCCCCCAACGCCTTGGCGTAGTCGCCCATGTGGCGGTTCTCCGTTCATTCGCCCCGTCAGCCGGTAGGGGACTGGGCCGGGGAGGTCAGACTCAATACGCAGAGTAATGATTGCTCTCCGTGGTCGCCAGGTCAAGCTGATCTCGTCAGCCCATGAGGGCGAGAGCCTCGACACCACCCGTCAGGTGGGCGCTCCGTGCCTGATACCGTGCAGGTCAGCCCGGTCGAAGCCGGGTGTCCGACGTCCTTTAAGGACCCGTCCTGTGAGGCGGGGAAGGAGGTCCAACCGTGGCGCCACGTCAACGTGGTGCGACGGATCCGACCGGGGAGCGTGAGCTTCTCTCGGCCGGTGACGTCGCACGCACTGTCGCCCGAATGGCCCATCAGATCATCGAGAAGACCGCTCTTGATGCACCGAGCGCACCCGCAGTAGTCCTGATGGGCATACCGAGTCGGGGGGCGCCACTCGCTCGCCGACTGGCCCTGAAGATCGCGGAGTTCAGCGGCGTGACCGTGCCGACAGGCACCCTGGACGTCACCCTCTACCGCGATGACCTGCGGAGAGGCCCCACTCGGCCGCTGGAGACCACGGCACTGCCCGAAGGCGGGATCGACGACCGCCTCGTGGTGCTCGTGGACGACGTCCTCTTCTCCGGCCGCACGATCCGCGCCGCTCTCGACGCCCTGCGCGACCACGGCCGTCCGCGCGCCGTGCAACTCGCGGTGCTCGTCGACCGCGGCCACCGGGAGCTGCCGATCCGCGCCGACTACGTTGGCAAAAACGTGCCAACCGCGCGGACCGAGGACGTGGCGGTGCTGCTGGAGGAGTTCGACGGGCGCGACGGAGTGGTGCTGAAGTGAAGCACCTCCTCTCCACCGAAGGCCTCGACCGCACGACCGCCACGTCGATCCTCGACACCGCGGACAACCTCAAGCGCGCGCTGCTCGGCCGGGAGGTCCGCAAGCTCCCCACGCTGCGCGGCCGCACGGTGATCACCCTGTTCTACGAGAACTCCACCCGCACCAGGGTCTCCTTCGAGATCGCCGGGAAGTGGATGAGCGCGGACGTGATCAACGTGTCCGCGGGCGGGTCGAGCGTCAGCAAGGGTGAGTCCCTTCGCGACACCGCGCTGACCCTCGCCGCGGCGGGCGCGGACTGCGTGATCGTCCGGCACCCCGCGTCCGGTGCGGCGCACCGGCTCGCGGGCTGGCTCGCCGAGGCGGGCACGTCCGTCGTCAACGCGGGCGACGGGATGCACGAGCACCCGACGCAGGCGCTGCTGGACGCGGCGACGCTGCGCGAACGACTCGGCTCCATCGAGGGCCGCCGGATCGCGATCGTCGGCGACGTCCTGCACAGCCGGGTCGTCCGGTCGAACGTGCACCTGCTCTCCGCGCTCGGCGCCGACGTGGTGCTGGTCGCCCCGCCGACGCTGCTGCCGGTCGGGGTCGGGAACTGGCCGGTCACGGTGTCGCACGAACTGGACGCCGAACTGCCCAGCCTCGACGCGGTGATGCTGCTGCGGGTGCAGGCCGAGCGGATGCACGGCGGGTTCTTCCCGTCGGCCCGCGAGTACTCGATCGCCTACGGGCTCAACGAGAACCGCCTCGGCCTCATGCCGGAGCACGCCGTCGTGCTGCACCCCGGTCCGATGCTGCGCGGGATGGAGATCGCCTCGGCGGTCGCCGACTCCCCGCGCGCGGCCATCACCGACCAGGTGCGCAACGGCGTCCACCTGCGCATGGCGGTCCTCTACCACTTGCTCGCCCACGAGGAGGAAACCTCGTGAGCGGGTCTGCGAGCGAACCGAAGGACTCAGATCCCTTGCTGTTGAAGAATGTCCGCCCCTACGGCGAGGGCGAACCGACGGACGTCCTCATCCGCGACGGCGTCATCGCCGAGATCGGCTCCATCGACGCCGAGGTGGAGACCATCGACGGTGCGGGCGCGGTGCTGCTGCCCGGTTTCGTCGACCTGCACACGCACCTGCGCGAGCCCGGCCGCGAGGACACCGAGACCATCGCCACCGGCTCCAGGGCCGCGGCGCTGGGCGGTTACACCGCCGTGTTCGCCATGGCCAACACGGACCCGGTCGCCGACAACGCGGTGATCGTGGAGCACGTGTGGCGCCGCGGCCGCGAGGTCGGCCTGGTCGACGTGCACCCGGTCGGCGCGGTCACCGTCGGGCTCAAGGGCGAGAAGCTCGCCGAGCTGGGCACGATGGCGAAGTCCGCCGCGAACGTCCGGGTCTTCTCCGACGACGGCCACTGCGTGCACGACCCGCTGATCATGCGCCGGGCGCTGGAGTACTCCAAGGCGCTGGACGTGGTCATCGCCCAGCACGCCGAAGAGCCGCGGCTGACCGTCGGCGCGCAGGCACACGAGGGCGAGCAGGCCGCAAGGCTGGGCCTCCAGGGCTGGCCCGCCGCCGCCGAGGAGTCGATCGTGGCGCGGGACTGCCTGCTGGCGCTGCACGCCGAGGCCAAGCTGCACATCTGCCACGTGTCCACGACGGGCACGGCGGATGTGCTGAAGTGGGCCAAGGCGCGGGGTACGAAGGTGTCGGCCGAGGTCACGCCGCACCACCTGCTGCTGACTGACGAGCGGCTGAGCACGTACGACCCGGTCAACAAGGTGAACCCGCCGCTGCGCACGAACACCGACGTCCAGGCGCTGCGCCAGGCGCTCGCCGACGGCGTCATCGACTGCGTCGCGACCGACCACGCCCCGCACGCCGTGCAGGACAAGGACTGCGAGTGGTCCGCGGCCCGGCCGGGGATGCTCGGCCTCCAGACCGCGCTGTCCGTGGTCGTCGAGGCCATGGTCAAGACCGGGCTGCTGGACTGGCGCGGCGTCGCGCGGGTGATGAGCGAGCGGCCCGCCGACATCGCGGGCCTGCCCGACCATGGCCGTCCGATCGAGGTCGGCGAACCCGCCAACCTGGTGCTGGTCGACCCCGACGCCACGTGGACCGTGCGCGGCGCGGACCTGGCGAGCGTCGCGGGCAACACCCCGTTCGAGGGCATGGAGCTGCCGGGCGTCGTGACGGCGACCCTGCTGCGCGGACGCGTCACTGCGGGGAGGATTCCGGCATGACCAGGGCGCTCCTCTCGCTGGCGGTGCTGGCGTTCTTCGCGCTGTGCCTCTACGGCATGTGGCACGGCTGGCAGCGCCGCGCGCGCCGCCAGGCGGCCGTGCTGGCCGAGTTCCCGGCCGTGCCCACCGACACCGGTGCGGTGCTGCTGGAGACGACCGGCCAGTACATCGGCACGACCATCGGCGACAACTGGCAGGACCGGATCGCCGTCGGCGACATCGGCCACCGCGCCGAGGCCGAGCTGCGGCTGACCGACCAGGGCGTGCTCATCGAGCGCTCCGGGGCGTCGGCGGTGTGGATCCCGAAGTCGGAGATCGAGTCCGCTCGCACCGACCGCGGTCTCGCGGGCAAGGTGATGACCAAGGACGGCCTCCTGGTCGTCCGCTGGCACCTGGGCGAGCAGTTGGTGGACACCGGCTTCCGCGGTGACGACAAAGACGTATACGAGCACTGGGTGGATGCGCTGAACAGCAGCGCTCCTCAGGGAGGTTCCGCGTGAGCAAGGCAGCACTTGTCCTCGAAGACGGCCGCGTGTTCCGCGGCGAGGCCTACGGCGCACTGGGCGAGAGCCTGGGCGAGGTCGTGTTCTCCACCGGCATGACCGGCTACCAGGAGACGCTGACCGACCCCTCCTACCACCGCCAGATCGTGGTGCAGACCGCACCGCAGATCGGCAACACCGGCTGGAACGACGAGGACGACGAGTCCTCGCGCATCTGGGTCGCGGGCTACGTCGTGCGCGACCCCTCCCGCGTGCCGTCGAACTGGCGCTCGGTCCGCGGCCTGGACGAGGAACTGGTCCGCCAGCGCGTCGTCGGCATCGCGGGCGTCGACACCCGGATGCTGACCCGCCACCTGCGCGAGCAGGGCGCGATGCGCGCGGGCGTCTTCTCCGGCGACTCGCTGGACAGCGACGAGGCCCTCGTGAGCCGCGTGCTGGACAGCCCGCAGATGAAGGGCTCGGACCTCGCGGGCGACGTCACCACGGCGGAGCCCTACGTCGTCCCGGCGGTCGGCGAGCGGCGCTTCCGCGTCGCCGCGCTGGACCTCGGCATCAAGTCGAACACCCCCAGGATGATGGCGGCGCGCGGCATCGAGGTGCACGTGCTGCCGCTGTCGTCCACTGTGGACGAACTGCTCGCGGTCGGCGCCGACGGCGTCTTCCTGTCCAACGGTCCCGGCGACCCGGCGACGCAGACGCACGCGATCGCGTTGACGAAGTCGGTGCTGGAGCGGCGGATCCCGCTGTTCGGCATCTGCTTCGGCAACCAGATCCTGGGCCGCGCGCTGGGCCGCGACACCTACAAGATGCGCTACGGCCACCGCGGCATCAACATCCCGGTGATCGACGTGCGCACGGGCAAGGTGGCCATCACCGCGCAGAACCACGGGTTCGCGCTGGAGGGTGAGCCGGGCGAGGAGTTCTCCTCGGACTTCGGCCGCGTCAAGCTGAGCCACTACTGCCCGAACGACAACACCATCGAGGGCGTCCGCGCCCTGGAGGTCCCGGCGTTCAGCGTGCAGTACCACCCCGAGGCGGCGGCAGGTCCCCACGACGCCGCGCCCCTGTTCGACGAGTTCTGCGACCTGATGAGCGAGGCCCGCTGATGCCGAAGCGCACTGACATCAAGCACGTCCTGGTGATCGGGTCCGGCCCGATCGTCATCGGCCAGGCGTGCGAGTTCGACTACTCCGGCACCCAGGCCTGCCGGGTGCTGCGGGAAGAGGGCATCCGGGTCAGCCTGGTGAACTCCAACCCGGCCACGATCATGACCGACCCCGAGTTCGCCGACGCGACCTACATCGAGCCGATCACGGCCGAGTTCGTCGAGAAGGTCATCGCGATCGAGCGCCCCGACGCCATCCTGGCGACGCTGGGCGGCCAGACCGCGCTGAACACGGCCATCGCGCTGCACGAGCGTGGCGTGCTGGAGAAGTACAACGTCGAGCTGATCGGCGCGGACATCGACGCCATCAACCGCGGCGAGGACCGGCAGATCTTCAAGGAGCTGGTCCGCAAGATCGGCGCCGAGGTGCCGCGCAGCGCGGTGTGCAAGTCGATGGACGAGGTCCGCGAGACCGTGGCCGACCTCGGCCTCCCAGT
>JBDSAJ010000374.1:0-3904 GCA_039922235.1 Umezawaea sp.
CGGGCCGCGCTGGCCGACCTCGGCGACCTGGACGTCACGCGCGTGGCCATGCACCCCGGCTCCGCGCAGGGGTTCGGGCGGCTCGGCCCGGACGCCGTGCCGACGTTCCTGCTGCCCGCGAACCCGATGAGCGCGCTGGTGGTGTTCGAGGTGCTCGTCCGGCCGCTGATCCGGGCCGCACTCGGCAAGCGCAACCCGTACCGCCGCGCGGTCGCCGCCCGGCTGCTGTCGCCGCTGTCGTCCACCAAGGGCCGCCGCGGCTTCCTGCGCGGCCAACTCCTGCGCGACGCCGAGAACGGCGAGTACCTCGTCCAGCCGCTCGGCACGTCCGGCTCGCACCTGCTCGCGTCGCTGGCCGAGGCGAACTGCCTGATCATGCTCGACGAGGACGTCACCGACGTCGCTGTCGGCGAGGAAGTGTTCGTCAGCTTCCTCGCCCAGCGCGGATGAGCGCGTCGTTCCACCTCGAGTCCAGCAGGCACCCCGGCTGGCCTGCGAGGCTCGGGCCGCTCCGGGTGCAGGCGGGCGTCGTCGCGCTGCGGCCGCCCAGGCTGTTCGACGGCGGCACGTGGAGCCGCATCCGGCTCCGCGATCGCGCGTACCTGGAGAACTGGGAGCCCACCGCCACCGACGGCTGGCACGACCGCAACTCGGTGCTGTCGTGGCCCGCGCAGTGGTCCTCGCTCCGAGCGCTCGCCCGCCGCGGCCAAGCGCTGCCGTTCGTGATCACCGTCGACGGCGAGTTGGCCGGTCAGATCACCGTCGGCAACATCGTCCGCGGCTCGCTGCGCTCGGCGTGGGTCGGCTACTGGGTCGCGGCCGACCGCGCCAAGGGCGGCGTCGCCACGGCCGCGCTCGCGCTCGTCGTGGACCACTGCTTCGCCGAGGCAGGGCTGCACCGCCTGGAAGCCACCGTGCGGCCGGAGAACGCCGCCAGCCTGCGGGTCCTCGGCAAGGCCGGATTCCGCGAGGAGGGGCTCTTCCAGCGCTACCTCGACGTCGCCCACGCCTGGCGCGACCACTACTGCTACGCGATGACGAGTGAAGAGGCGTCCCCTGACGGCCTAGTACGCCGATTGGTCGCGCGCGGTAGCGCCCAACTCCCCTGACCACAGCGTCCAACTGCTGTAAAGGGCTCACCCGAAAGTGGGTGATAAAGCACACCTTCGTACGTACGGCACCCGGCGAGCCTCCGACACAGGTGTGACTGTTGTGACTAGCGTGGCGAACGCACGACGCGTTCCGCTTGCTGGCAGGGGGAGGTGACGGGGATGCCCAGTTCGTTGATCATCGTCGGGCTCGTAGTTGCCTGGCTGGTCGTCCTCGTGCCGATGGTCGCCCGCAAGCGCACGGAAGTTGCTCGCACCGCGGACTCGGACACCCGGAACACGCAAGCGGGGAGCACGCGCGGCAGCATGGAAGAGGAGTTCCCCATGCCTGACGACGACGAGCTCATCGACGAGTTCGAAGCCGACTTCGACGACGACTACGACGAGGACCTCGACGACGACGTCGTGCACCGCCCGTACCGACCGGGCCGCGGCGGCTTCGACGCCGAGACCGCGCGCATCGTGGCCCAGGCCCGCTACGCGTTCCGCCGCCGGATCGTCGCGTTCATGCTGGTCGCCTCCGTGGTGACCGGCCTGCTCGCGGGCATCCTGTACCCGGTCGTCTGGTGGGGCCACGGAGCAGTCGACCTGGCCCTCGTCGGCTACCTCGTGTACCTGCGCCGCCAGGTCCGCATCGAGGAGGACATCCGCGCCCGCCGCCAGGCCAGGCTCGCCCAAGCCCGCCGCCGCACGGCAGCGACCCCACGGCCGCAGGTCGAGCAGCCCCACGCCCCGGAACAGCCCACCGCCCCGGAGGCCGAGGAACACCAGCACGAGACCGCACTGGCACCCCAGCCCCGCTTCCAGCACCGCACCCGACCCGGCACCATCGTCGTCGAAGCGGACGACGAGGACCCGGTGTTCGTCGAGCTGGAAGGCCCGCAGTACGTGCGCTACCGGCGTGCCGCGGGCGAATAGTGGGGGGTGGCAAAACCACCTCCGCGCTACTGATATGCTTCTCTGGCACGACAACGAGGGGCTGTAGCGCAGTTGGTAGCGCGTCTCGTTCGCATCGAGAAGGTCCGGGGTTCGATTCCCCGCAGCTCCACGCAATTTGGAGGCGAGTGCTCGCGATGAGCGCTCGCCTCCTTTGCGTTCCGCGTGTTTTCTGGGGGCCGAGCCCCCAGCTGGGGCTCCGCCCCGGACCCCGGTGGTGCTGCGGTGGTTCGCAGCGTTTGGCGGGTTCGGGGTTGCTCATGCTGTGGGGGTCGAGTTCAGGTAGATCGGAGGCTGGACACTGTGGAGTGTCTGGGCCTTCGACTTCGATTACTGCAACGGTGAGTCAGAGCCGCCGTGGGGACTGAATCAGGTCAGCACGGGCGTCTTCGAGGCATCGGGTCGGTGGTGTCTGGTGTTAGGCGGGTGAGGCGGTGTTCGTGTCGGCGCCGTTGTCGGCTTGGCGCTCGGTGCGGGCGGTTCCGTGCCAGTCCAGGCAGAGAACGGTGGCGTCGTCTTGTAGGCGGTCGCGGCAAGCGCGTCTGACGGCCCTGGTCGCTGCCCGTACCACCTCTCTGGGATGCAGCCCTTCGGTGTTGCGGAGCAGCGCGGGAAGGTCGACGTCTTCGGCGTCGCGTTCGAACATGCCGTCGGTGAGCAGCATCAGCCGGTCTCCGGGGCGCAGGTCGAGCCGTTGCACGCGGTAGGAGTACGGGATGACGCCGAAGAGCAGGTCGATGTCCAGCGGGAGCGGCGCGACCACGCCGTCGCGGAGCAGCAGTGGTGCGGGGTGGCCGGCGTTGACCAACTCGACTGCTCCAGCGTGCAGGTCCACGCGCACCAGCAGGCCGGTCACCAGTGAGCCGCGGCGGTGGTCCATCAACGCCTGGTTGGCCTGCTGTGCTTGCTCGGCCAGGTCGCAGCCGTCGCGGCGGGCCCTGCGCAGGGCGCCTACCAGCAGGGTCGCGGTCAGCGCTGAGCCCACGTCGTGGCCGACGGCATCGGTCATCGACAGGTGCAGCGCATCGCGGTCCAAGGCGTAGTCGTAGGTGTCGCCGCCGATGTCGTGGGCGGGCACCAAGGCGCCGGCGACGGTGAACTGGGCGGCCTCGCAGCAGGACGCCGTGGGCAGCAGCTGGTGCTGGATCTCGGCTGCCAGGCTCATCGTCGTGGTGCGCCGGTTGGAGTGGTAGAGATCGGTGAAGCGGCGGTCGGTGACGATGACGTAGGCCAGTGCGTGCGCGGCCTCACTGAGCTGTGCCAGCAGTTCCTCATCGAGCTCGGGCACGGTCACTTCCAGCACGCCGACGCAGTCGCCGCGGTTGGTCACTGGCAGCACCACCCGCACGCCGTTGCCGTCCTGCTCCTGCCACGGCTGCTGGGTGCGCAGCACCTCCTCGTAGGCGCTGTCCCGCAGATCCACGCTCTCCGCACGGCCCGCGCCGAGGTCCTGCGTGGTCGAGGCCAGTCGTACCAGGCGTTCGCCGACGAGGTCGACCAGCAGGAATGACACGTCGAAGGCGTTGAACCGCCTCGCCAGGTCGCGTGCGACGACCTCGACCGACTCCACCGGCGGTGCGCTCTCGGCCGCCGCCAGCACATCACCCGATCGCAACGCATCACCGTCCACAGCAACCTCCGAGCAGTTGGGATCACCCAACCACATCGGCCACACCGGTTGAACGACACGAGCGGTGTTGTGATCAAGCCTGTGAGTGGCAACGCTTGATATATCGGGAAAATGTCAACGATGAGCGTGGTCGTCGTTGAGCGCCCGACAGGTGGAAGTGGCGAACCGGTTGGTGCGCACCGAGGTTGAGGACGGCGGGTATCGCGCCCCCGCATCACGAGGGGCCCCG
>JBDSAJ010000375.1:0-8402 GCA_039922235.1 Umezawaea sp.
CAAGAACCGCAACGCTGGCATGTTGGAGTTCTCGCGTCAGGCTTTCGCAGGGTTTCTGGCGCGAGCTGCGGCGGCGAAAGCCGCAGCCCACTGACCGACGAGGCACCCCGATGATCCGGGGTGCCTCGTCGCGCCTTGGTACGACCGGCATGATTGTCGCTCCCCGCCGGACTCGTTGAGCAGTAGTCGGCCTGTACTCACGAACGAGCGGCGGGCACCTCAACCGGATTGTCGGTCTGCGTGTCGACCTCACCCGTCAAAGTCCACGGCTCCATGCCGTCCTTGCGGCACTCGAACGTCAGCCTCAGCACCGTGCCTCGTTCCCGCCTCCAGTCCTGGGGCGTCTGCCCCATCCAATGCCCCGGCGAAGTGGGTTCCATGTTGAACTGCAACTCCTCGCCGACCGGCATCCCGGAGGTAGGGGTGCTGCGGCCAGCACGGTCAGCGCCGGGCACACCGCCAGACGGGTCGGCACCAGGCCCGGTTCCAGGAACGAATCGGAAAGGTCCCCAAATCTGGGCAGTCACCTCCTCCGATGTCGGGCCACCGGCAATCTGGCGGCCTTGCCCCCGCAAGTGGTGATCGTTTCGGACTGTCACCGTCAGGCCATCCAACTGACGCAAGTCAGGTGGCCCGAGCAAGGACACGGTCAACTTGAGCTGGTCCGACCCTGGGTTGGATGGTCGGCACTTGATCCGCAGGTGCGGGGTGAGCTCTGTGTGCCGCCGACCCACGTCCAGTGCCGCGGTCGTGGTGTCTGCGACAGCCGACCTTTCGTTCGCATGTGTCGTCCGGCGCGCGTAGTACGCCGCCGCGACCGAGATAACGATGGCGACTATCGACAGGATCAGGGCAGCAACGACCATGACGGAGGACGGTATCCGCTTCACGCCGTCAGCAGGTCGCGACACGTCGCGCCATCCCTTGCAACGCTCGGATGTTATTCCGATGTCGAACAGCCCGCGCAGCACGACGATGTGCTGGCTCTGGCGGCTTGAGATGGCCCACCTCCAACCTATGTACGACCACCCCTCACACGGTCAGTCACCGCCGATGCGAACGAACTTCCGGTGAAGGCATCCACTTTTGCCGACAAGCGCGTGGGCTGACGGGTAGTGGAGGTAGTCGCCTCAGCGCCAGAACGGTAGGAAGATCCAGTATGTGGCCGCCACAACAGGAACCAGCAGGAACAGCACGGTCGCAGGAACACCGGCCACCAACCTCGATGGCAGGCGTCTTGACGCGGCGGACATCCTTTCCCTCATCCGCAGGCGAATCCGTGGAGAAGGAACTGCGGCAGACCAACTCGCTTCGAGCGCGGTCTCGATCTCCCCGATACGGTTGGTGCTGACCTGCCGGACGGCACGAATCCGCCACAACATCGCCATCCATGCGAGAGTTAAGAAGAGGCCGAATACGGAGAACAAGATGAGCACGACCAGCGGCAACCTGGGCACCCCAGTCGACGCCACTGAAAACGCGATCAGCGCACTGTTCAGTGTGATGAGCAGTCCACCCATGCGAAAGTAGATCTGGTCTTCGTGGAAGTAGTGCGCAGAAAGCAGCTTGTACTCCTCCAGTAACCAGTTCTCTTCCCGCTCTGTCAGCATGTCAATCAGCTCCCCGAGGCCCCCGAACCCACCAGCCCGAAGCGGCCGACGAACGTTGTACGGCGACGTCATATTCAGTAGTCGCAAACCCCGATCGCCGCGATACCACAACACACCCGTTCGGAGCAGCCGAAGGTTGCGCCGAACGAGCAGTCCAGCTCGTTGCGGTGACTTACGACCCCTGGTTACAGTGCGTGCTGGTCGCCGGAAGTAGGTCGTCCGGGTTGGGGCCACTTCGAGCCGCCCTACTGGGGCCATCTCAAACCGCCAGAGCCAATGTGCCGATCATGTGCCGACGAGAGCATCGTTGCGTCAGTCGCAGCAGGTCAGAACACATGGATGCACCGCCCTCCGGAGGCGGTGGCGCAGGTTCGAATCCTGCCGGGGGCACCACAATGATCAAGCATTTCCACAGGTCAGCCCCGTTCCGCTAACGGGGCTGACTTCGTGAAGAAACCCAAACCTGCAGGTCAGCCCTGTTCCCCCTGGTCTCCTACGGGGGCTCCGCTCACTGAGACAAGAGCGTCTACCGGGGCCGCTGATCAACAGAGCGCGCCACAGCCGCGAGGTCGGCCATCAAAATCGCGAGCACGCGCTCTTCACGCATCGATTGCTCGTCCTCGTGGCTCGACGCGGGTCAACTCGTGATGACCATCCGGTCGATCGACACGTACTTCCCGGAGCTTTCCGAATGAACGCGTGCCGGACATGACAATCCGCTCGGCCCCACTGTCCAGCTCGGTATCGACGTAGATCAGCTGCGTCCTGGCGCCGATGAAGTCCGGGTCGGGCGAAGCCTTCCACGTGGTGGTGGCCAGCCAGGAGACCTTGCCTGCGTGCAGGACGCGGCGCAGGGTCTCCCGGCTGATGGCGGCGACGGTGCCACTGTCGAGGAGATGGGCACACAGCTTGCTCAGCGACCAGGTGGAGAACGCGGTGATCCCAGTCTGCGGGGGACGTCCAGGCGCTCAGGCAGATCCGGTCGCGGATCTTGTCACCGATCGTCTTCGGGCGGCCCCCGGTTCCATTTCGGGTCCAGGACCGCGAACCCCCGGTTCGTTGAAGGCGTGCATCACGTCGCGCACGTAGTCTCCGCCGACCCGCATCAACGAGGTGTGTCGCGGACCACTTGGCCTTGGCCGGACGTCAGCACCACGATCGCCCGCCGCAGCCTCACCGGGTCCTTCGCGGTCCTGGTGATCCGCGCCGGCTTGCGTCCCCCTGCCATCGATTACCCGCGAACGAACACGCCCGGCGACGAGCCCCGACCACCTCTCGCACTCGACAAGCGGGACCAGCCCGGCCCGGTCAACGCGGAAGATCAATTACCTGGTCAACGATCTGGGCGGCGCCACTGGCAACACACCCGGACGAGATGCGGTCAAGGGGTATCTCGTAACCCGGTGGTGGGCTGGTCGGGCCGATGGTCGATCGTGGTGTGGTGCAGGTGATCTCGGCGTCGCGGCCGGAGTGGACTGCCCCGTTCACGGGCTTGGAGCCGGGCAGTTCCGGAAGCTGGTCCGTGTAGTGGCCCGGCGAGGCGGGGATGCGATCGCTGATGGTCGCCCGTGTCGGCAGTGGCGGCTTGACCTGGCTGATCACGTGTAGCTGGTGGCGACGTGCTGGCGGACGATTCTGACCCGGCCACCCGTTCACCCTGGAGTTCGCCGTGCGAGGCCTCGTCGTCGCGCTCGCCGGGACGGACATCCCTTTCGGATCAGGCCGCATGCCTTCGCCTGAGGAGGTCCGTGGCGCCGCTGGAGTGCGAGCTTTCCGAGGACTACCGGGCAGTCGCGTGATCTGACGTGTCCGGACTCGCCGGCCTCAGCAGACAGATCGCGGCGAGGCCACCCTGGGGCGAGCGCTCCAGCCGGAGGTCGCCTCCGGCGCCGCGCAGAACCGCCTGGCAGATCGAGAGTCCCAGACCGCTTCCACCGGGGCGGCTGCGGGAGCGGTCGCTGCGCCAGAACCTGTCGAACGCGTGAGCGCGTTCCATCTCGCTCAAACCTGGGCCGTCGTCGTCGACTCGAACCTCCCACCACGACACACCGGTGACGTCGAGAAGCTGCGCCGAGACGGTCATCGTCGTGCCAGGCGGGGTGTGACGGCCCGCATTGACGAGCAGGTTGGAGATCACACGGCGCAGCGATGCCGGTTCGGCGAGGACGGCCGTGGCGGGATCGATGCGGGCCAGGACGAAGTCGTGGCCGGGGTGCAGCGCTCGGACCGAGGCCATGACCTCCTCTGCCAGGGCTGCGATCGGAACGGCTTCGAGCGCGTCCGAACGCGGCTGGGCGTCGAGCCTGGCCAGGGCGAGCATCTGCTCGACGAGGTCCTGCATGCGGTCTGCCTCCGCGTGGATGGTCTGCATCGCGGTGTCGACGCCTTCCCGGTCGCGCAGGCCACCTTCGAGGTAGAGGTCGGCCCAGCCTCGCACCGAGGCCAGCGGAGTGCGGAGCTCGTGCGAGGCGTCGGCGACGAAGTCGCGCATCTTGTCCTCGCCGCGCTGGCGGGAGTCGAAGGCCTCGTTCAGGACCTGTGCGACCCGGCTCAGGTCCGGATCACCCTCGGCGACGTGCAGCCGTTCGCCGGTGTTGCCCTCGGCGATCGCGGCGGAGGTGCGGGCGATGTCGTCCAACGGCCGCAGCGCGCCCCGGATGAACCTGCGTGACAACAGGATCCAGCCGGCGAGCACGGTCAGCCCGAATCCCGCTTCGGCGATCAGCAGGGTCCGCATCGCCTTCTGCCGCGATGTCAGCGGATGGCCGATCACGACCGCGGTGACGCGTATCGGCGCCGTCTTGTCCGGCAGCAGTGCCGTGGCATCGAGTGCCACCACGAGCATCGAGTAGTCCGTGCCTCCGGGCGCCGTGGCCGGCGTGATGCGGTCCAGACCGAGCTCGTCACGGTCGAGCAAGTCCGCCACCGCCGGCACGTCGTCCGTCGACACGGCGCGGCGCTGACTCAACACGGTCTCACCCTCACCCAGCACGGCGACGTAGAGGTCGGAGGGCGCGAACACGTGCAGGTTGGCGTACGGCGCCCCGGCGCGGGAGACCGCCTCTTCCTTCACGTAGTCCGACGCCTGCCGCAACGTCTGCTCGACCTGGCCGTAGATCAGGGACCGTTGTTCGAAGTAGGCGGCGACGTTGAGCGCGCCCAGCGTGATCACCAGCATCAGGATCGACTGGCGCCGCAGCCTGCTGTAGAGGGCGGGTGGCCGGAAGTAACGCCATCCGCGCAGCCACCACGGCGACTCGGCCGACGCGGGGCTGTTCATCGTGACCGCATCGTGTACCCGAAGCCGCGCACGGTCTCGATGGAAGACGCTCCGAGTTTGCGGCGGAGCTGGCTGATGAACTTCTCGACCACGCCGACGTCACCGATGTGGTCGTAGTTCCACACCTGCGCGACGATCTGCTGCCTCGACACGACCATGTCGGCGTTCTGCATGAGGTAGCGCAGCAGCTTGTACTCCGTCGGGGACAGATCGAGCCGCTGACCGGCGCGGGTCACCGTGTGCGCCGCGTCATCGAGCTCGACATCGGCCACCACGTGTGTGGCCGGCGAGGCCTGGCGGGAAGGCTCGGGACCGGTCTGCGTCACCGACGCGGGAGCGGCGACGACTTCGGGCTCCGGGCCCGCCACGGGAACGGCCGTCACGACGCGACGATGCAGCGCGCCGACCCTGGCAGCCAGCTCCGCGACGGCGAAAGGCTTCGTCAGATAGTCGTCGGCACCGAGAGCGAAGCCGGTGAGCCTGTCCTCCAGCGTGTCGCGGGCCGTCAGGAACAGGATGCCGACGCCGGGCCGCGAACTGCGCATGTCCTGCGCCAGGTCGAATCCCGATCCGTCGGGCAGCATCACGTCCAGGACGCCCACGGCGACGTCACCGCTCTCCACGTGCTGCCGTGCACCGGCGAGATCCGCGGCCGCCAGCACCCGGAAGCCGGCGAACGACAGCGTGCGCGTGATCAGTTCGCGCAGACCCGGCTCGTCCTCCACCACCAGGACGGGCCTGACGCGAGCCTCGACGGCGTAGTGCTCAGATTCGATCACCCTCGAACTATCCCAGGTCCTGCTTCCCGGTTGCTTCCCGGAAGCTGACACCCGGCTGACGATGGCGGCCCACGCCCTCGAAACCCTCAGCAACCCCGCAGGTCCGCGGCATCCGCTTCGCCGGGTTGTCGGGCGAGTCTGTTCCGGACTCCACGACAAGCACCGCGATCGAGGGAAGGTTCTCCATGTCCGTGCGGCTTTTCGCTCTCGGAAGGGCCTGCTTCCGGGCCAGGAAGCGCACAGTGGCCGCCTGGCTACTGTTGCTGGCACTCGTCGTCACCGGCCTCGTCGGCGCCGGTACCGCGCTGAGTGACGACTTCAGCATTCCGGGCACTCAGGCGCAGAACGCGTTGGACGACCTGAGGACCACCTTTCCGCAGAGCGCGGGCGGCGCCGCCCAGATCGTCATCGTCTCCGACAGCGGCGCAGTCACCGGCAGCGACACCCAGGACTCGGTGCGGCGTTCGTTGCAACGGATCGCGGGCATGAACGGAGTCGCCTCCGTCACAGACCCGTACACCGGCGCGCGCGTGACGGCGACCGGTGTCGCCGAGACACCGCCGCTGCCACCGTCGATCAACCCCGTCACCGTGTCGGAGGACGGCTCGACCGCCTACGCACAGGTCCAGTTCGCGGACGTGGTGAGCGAGGTCCCGGACGACCTGAAGAGCGACGTCCAAGCCGCCATGGACCCGGTGGCCTCCCTGCCGGGCTTCGAGGTGTTCTTCGGAGGTCAGGTGTTCGAGCACCGCGGTCTGGAGATGAGCCTCGTCGACGTGGCGGGTGTTCTGCTCGCCCTGCTCGTCCTCGCGCTGACGTTCCGCTCGTTCGTCGCCTCGGTCCTGCCGATCGGCACGGCCCTGATCGGCGTGGCGGTCGCGACCGGCGGCCTGATGATCTCGTCCAACGTCATCAGCGTGTCGAGCTCGGCGCCTTCGCTGGGCATGATGATCGGCTTGGCCGTCGGCATCGACTACGCGCTGTTCATCATCTCCCGCTACCGCGAGCTGCTCTCCGAGGGACGCACGCTCGAGGACGCGGCGGCCAGGGCCACCGCCACGGCCGGCAGCGCGGTGGTGTTCGCCGGCGCGACGGTCGTGATCGCCCTGGCGGGCCTCTCGATCGCCGGCATCCCGTTCCTCACCGTCATGGGTCTCGGTGCCGCCGCGGCCGTGGTCGTCGCGGTTCTGATCGCCGTGACGCTGATCCCGGCCCTGCTCGGCATCGCGGGCGACCGGCTGCGCCCGCGCCCGAAGAAGACCGAGGACGCGACTCCCGAGGCCGGCACCGTGCCCGAGCAGCGGGTGGCGGAACGCTGGGCGAACCTCGTCACGCGCCACAAGATCCTGGTCACGACCGGTGTCGTGCTCCTGCTCATGCTGGTGGCCGTTCCCGCCACCAGCCTGCGGCTCGCGTTGCCCGACGGCGGTGACCAGGCGGCGGGCTCAACGCAGCGCAGGGCGCACGAGGTGATCGCCGAGAAGTTCGGACCCGGTTACAACGGCCCTCTCACGATCAGCGCGGACCTGAGCGGGGCGGCCGACCCCGCGGCGGCGGTGGCGGCGCTGGCCGACGACCTCGCCGCAGTCGAGGGTGTGCGAGCCGTGAAGGCGGCGGTGGTCAACCCCGACACCGCCGCCGCGGTGTTCTCGGTGGTGCCGGACTGGCCTGCCGACGACCCTGCGACCGGTGACCTCGTGAACGACATCAGGAACCAGGCCGGCTCTCGGGCCGAGTGGTCGGCGGTGGACGTGGCGGTCACCGGGCCGACCGCCGTGAGCCTGGACACCAGCCGTCAACTCGCTGAGGCGTTGATCCCGTTCGGTTTCGTCGTGGTGGGCCTCTCGCTCCTCCTGCTCCTGCTCGTGTTCCGCTCGCTATGGGTACCGCTCATCGCCTCGCTGGGCTACCTGCTGTCCACCGCCGCCGCGTTCGGCGCCGTGTCCGCGGTCTTCGAGCACGGGTTCCTCGCCGGCCCGCTCGGCGTCAAGAGCATCGGCCCGGTCATCAGCTTCCTGCCGATCGTGCTCATGGGTGTCCTCTTCGGACTCGCGATGGACTACCAGGTCTTCCTGGTCACCCGCATCCGCGAGCAGTACGTGCACGGGCAGGGGGCCACCGCTGCGATCAAGTCGGGCATCCGCCAGTCGGGCAAGGTGATCGTCGCCGCGGCGGCCATCATGATCGGGGTCTTCGCCGCGTTCATCCCGACGGGTGACGCCGTGCTCCAGCCGATCGCGTTCGGTCTGGCGGTGGGTGTGCTGTTCGACGCTTTCCTGGTCCGCCTGGCGCTCGTGCCCGCCGTTCTGGCCATCCTCGGGGACCGGGCCTGGAGGTTGCCCGCCTGGATCGACCGGCTGCTGCCCGACCTCGACGTGGAGGGCGCCGGCCTCGACCGCGGCCTCGACGAGAAGTCCGTTCCGGCACCGGCGGGCACGGAGCGGGAGCACGTCTCCGCATAGGTCCACACAGGACTCAGCGAACCGTCAGAAAGCCGGAAAGACTCGGCAATGCCCGCGCAAGGCTGAACGCCGAGGCTTGACCAAAGCGGGAAGCACCGCCGCGAACGGTTCCCCTTCTACGACGCAGGAGTGACTTCACGATGTCTCAGCCCTGATCCACCGATGTGATTCCGGGATGATCATGTCGCGGTGTGTGGGTGATGGCCGGGGATGAGGACGTGCGTGATCCGCTGGTCTGTCCAGCATTTCCACTGTGGTCTGGATGTCGGGC
>JBDSAJ010000376.1:0-6996 GCA_039922235.1 Umezawaea sp.
ACGAGGCGGGCGGGATCGCCAAGCACGGCGCGAAGATGGTGACGGCGGTGGCGTGCGCGCGGGTGCCGAAGTTCACCTTGGTCATCGGTGGCTCGTTCGGCGCGGGCAACTACTCGATGTGCGGGCGGGCGTACTCGCCGCGCTACCTGTGGATGTGGCCGAACGCCCGCATCTCCGTGATGGGCGGGGAGCAGGCCGCCTCGGTGCTGGCGACGGTGCGGCGCGACCAGCTCGGCGACGAGTGGTCGGCGGAGGACGAAGAGGCCTTCAAGGAGCCGATCCGCAAGCAGTACGAGGACCAGGGCAACCCGTACTACTCCACGGCCCGGCTGTGGGATGACGGCGTGATCGACCCGATGGACACCCGGATGGTGCTCGGGCTCGCGCTGTCGACGGCGGCGAACGCGCCGCTGGACCCGGTTTCCTACGGCATCTTCCGGATGTGAGCGACATGTTCGACAGCGTGCTGGTGGCCAACCGCGGCGAGATCGCGGTCCGCGTCGTGAAAGCCCTGCGGCGACTGGGCATCCGGTCGGTCGCGGTGTACAGCGATGCGGACGCCGATGCGCGGCACGTGCGCGAGGCGAACGTGGCGGTGCGCATCGGGCCCGCCGCGGCTCGGGAGAGCTACCTCTCGATCGAGCGGATCGTGGACGCCGCGCTGAGCACGGGCGCGCAGGCCGTGCACCCCGGTTACGGCTTCCTCGCGGAGAACGCCGAGTTCGCCCGCGCGTGCGAGAAGGCGGGACTGGTGTTCATCGGCCCCAGCCCGGACGCGATCGAGGCGATGGGCGACAAGATCCGCGCGAAGCTGACCGTGCGCGCCGCGGGCGTGCCGGTCGTGCCGGGGCGCACCGAGCCGGGCATGAGCGACGACGCCCTGGTGGAGGCCGCCGCGGAGATCGGGTTCCCGGTGCTGCTCAAGCCGTCCGCGGGTGGTGGTGGCAAGGGGATGCGGCTGGTGCACGCCGACGCCGACCTGCGCGACGCGATCGAGTCCGCGAGGCGCGAGGCACGCGGCTCGTTCGGCGACGACACGCTGCTGATCGAGCGGTGGATCACCAACCCCAGGCACATCGAGATCCAGGTGCTCGCCGACGCGCACGGCGGCGCGGTGCACCTGGGTGAACGCGAGTGCAGCCTTCAGCGGCGGCACCAGACGATCATCGAAGAGGCTCCGTCACCGCTGCTGGACGCGGACACCCGCGCGGCCATGGGACAGGCAGCCGTGGACGCCGCGAAGTCCGTCGGCTACCTGGGCGCGGGCACGGTCGAGTTCATCGTCGACGGTGAGTCCGGCGACTACTTCTTCATGGAGATGAACACCCGCCTCCAGGTCGAGCACCCGGTCACCGAACTGGTGACCGGCGTCGACCTGGTCGAGTGGCAGCTCCGCGTGGCCTGCGGCGAGCCGCTGGACTTCACCGACGTACCGCTGACCGGACACGCGGTCGAAGCCCGTATCTACGCCGAGGACCCCGCTCGCGGGTTCCTGCCGACCGGTGGCACCGTGCTCGCGCTGCGCGAGCCGGACGACGTGCGGGTGGACTCCGCGCTCCAGGTGGGGCTGCGCGTCGGCAGCGACTACGACCCCATGCTGGCCAAGGTGATCGCGCACGGCCGCACCCGCGAGGAGGCGCTGCGCAAGCTGCACGCCGCTCTGGGCCGGACCGTGCTGCTCGGCGTGACCACGAACATCCCGTTCCTGCGCGCGCTGCTGTCCGATGTGGACGTTCGAGCCGGGCGGCTGGACACCGGGCTGGTCGAGCGCAAGCTGGACGAGCTGGTGGACCACGACGTGCCGGACGACGTGCTGGCGGCGGCCGCGCTGGAGCGGCAGCTGTCGCTCCAGCACGGCTCGGACCCGTGGGAGCAGGTCGGCGGGTGGCGTGTCGGCGAGCACGCGTGGACCAGGCTGAGCATCGACGTTCCCGGCCGTGAGACCACCGAGGTGCGCGTTCGTGGTGCGGAAGTGGTTGTGGGGCAAGGAGAGTCGGTCCGCGTGACGGCTGTCGTCCGCGACGGCGAGCTGGTAGTCGGCACCCGCCGGTACGCGATGGCCCGTACAGGCCGGGTGCTGTGGCTCGGTGCCGAGGGCCGGTCGTGGGCGTTGACGGAGACCGAACCGCTGGAATCCGTTGGGAAAGCTGGAAAAGGTGCGGCAGGGCCGGTCACCAGTCCGATGCCGGGCACGGTTCTGGTGGTCCGGTGTTCGATCGGCGACTTCGTCGCCGAGGGCCAAGCCCTGTTCGTGGTAGAGGCCATGAAGATGGAGCACACCGTCGTCTCACCCGTCGACGGCGTGCTCACCGAAGTGAACGTCCAGGCAGGCCAACAGGTCGCACTGGACCAGACCCTAGCCGTCGTCGTCCCCCACCAGGAGTGACCGATGTTGGACTTCCGCCTCGATGAGGAATACGAAGCGCTGCGCAAGACCGTCCAGGAGTTCGCGCGCGAGGAGGTCGCTCCCGTCATCGGGGACTTCTACGAGCGCAACGAGTTCCCGTACGAGATCGTCGCCAAGATGGGCCGGATGGGCTTGTTCGGCCTGCCGTTCCCCGAGGAGCACGGCGGCATGGGCGGCGACTACTTCGCCCTCTGCCTGGCCCTGGAAGAACTGGCCCGCGTCGACTCCTCGGTCGCCATCACCCTCGAAGCCGGCGTCTCGCTCGGCGCGATGCCACTCTTCCGGTTCGGCACCGACGAGCAGCGCGCGCAGTGGCTGGAGAAGATGTGCGCGGGCGAGGTGCTGGGCGCGTTCGGCCTGACCGAACCCGGCGGCGGCAGCGACGCGGGCGCACTGCGCACCACGGCGAGGTTGGAAGACGGCCACTGGATCCTCAACGGCACCAAGGCGTTCATCACGAACTCCGGCACCGACATCACCGGCCTGGTGACCGTGGCAGCCGTGACTGGCACGAAACCGGATGGTCGCAAGGAGATCTCGGCCATCATCGTGCCATCCGGCACGCCCGGCTTCACCGTGTCGCAGAAGTACTCCAAGGTCGGCTGGAACGCCTCTGACACCCGTGAGCTGTCCTTCTCCGACTGCCGCGTGCCCGAGGCCAACCTCCTCGGGGAACGCGGTCGCGGGTACGCGCAGTTCCTCCAGACGCTCGACGAGGGCCGGATCGCCATCGCGGCGCTCGGCGTCGGTCTGGCGCAGGGCTGCGTAGACGAGAGCCTGCGGTACGTCGGCGAGCGCGAGGCCTTCGGTCACAAGATCGGCGAGTACCAGGCGATCAAGTTCAAGATCGCCGACATGGAGGTCCGCACCTACAACGCCCGCTTGGCGTACTACGCGGCGGCGGCGAAGATGCTGCGCGGCGAGCCGTTCAAGAAGGAGGCGGCGATCGCCAAGCTGGTCTCTTCGGAGGCCGCGATGGACAACGCCCGCGAGGCGACGCAGATCTTCGGCGGGTACGGGTTCATGAACGAGTACCCGGTGGGGCGCTTCTACCGCGACGCCAAGATCCTGGAGATCGGTGAGGGCACCAGTGAGGTGCAGCGCATGCTGATCGCCCGCGAACTAGGCCTCTAACCGCGAGTCGACCGCTCGGACACCGCGAGTCGACCGCTCGGACACCGCGACTGCTGGTGGCCGGGTGTCCGGGTGAGAGTTTCGGGGTGTCTGAGTGAGGGACACGGGGTGTCTGAGTGAGGGACTCGCGGTTAGGTGGCGTTGATGGCGGTGGTCAGCAGGCTGCGGACTTGGGCGATGCGGCTCACGTCGCCGATGATCGTCACGTCTTCGCCGCGGTTGTAGAGCCACAGCAGGACCGCGCCCGGTGCTCCCAGCACGGAGGCGTCGGGGTTGTCGGCGTCGGCAGGCGTCACGTCCACGCCTGTCGGGTGGACGTCGACACGCCAGTCGACGATCCGCAGCCAGTGCGTGCCCCACTCGGTCAGGTCGGCGGCGTAGTCCTGCGTCCAGGTGTGCGTCTCCCGACGCAGGAACACGTCCAGCATCTCGCCGATCGCGTCCGCCGCGAAGTCCTCCGGAAACGGCGTCAACGGCGCCCCAAGCGCCAGCTCGGCGTCGAACCGGTGGATCGCCGCCTCCTGCGCCATCCGCCGGATCCAGAAGTGGTCCGGCTGCTGGGTGAACGCCGCCGCCAACGCCGAGTAGGCCTGGTCGAGCGCCTCGAGCGGGGCGAGGTCCGGCGACTCGGCTTCCTCACCCACCACGGTCCGAAACCCGCGCGCCACGTGCGAGACGAGGTCACCGACCGACCACCCAGGACAAGTCGGCACAGGCACAGCAAGGTCACCGCCCGCGAGCACCCGCAACCGGCGGACCTCATCCGCGAGAACGTCCAGCAGACTCCCGCTGTCCACGATCAGAACTTCGGCAAGCCGCGTTCGACGATCGCCCCGGTATCCACGCCACGCGGGAGCGTGCCGAACGCGATCCCCCAGTCACCCGCCAACCGAGACGCACAGAACGCATCCGCAACAGCCGGATGCCCGAATCGCACGAGCAGGGACCCCTGCAGCACCAACGCCATCCGCTCCACCAACCGCCGAGCCCGCAGCTCCAGATCAACGGAATCCGACAAGTCAGCACGCAGATCATCCAAAGCCGCGTCCAACCGCCGGTCCGCCCCACGCGCGATGTCCAACTCGGCGAAGAACGCCTCCACGGACGAGGGTTCACGACCCATCGCCCGCAACACGTCAAGAGCCGCGACGTTCCCGGACCCCTCCCAGATCGACATCAACGGCGACTCCCGGAACAGCCGAGGCATCCCGGAATCCTCGATGTACCCGTTCCCGCCCAAGCATTCCAGCGCCTCAGCCGCGTGCGCAGGACCACGTTTGCACACCCAGTACTTGCTCACCGCGACCGCCAACCTGCGGAACGCCCCGGTAGCCCCCGCGAGGTGCATCGCCACGGTGGTAGCCGCCTCGGACTCCACAGCCAGGTCCGCCAGCACGTTGCGCATCAGCGGCTGGTCGACCAGGTACCCGCCGAACGCCTTGCGGTGCGCCGCGTGGTGCGTCGCCTGCGCCAGCCCGAAACGCATCCCGGACGCACTGCCGATCACGCAGTCGAGCCGGGTCATGTTGACCATCTCGATGATGGTCCGCACACCACGACCCTCCTCACCGACCAGCCAACCGACCGCGCCGTCGTACTCCAGTTCCGCCGACGCGTTCGACTTGTTGCCGAGCTTGTCCTTGAGGCGCTGCAGGAACATCGCGTTGCGCGTCCCGTCGGGCAGCACCCTGGGCAGCAGGAAGCACGACAGCCCGCCGGGCGCCTGCGCCAGCGTGAGGAACAGGTCGGACATCGGCGCCGACGTGAACCACTTGTGCCCGGTCAGCAGATACGTTCCATCCCCAGCCGGCTGGGCGGTGGTGGTGTTCGCCCGGACGTCGGACCCGCCCTGCTTCTCGGTCATCGACATGCCCGCGATCAGCCCGCGCTTGCTCTCCGGCGCCCGCAGGCCGAAGTCGTACTTCGTTGACGCGAGCAACGGCTCGAACCGCGATGCCAGCTCGGGAGTCGTCCGCAGCGCCGGAACAGCGGCGTAGGTCATCGAGATCGGGCAGCCGTGGCCCGCCTCGGCTTGGTTCCAGACGAACATCTTCGCCGCACGGGCCAGGTGCGCGGCAGGCCGCTCGTCGCGCCACGGGGCGGCGTGCAGCCCGTGGCCCACGGCGGTCTCCATCAGCCGGTGCCACGCCGGGTGGAACTCGACCTCGTCGATCCGGTGCCCGTACCGGTCGTGGGTCCGCAGCACCGGCGGGTTCTCGTTCGCCTGCCGGGCGAGGTCTTGGGTCTCCGGCAGGCCCGCGAGCCTGCCCAGCTCGTGCACCTCGGCCTCGGCCCAACCCGCCCCGCCGCGGTGCAGCGCGTCGAGCAGCGCCGGGTCGGCGGCGACGTCGTGACCGGACAGCGGCGGCACCTGGTTGGTGACCTCGTGTGTGGCGTGGGTCATGCGGTCAGCCTAGACCGAGTTCTACTCGCCGGTAATGTCCGGTTACACGTTGCTCGGACGTTTCGTTGGACCACAGTGTGGGATCTCCCCGTACCAGGAGGGTGAATTGGGGATGCCGGAAACGAATCATCGGCCTAACGTCGGACCTGTGAGCAGCCACCCTGCGAAGGCGGCTCCGGCAGGAGCCCACTCCGAGGCCGTCGCCGCACTGCGCGAGCAGTACGCCGCGATCCCCGCGGGTAGTCCCGTGCGCCTCGCCAAGCCCACTTCCAACCTCTTCCGCTTCCGCCAGGACCAGGCGGGCGGGCTCGACGTGGCCAGCTTCAACCGGGTCCTGTCCGTCGACCCGATAGCCCGCACCGCGCAGGTGCAGGGCATGACGACCTACGAGGACCTGGTCGACGCGACCCTGCCGCACGGCCTCATGCCGCTGGTCGTCCCGCAGCTCAAGACGATCACCCTCGGCGGCGCGGTCGCCGGGCTGGGCATCGAGTCCAGCTCCTTCCGCAACGGACTCCCGCACGAGTCCGTGAAGGAGCTGGAGGTCCTCACGGGCGACGGCGAGGTCGTCGTGGTCCGCCCGGACGACCCGCTGTTCCGCGGCTTCCCGAACTCCTACGGCACGCTCGGCTACACGTTGCGGCTGGAGATCGAGCTGGAGCCGGTCCAGCCGTATGTCCGGCTGCGGCACGTCCCGTTCGGCGACGCGCGCGAGTGCGCCGAGGTCATCGCCGGGGTCTGCGCCGACGGCGAATACCAGGGCGAGCGGGTCGACTTCATCGACGGGACGGTGTTCAGCGGCACCGAGATGTACCTGACGCTGGCGAACTTCACGGCCAAGGCGCCGAGCACGTCGGACTACACCGGGAACAAGGTCTTCTACCGGTCGATCCAGTCGCGCCGCACGGACCACCTGACGATCCGCGACTACATCTGGCGCTGGGACACGGACTGGTTCTGGTGCTCCCGCGCGTTCGGCGCGCAGCACCCCGTGGTCCGCAAGCTGTGGCCGAAGCGGTACCTGCGGTCCGACGTGTACCGCAAGATCGTC
>JBDSAJ010000377.1:0-7087 GCA_039922235.1 Umezawaea sp.
CGACACCGCGATCGCCTGCTGCGTGTCGGCCATGAAGGTCGGCAAGCAGATGCAGTTCTTCGGCGCACGGGTCAACCTCGCCAAGGCACTGCTGTACGCGATCAACGGCGGCCGTGACGAGGTCAGCGGCGACCAGATCGGTCCCGAGGTCCCGACGATCACCGGCGACTACTTGGACTACGACGAGGTGCGTTCGGCGCTCGACCGGATGACCGACTGGCTCGCGAAGACCTATGTGGACGCGTTGAACGTCATCCACTACATGCACGACAAGTACGCCTACGAGCGCATCGAGATGGCCTTGCACGACCACCCGGTGCAGCGGCTGCTCGGCTGCGGCATCGCGGGCCTGTCGGTCGTCGCGGACAGCCGGTCCGCGATCAAGCACGCGCGCGTGCGGGTGGTCCGCGACGAGTCCGGACTGGCCGTCGACTACGTCGTGGAAGGCGATTTCCCGCGCTACGGCAACAACGACGACCGCGCCGACGACATCGCGGTCGGTCTCGTCGAGGACTTCATGGCCAAGGTGCGGCGCTATCCCGCCTACCGCGACGCCGTGCACACCCAGTCGGTGCTGACGATCACGTCGAACGTGGTCTACGGCAAGCACACCGGCAACACCCCCGATGGACGACGAGCAGGTGCACCGTTCGCGCCGGGCGCGAACCCGATGAACGGCCAGGACCGGCACGGGCTGGTCTCTGCCGCGCTGTCGGTGGCGAAACTGCCCTACGACCAGGCGCTGGACGGGATCTCGCTGACCGCGAGCATCACACCCGGCGGTCTGGGGCGCACGCCGGAGGAGCGGGTGACCAACCTGGTCGGCGTGCTGGACGCCTACGTCGACGCCGGTGGCTTCCACCTCAACGCCAACGTGCTCAACCGGGAGACTCTGCTGGATGCGATGGCGCACCCGGAGAACCACCCGCAGCTGACCATCCGCGTCTCCGGTTACGCGGTGAACTTCGTGCGGCTGACGCCGGAGCAGCAGCGTGACGTGATCAGCCGAACCTTCCACGGTTCGCTGTGAGCACCGGGGCGGTCCACTCGTGGGACGTCGCGACCGCGGTGGACGGTCCCGGCACGCGGTTCGTCGTCTTCACGGCGGGGTGCCCGTTGCGCTGCCAGTACTGCCAGAACCCGGAGACCTGGCACGAGCACGACGGGCAGCGCGTGTCCGTGGACGAGCTGATGGCCGAGATCGTGAAGTACCGGCGGTTCATCGAGGTCGCGGGTGGCGGTGTCACCGTCAGCGGCGGGGAACCGCTGCTGCAGCACGAGTTCGTTGCCGAACTGCTGCACCGGTGCAAGGAACTCGGCCTGCACACCGCCCTGGACACCTCGGGTTTCCTCGGGGCCAAGGCGACCGACGCGCTGCTGGCCGACACCGACCTGGTGCTGCTGGACATCAAGTCCTGGGACCCGGCGACCTACCGGCGGACGACCGGCGAGGAGGTCGCACCGACGATCGAGTTCGCCCGCAGGCTGTCGGACCTGGGCAAGCCGATGTGGATCCGGTTCGTCTTGGTGCCGGGGCTGACCGACGACTGGGACAACGTCGAGGGCATCGCGGAGTTCGTGGCGACGCTGAATTCCGTGGAGTGCGTGGACGTGCTGCCGTTCCACAAGCTCGGCGCGCCGAAGTACACCGCGCTGGGCATCCCGTTCCCGCTCGCGGACACCCCGACACCCGACGCGGCACTGGTCGAGCGGGTCCGCGGTCAGTTCACCCGACACGGCTTGCGCGCCTGATCGGCGGTCCTGTTGCCGCGTGGGTCCGCGGACCAGGGCGGCCCCACGTGGCAACAGGTCACGGAGGTGACAGCTCGGCGACCCCGGTCAGCTCGAACCCGGTCACCACCTCCGGCACGATCCGGATGACGTGGTCCATGGTTTCGCGCACCCAGGGTTTCAGCACGCACTCGAAACGAGCCGCCTCGTCGATGTCGAACACCCTCTTCGCGACACCGACCACGATCACGCTCCACCCCGTGCGCGTCACGGGATCGATCGAATCGGCCTCGTAGGCGACCACCATGCCGACGGCGGAGAGCACAGCGGCTCCCAGGTGCGTGCGGATGATGATCGAGCCGCGGTCGACGACGTGGTTGACCGGCCGGATCGCGGGCAGTGCGTCACGGGAGAACCCCACGCGACCGAACGGGACGCTGCTCAGCAGGCTCAGTGACTTCGCCTCCGACAGCGTCAGCAATCCGCTGGGCTCCTCCTCCAGCGCGCTGCTCAACGCGCACCGCCGGATGAGGTAGTGCGCGGTTGTCCGCTCACGAAAGCCGTGAGCTGATCGCACGCGTGCTCGTGTGGCCGTCGCAGTACCTCGTCCGCGTGCTCGTGGTGCGCTTTGTGCTCGTGCACATCGACTCCTGTGGACCTTCTCGAAACCACGAGCACGGCGGACGACGATCGCCCCGCTCCGTCCCGTGGTGAACCGCGTTTGGGCCCATTTTCAGCAGCGGGATTCCGGCTCGGCAGAGCAGAAGGTCCCGGATGTGCGGTGCCACCGGCTCTGGACGACACGCGCGCCGAACGAGGAGATGCCGAAACCGGGATCGTGGTTCGCGACCAGCAGCAGCCGGGTGCGCGCAGTCCGCGCAGCGGTTCCGGCGCTCGCACGTGCCAGACCTCTACTTCGAGCACGGGGGTTTCACGGTCGTGCCTGGTCGGCACCGATGATGCGCTGGACCACGCGGGCCCGCTCAGCGGCCCGCGCGTCCAGGTCGGCCAATTCGACGGCGGTCACCACGTGCGCGTCAGGTCCGGGGTAGACGAGCGCCTCGTGCCCGGTGTCCAGCCAGTGCACGACGTAGGGCGGTCCGCCGTCCGACCGGCGGACACCCACTATCTGTCCCCTGCGCGCCGACCTGTCCGCGATGGGCTGCTCGACGAGCAGCCAGTCACCGGTTTCCGCGTGCATGCTCGTCTCCTCAGGGCGTTGGTGTTCTCCTCGGACAAAGGTTCCGGGCCCGAGTCCGGCTTGAGTTCAGTACCTGGGTTCCAGGCCCGAATTGACCTTGATCGCGGTGTCGTCCCAGCCGTAGGTGAGGGTGGACACCACGTCGACCACCCCCGGCATCGTGCGGATCAGGCGCTCGGCCAACTCGGCGTCGCTGCGGCGTTCCAGGCGCCCGTCCACGAACACGACACCGCGGTCGACACGAACGTCGAAGGTGGCCGGGTCGGCGAGCAGAACGCGGTGGAACACCTGCCGCAGCACTTCGGAACGGATGTCCTCGTCATCGCGGAGGAACAGGCCGAGCAGGTCGCGGCGGGCGACCACGCCTGCGAGCGCACCGTTGGCGTCGACCACGAAGAGCCTGCGCACACCCGACCGCGCCAGCTGCCGCGCCGCGCCACTCACCGACGCGTCCGGAGCGATGGTGATGACCGGTGTGGTCATCACCTCTCCAGCGAGGACGCCGTGGGCTTTGCGCCACCTGTCCTTGCGGGCCCGGTCGGCGAACAGCGCGGGCGATGGCGCTGTGCCGCCGAGGAACTCCTCCTTGGCCAGCAGGTCCGCCTCCGACACGACGCCGATCGGCCGGTTCCGGTCGTCGACCACGGGCAGCGCGCTGAACCCCTTGCTGTCCAGCAGTTCGACCAACTCCTTGAACGGCGTGGCCGTTCGGACGGCGACCACCTCACGGGTCATCACCTGGTCAACACTCGGTTCTCGCATCACGACCTCCGTCGACGGGTACTTCCTCCACCAGTTTCGGCGTCCGCGATCGACGGGCGCAGTGGCCAAAGTCCGCGAAACGGCAGCGAAGGTCCCTTGGCCGAGCACCAGGTACTGCACCCGTTCCACGTCTTTCAGCCGCAGTCCGGCGCCGGTGAGCGGTCGGGCGGTTCTCGGCGGCCGGTCCAGCCGCGCGCTCAGGTCGCGGCCCTCCCGGCGTGCGGTCGAACGCGGTCACGTGGCCGAGGCCCTCGCGGTGCGGCGGTTCGCCCTGATCGACTTGTGCAGGGTGTCCACCACGAGCACGGCGGGAATGGCGCAGGCCGCCAGGGCCCAGCCCAGTGCCGAGGGGAAGGTTCCACCCAGCAGGTCCGCGACCGGCGGCACGCCGAGGAACGCGAGCAGCAGCACCAGTTCCACCAGGACCGCCCAGCCGAGCAGCCGGTTGCCGAGCAGGCCGACGCGGACCACGGCGCGGGAGCCGCTGCGGCAGGCGAAGGCGTTGGCCAGCTGTCCCAGCACCACGGCGGCGAACGCGGTGCCGGAGGCGACGGCCAGCAGCTCGCCGTCGGGCGTGCGGCCCAGTGCCCAACCGCCTGCGAGCAGCACTCCCAGGAAGGCGCCCATCTCGATGACGGCCTCAGTGGGGCCGAGGATGCCGAACACCCGGACGAGCACCGTTCGGTCGATCAGCGCGCCGGTGGGCGCTTTGCCGTGCATGGTCTTGGGGTTGGGCGGTTCGGTGCCCAAGGCGAGTGCGGGCAGCAGGTCGGTGCCGATGTCGAGAGCCAGCACTTGGAGCACGGTCAGCGCCAGTGGGATCGAACCGCCGGACAGCGCCCACACCACGAACGGCGTCAACTCGGCGACGTTGTCGGTCAGGTGGTAGGTCAGGAACCGGCGGATGTTGGCGAAGGTGGCGCGGCCGAGTTCGACCGCGGCGACGATGGTGGCGAAGTGGTCGTCCAGCAGCACCAGGTCCGCCGCCTCCCTGGCCACGTCGGTGCCGGAGGCGCCCATCGCCACGCCGATGTCCGCGGCGCGCAGGGCAGGTCCGTCGTTGACGCCATCTCCGGTCATGGCGACCACGTGGCCCCTGGCCTGCAACGCCTTCGCGATCCGCAGCTTGTCCTCCGGGGTGACCCGCGCGACCACCACGCCGTCGCGGTCGAGCAGCTTGCCCAGCTCCGCCTCGTCCTCCGGGAGGTTCGCTCCCTCCACCACGAGTTCCTCCGGACCGAGCAGACCCACCTGCCGGGCGATCGCCCGCGCGGTGGCGGGGTGGTCCCCGGTCACCATCAGTAGCCGGATCCCGGCGGTGCGGCAGGACTCGATGGCCGAGGCGACGTCGTCGCGCGGCGGGTCCTGCAAGCCGACCAGTCCCACGAGCTCCAGGTCGCGCTCGGCGGCCTCCCACCCGGTGTCGTCACCGGCTCGCAGGTCACGGCGTCGGGCCACGGCCAGCACCCGCAGCCCACTGGCGGCCAGCGTCGTGATCGCCTCCTCGGCACCGTGGGCGGGAGCGCAGAGCGGGAGGACGGAGTCAGGTGCGCCGGACACGTGGACGCCGTCGGCGTCGACCACCGACGACCGCCGCCGATGCGGGTCGAACGGGTACTTGGCCTCGGCGGTGGCCGGGATCTCCGCGCCTGCTCGGGCGGCCAGGACGTGCAGCGCGACCTCCATCGGATCGCCTATCGGGAGCCACTGCCCGTCGCGGTGCTCCACGTGGGCGACCGGTGAGCACCGAGCGGCGCTGACGGCCAGTTCGCGCACGAGCGAGCGCACCGGCTCCGACCCGACGACCACGCCGCTCGGGTCGTACCCCACGCCCTCGACTGTTGCTTCGCCGATCGGGGTCCACACCGTCACGACCGACATCTCGTTGCGGGTCAGGGTTCCGGTCTTGTCGGTGCAGATGAACGTGGTGGCGCCCAACGTCTCCACGGCGTCGAGCCTGCGGACGAGCGCGTTGCGCCCGGCCATCCGCTGCGCCGCGCGGGCCAGCGACAGGGTGACGGTGGGCAGCAGACCCTCGGGCACCAGGGCGACGGTGACGCCGACGGCGAAGAGGAAGGCCTCGATCAGCGGCAGGCCGAGCAACACGGCGATGCCGAGGAACGCGACACCGACCCCGATGGCGGTGAACCCGACCACCCGCACCACTTTGTTCAACCGCACCGTGAGCGGGCTGGGTGGCCGGGTCGCGTGGCTGGTGAGGGCGGCGATGGCCGCCAGCCGGGTCCCCGCGCCGGTCGCGGTGACGACGGCGGTCGCCTCGCCCTCCACGAGGTGGGTTCCGGCCAGCACCGCGCTCCCCTGCTGGGTGCGCACGGGCTTGCTCTCACCGGTCAGCATGGACTCGTCCACGGCCAGTCCCGCCAGGTCGACGACCTCGGCGTCCGCGCTCACCCGGTCGCCGGCGGTCAGCAGCATCACGTCGCCCACCACCAGGTCGGTGGCGTCCACCAGGACGGGTCGGCCGTCGCGCAGGACCTTCGTCTTGAGCGGGAGCAGATCGCGCAGCTTCTGGGCGGCGCGGTCGGCCCGGTACTCCTGGGCGAAGGCGAACGCGCCGTTGAGCAGCACGACCACGGCGATGGCCACCGACAGCGAGGGCATACCGGCGATGTAGGCGAGCGCGGCCGCGACCCAGAGCATGACGGCGAAGATGTGCACGAGTTGCTTGGCCAGCAGCACCAGCGCATGCCTGCGCTTGGCCGCGGGCAGGCTGTTGGGGCCGTCGCGGCGCAGCCTGCTCGCCGCTTCGGCCCCACTCAGACCGGCTCTGCCGACACTCGACGTGGACAGCACGGTGGTCGTCTCCCTGTGGTGTCAGTTGGCGTGCTGGCGTGCCGAGTGCGTTCCCGCGAGCTTGGCTCCCCACCGCTTGGCGCGATCGACCTCGCCGTCCTTGAGCGGGCCCGGTGTTCCGGTGACGTAGAAGCTCTCGGACCGCAGCAGCATCGGGAAGCCGAGCCTGCGCAGCGTGCCGAGCGCGCGGCGGGCTGCGGAGCCGGGCATCAGAGCGATCTTGATCCGGGTGTCGAACGCGGAGACCACCGCGGGCTTGCCGAGGGGCCGCAGCTCGTCCAGCCACTCGCGCACGCCGATCCCGGTGGACACGATCTCCCCCACCGCTTGGTCGGCCGCCGACTTGCGGGTGCTCGGCCTGCTCAGGCCGAACGCGTGGGTGGGGGCTCCGACCACCAGCAGGTCCACGTCCTCGGACAGGGTGGTGGGGGCCTTGCTCACTTCGACGACGTCGACCGCTCCCGCGTCGGCGAGACCCTCGGCCACGGCGTTCGCGATCTCCCTCGTGTTGCCGAACATCGACTCGTACACGACCAGCACTCGCGTCATCGCACACCTCTCGTCGGTTCCGCGGCTTCG
>JBDSAJ010000378.1:0-5285 GCA_039922235.1 Umezawaea sp.
GTGGTCCACGTGCTCATGGGTGATCAGCACGGCCTCGGCGCCGTCGAGCGCGGACGTGTCGGTGAACGCGCCGGGGTCGAGCACCAGCCGCCGCCCGTCGCGCTCCAGCACCACCGACGCGTGGCCGAACTTGGTCAGCTCCATCTTGTTCCGCTCCTCTAGAAGACGGCGGTGACGATGGTCCGGAGCACGAGCACCCCGACCAGCACCGCGGTGAACGCCAGGTCGATGGACACGCCGCCGACCCGGACCGGGCGCAGCACCCGCCGGACCGGGGCGATGACGGGCTCGGTGATGGACCAGCTGATGCTCCGGACCCGGCCGGTCCACGCGGGCGTGCGGCCGGTCGAGACGACGCCCACCCAGTCGAAGACCAGTCGAACCAGCATGACCAACCAGAACAGCAGCAGCACCGTGCCGAGCAGCGATCCGATGAAGCTCATGGGGGCTCCTTCCCGCACTTCCCAGTCTGCCTGGTGAAGGTATGAGGAAGCTGAGCACGACCGGGTGGAACACCCCGACGGGTCGGGCACCGTTCCGCGGCCGGTCGAGACGCCGAAAACCGGGAATTCCCCGGCGAGAGAGCGCTCCCGCAAAACCATTGACGCAGGTGCGGCCCAAGGTCAGGATCGATTCACCGACGCCCGGAAGTGGCTTCCCTGCCCGCCAACGAGAACGGACGACCCATGATCGAAACCACCGGCTGGAGACGTGCGCAGCGCAGCGCGCTGGGGGTGCTGACGACGTTGTCGCTCCTCACCGGCGCCACCGCCGGGTACTCCAGCGCCACACCCGACACCGAGAAGGGCGGCAACCGGCAGCCCACCGTCGGGCGCCCCGCACTGGACCGCCACGGCTGCGCCCGGATCGAGGACCGGCTGCCCACGCTCAAGGACTGGCCGAAGGTCGACAGCAAGATCGACAAGAACTCGTTCGACGAGCGGCGCGTCGCCAAGATGGTCGCGGACATGACGCTGGCCGAGAAGATCGGGCAGATGACCCAGCCCGAGATCACCGCCATCACCCCCGAGGACGTGAAGACCTACTTCATCGGCACGGTCCTCAACGGCGGCGGCGCGTGGCCGAACAAGGACAAGCACGCCACCCCCCAGGCCTGGCTGGCGCTCGCCGACTCCTACTGGCAGGCCTCCGTGGAGACCCGGACGAAGATCCCGGTCCTGTGGGGCATCGACGCGGTGCACGGCAACAACAACGTGTACGGCGCGACCCTCTTCCCGCACAACATCGGCCTCGGCGCCGCGCAGGACCCGTGCCTGGTGCGGGACATCGGCGAGGCGACGGCCGAGCAGATCCGCGCGACCGGCCAGGACTGGGCGTTCGCGCCGACGCTGGCCGTGGTGAAGGACGACCGCTGGGGCCGCACGTACGAGGGCTTCTCCGAGGACCCGCGGATCACCCGCGCGTACGGCTACGAGGTCGTGAAGGGCCTCCAGGAGAGCGACTCGCGCAGGCTCGGCCGCGACGGCGTGATCGCGACCGCCAAGCACTTCATCGGTGACGGCGGCACGATCAAGGGCGCCGACCAGGGCGTGAACCCGTCGTCCGAGGCCGAGATGATCAACGTCCACGGCCAGGGCTACTACGGCGCGCTCGCCGCAGGCGCCCAGTCCGTGATGGTGTCGTTCAACAGCTGGACGAACGCCGACCTGGGCATCAACGAGGGCAAGCTGCACGGCAGCAAGAAGGCCGTCGACGACATCCTCAAGAAGAAGATGGGCTTCGACGGGCTCGTCGTCTCCGACTGGAACGGCATCGGCCAGGTCGCGGGCTGCACCAACTCCAGCTGCCCGCAGGCGATCAACGCGGGCATCGACGTGATCATGGTGCCGAACGACTGGAAGGCGTTCATCGCCAACACCACCGCGCAGGTCCAGAGCGGCCAGATCCCGATGGCCCGCATCGACGACGCGGTGACCCGCATCCTGCGGGTGAAGCTGCGCAGCGGCCTGTTCTCCGCCCCGAAGCCGTCGCAGCGCGAGCTGGCCGGGTCGGCGAAGGCGCTCGACTCGAAGAAGCTGGCCCGCCAAGCCGTGCGCGAGTCGCAGGTGCTGCTGAAGAACAACAACCGCGTCCTGCCGCTCTCGTCGCGGTCGAAGGTGCTGGTCGTCGGCAAGAGCGCCGACAGCCTGCAGAACCAGACCGGCGGCTGGTCGCTGAGCTGGCAGGGCACCGGCAACACCAACGCGGACTTCCCCAACGGCACCTCGATCCTCGGTGGTCTCCGGGAGGCGCTCGGCACGGCCAACGTCACCTTCAGCGAAACCGCCGACGGCGTCGACCCGGCCGCGTTCGACGCCGTGATCGCGGTCATCGGCGAGACCCCGTACGCCGAGGGCACCGGCGACCTCCGCCGCACGATGGAGGCGGCGAGGATCTACCCCGGCGACCTCGCGGTGCTGGACAAGGTCGCGGGCAAGGGCAAGCCGGTCATCACGGTCTACGTGTCGGGCAGGCCGATGTACGTCAACAAGGAGCTGAACCGCTCGGACGCCTTCGTGGCGGCCTGGCTGCCGGGTACCGAGGGCGGCGGTGTGGCCGACCTGCTGGTCCGGGGCCGCAACACCGGCGCGGGCTACACCGGCAAGCTCGGCTACTCGTGGCCGAAGGCGGCCTGCCAGACCCCGCTCAACCCGGAGACGCCGGGCTACGACCCGCTGTTCAAGCTGGGCTACGGCCTGACCAACACGAGTCGCACCAAGGTTCCCGCGCTCACCGAGGAGTCGCCCGCGACCTGCGGCGACGGTGGTGGCGGCAACGCGACCGAGGACCTGGAGATCTTCAACCGCGGTGACGTCGAGCCGTACAAGGCGGCCATCGGCTCCCCGGAGAACTGGGGCGGCACGGAGATCGGCGTCGACGGCACGGCTTCCCACTCGGAGATCAACGTCGTCCCCGCCGACGTGAACGTGCAGGCCGACGGCCTGAAGGTCACCTGGACCGGCGTCGGACCCGGCCAGGTGTACATGCAGAGCCCTGGCGCGGGCAACGACCTGCGCGGCTACCTGAACACCGACGCGGCACTGGTGTTCGACGTCATCGTGAACCAGGCGCCGACCAACCGGACCGTGGTGAGCGCGCACTGCGTCTACCCGTGCTTCGCGGAGGTGGCCGTGACGAACCTGCTCACGAACCTGCCGCCGGGCAAGAACACGGTGAAGATCCCGGTGTCCTGCTTCGCGGCGGCAGGCCTGGACTTCGAGAAGGTGAACACCCCGTTCCTGGTGTACACCGACGGCCCGATGTCGGCGTCGTTCGCCAACGTCAAGTGGGTGCCCAAGGCGGGCACCGATCCGGACGCGAAGGCGTGCAGTGATCTGAGCTAGGCACCGGAGGGGCAGGCTGCGGCCTGCCCCTCCGGCTTTCACGCGGTCGCCCGTGCGACGTGGCCGTCCGGGCGGATCAAGGCCCCGCTCACGTCCGCCCACTCCCCCGGTGGGTCGGCCAGTGCACCGGCCACCACGGCGTCGTCGTGCGAGTCGATCCCCACCACGACGTGCCGCGCGTCGCGCAGCAGCCCGAACAGCGTCGTCCCGTCGGCGAAGCGCAGGTCCGGCGCGCGGCGACCGGTCAACGGGTGCGCATTCACCTCCGCCGGGTACGCCACGTCCAGCGCCGACAGCCGTTCGGCCAGCACCCGCGAGAAGTCCGGCACGGAGCCGATGAAGTCGCTCAGCATCGATCGCAGCGCCTGGACCTCCGGCGTGTAGGCGGTCATCAGCGCCGTCTGGGCCCTGGTCGCGCGCAGCAGGTCGGCGCCGACTGGGTGGCGCTCGTCGTGGTAGGTGTCCAACAGGGACTCGGGGGCACGGCCGGTGACCACGGCGGCGAGCTTCCAGCCCAGGTTGGCCGCGTCCTGCACGCCGACGTTGAGCCCGACGCCGCCGGTCGGGAAGTGGACGTGGGCGGCGTCGCCGGCGAGCAGCACGCGGTCCTTGCGGTACTCGGCTGCCTGGCGGGTGGTGTTGCCGAAGCGGGACAGCCACCGCGGGTCGCGCATCCCGAAGTCGGTGCCCGCGATGCGGGTGACCGTGGCGCGGAGTTCGTCCAGGCTCAGCTCGCCCGGCCACGTCGTGCGGTTGCCACCCGGGTCGCTGCCGACGAACCGGTGCACCCCGCCGGGCAGTGCGACGACCATCAGGCCGCCGTTGACGCCGGTGATGGACAGCACCGGCCGCGGCGGTGGGTCGTCCAGCACGACGTCGCCCAGCCAGCCCCAGGTCGTGGCGTCCGTGCCGGGGAACTCGATGCCTGCCGCCGTCCGGACGGTGCTGCGGGCACCGTCGCACCCGACCGCGTACTCCGCGTCCACTGTGGACGAGCCGTGCACGGTGACGTGGTCGGTGTGTTGGACCAGCCCGTCTACCCGTTCGCCGCGCAGCACCTTCACGCCCAGTGCCAGGGCGTGTTCTTCCAGCAGTTCCTCGGTGCGGGCCTGCGGGAGGGCGAGGGTGAACGGGTAGGGCGTGTCGAGCACCCCGAAGTCCATCCGGCTGTCCAGGCCTGCGAAGTGGCCGCTGGGGATCGGCGTCCCCTCGGCGAGGAAGCGGTCGGCGATAGCCCGGCACGCCAGCAATTCGATGGTGCGGGGGTGGATGGTGAGCGCCTTGGAGTGCGGGTCCCGTTCCTCCCTGGCCTCCAGCACGGTGACGGATGCCCCGCCCAGCCTCAGCTCCGCTGCCAGCCACAGTCCTGTCGGCCCGCCTCCGATGACGACTACCTGGTCCATCTGATGCCTCCTTGGTCAGTGACCAGGGAGTAGACTTGGTCGGTGACCAAGAGTCAAGTTCGCCTCGATGTGGGTGCGGTCGTTCGGGCGGCGCTGGAGTTGCTCGACGAGCAGGGTGCTGATGGTGTGTCTCTCCGGGCTATCGCCGGGCGTCTTGAGGTGCGGATGAACACGGTTTTGTGGCATGCGAAGACGAAGGCGCGGCTGTGGGAGTTGGTGGCTGACGCGATCGTGGCGGGGGTCGGTGTTGATGATCTGCCGGAAGATCCTCACGAGCGGGTTCGCGCGTTGGCTCGTGGGTATCGGCGGGCGTTGCTGGCGCATCGCGACGGCGCCTCGGTCGTGTCGGGCACGTACGCCGCCGAACCCGCCACGCTCGCCTTCGCCGAAGCCCTGGTCGACGCGCTCCTGCGCGGCGGACGCGACGAACGCCAGGCCGCGTGGCTCTGCTGGACGGTGATCTACTTCACCCTCGGCCTGGCACAGGAGGAGCAATCCGTCCCGGAGCCCGGCGACCACCGGCTCGCCCGCGCGGTGG
>JBDSAJ010000379.1:0-4091 GCA_039922235.1 Umezawaea sp.
GATCCTGGTGGTGCTGCGTCTGCTGGGGGAAGTGTGCGCGGAAGCGGACGACGGGCAACCAGTTGACCTGGGCACGCCCAGGCAGCGGTGCGTGCTGGCGGCGCTCGCGGTCGACGCGGGACAGGCACTGCCGGTGGACCGGCTGATCGAGCGGGTCTGGGGCGTAGGGGCGGCGCCGCGGACACGGGCGACGCTGCACGGTTACGTCTCGCGGTTGCGGCGGGCGTTGGAGGGGATGGGGGGAGTGTCGATCGTGCGCAGGTCGGGCGGTTACGCGTTGCTCGTCGAGGCGCCGGAGCCGCTGGTCGACCTGCAGCGTTTTCGCGAGCTGCGCGCTCGCGCACACCGTGACGACGAGGCGGCGGTGCGGTCGCTGACCGAGGCACTCGCGTTGTGGCGCGGGGAAGCACTGACCGGCGTCGACGGTGAGTGGGTGCGGGCCGAGCGGGCGCGGCTGGAGCAGGAACGGCTGACGGCCGAGCACGAGCTGGTCGACGCGCGATTGGCGGCAGGAGACGGCGGCGAACTCGTGGCCGAGCTGTACGCGCGAGCCGCCCGGCACCCGTTGGACGAACGCGTCGCAGGCCAGTACCTGCTGGCCTTGTACCGGGCCGGTCGCACCACCGACGCCTTGGACCACTACCAGCAGGTCCGCGGGCGACTGATCGAGGAGCTGGGGGTCGACCCCGGCGCCGCCTTGCAGGAGTTGCACGGCCAGATCCTCGCCGCTGATCCTCGCCTCATCGCCGGACATTCGGCCACCACACCACGCGCGAGCCCGCAGGTGCTCACCGACAGCAGTCCTCGTCAGCGCGTGCACGCCCTGCCGCACGACGTGGAGGACTTCACCGGCCGCGAGGAAGAGCTCCTTCAGCTGTTCGCCGCCGCCAACAGCACCACGGGCTCGTCGATGATGATCGTCGCGATCGACGGCATGGCGGGTGTGGGCAAGACCGCCCTCGCCGTGCGCACCGCCCACCGCCTTGCCGAACGCTATTCGGACGTGCAGCTGTTCATCGACCTGCACGCCCACACCACCGACCTGCAACCCACCGACTCGGTGGCTGCTCTCGGCACGTTGTTGCGCTCGATCGGAGTGGCGGGCGAACACATCCCGGCCGGGATCGAGGAACGCGCCGCGTTGTGGCGCGTTGAGCTCGCGGGCCGCAAAGTCCTGCTGATCCTGGACAACGCGGCCAGTGCGGCCCAGGTCCGCCCCCTGTTGCCCGGCAGCGCGGACTGCCTCGTGCTGGTCACCAGCAGGCGCAGGCTCACCGATCTGGACTCTGCCAAGACGGTGTCGCTGGACGTACTGCCTCAGCGGCACGCGGTGTCGCTGTTCCTGAAGGTTCTCGGGCACGAGCCGGTCGAGCGGGAGGCGGTGGGCACCGTGGTCGGCTTGTGCGGCCATCTTCCGCTCGCAATCCGCATCGCGGCGGCCCGGCTGCGCTCTCGTCCGGTGTGGACGGTCGAGCACCTGGCCGAACGTCTTCGTGCCGGCAGACAGCGACTGGACGAACTGGTGACCGGCGACCGCAGTGTGGCCACCGCGCTGCACCTGTCCTACCGGCACCTCACCGAGTCCCAACAACGGTTGTTCCGATTGCTGGGCCTGCATCCCGGTGCGGACTTCGACGTGTACGCGGCGGCCGCACTCCTCGGCACGGACCTGGAAGAGAGCGAGCGGCTGCTGGAAGAACTGGTCGACCTGCACCTGTCGCACCAGTCCGAGGCCGGCCGGTACCGGATGCACGATCTGTTGCGCGCTTTCGCCGCCGAGCTGTCCGCGGATACCGACAGCGCCATCTGCAGACGCGAGTCCCTCACCCGCCTGCAGGGTTGCTACCTCCACACCGCCATGCGGGCGATGGACGTCGTCGCGCCGGAGGACGAACGCGCGAACGTGCCGGTCGAAGTCCTGACCCCGGTGTTGTCCAGCTACTCGCAGGCCATGGGATGGCTCGAACGTGAACGAGCGAACCTGGTGGCGACAGCCACCACGACCGACGGCGCCCACTCGCGTGAGCTGTCCACGACCCTGTTGCGCTACCTCGACCTGCGCGGGTACCACGACGACGCGCTCGCGTTGCACAGCCACGCCTACGCCACCGCCCGCGGTAGCGGTGACGTCGACTCGGAGTGCCGGGCGCTGGGCAATCTCGGTACGGCTTACGAGCGACTGGGTCGCTACGCCGACGCCGAAGCGCACCACATGAGAGCCCTGGAACTGGCGAGGTCCCTCAACGATCTCCCGCTGGAAGGACGCACGCACAACAACCTGGGCAACGTGTACCTGGCTGTGGCTGACCACCAGAAGTCGCTCGTGCACTACCGGCAGGCGCTCGACATCGCCGTGCGGACGGAAAACCGCATCGGCCAGTGTCGTTCGGCCAACAACCTCGGTATCGTCTGCGAACGGCTCGGCCACTACGACGAGGCCGCCGCTCATCACCACGAGGCCCTGACTCTCGCCGGGCAGATCAACGACATGGCCGGTCGTGGCTATGCGCTGCACAGCCTGGGTTTCGTCCACCGGCGGCTGGGCCGTCACGACGACGCGCTCACCGACTTCCACCAGGCCCTCGTCCTCGCCAGGGCCACCGGGAACCGGAGCCTGGAGGGTTACACGACGCTGGGACTGGGTCTTGTCCTCGCGGATCTGAGCCGGTTCGCGGAGTCCGCCGCCAATCTCCACACCGCACTCGCCGTGGGGCTGGACACCGGAAACCGAGGTCTGCAGGCCGAAGCTCTCAACGGCCTGGGTGAGTCCGTCCGGCTCAGCGGTGACCCGGCGCGCGCATTCGCCCATCACCGGCAGGCCCTCGCACTGGCCTCGGAGACGGGTGACCGGTACCAGCGGGCTTGCGCTCACAACGGCCTGGCCCACGCGCACCAGGCGGTGGGCGAAGCGGATCAGGCTCGCCAGCACTGGCGCTGCGCCTTGGCCCTGTACGTCGCGACCGGCGTCCCGGAAGCCGGGGTCGTCCGCGCTCGACTGTCCACTGTGGAAGATCACTCCGCACATCTGTAGGGGAATGCTCGATGAAACGTCTTTCTTTGCTGCTGGCCGTCATCGTGCTCGCCGTGACGCCCGCTCTGTCGGCGCACGCGATCGTGCGGCCGAATTCCATGGGACCCGCACCGGGAAGTCAGATCTACTACACGGCATCTCTGCAGGAGAAGAACTCCGTGGGGCAGTCTCCGCACTTCTGCGGTGGCGTGCTGATCGCGCCCACCTGGGTCGTCACCGCCAGGGAGTGCACCGAAGGCCGAGCGCCGGAAACGATCGCGGTGCGAATCGGCTCGCGCTCCCTCACCAGCGGGGGTGAACTCGTGACCGTGTCCCGCGTCGTCCCTCATCCCACGGACGACGTGGCGCTGATCGAGTTGAGCGAACGCGTCGCGGCGGTGCCTGCGATGATCGCTGTCGAGCCGGGGTCCGCGGGCACGCAGACCATGCTGCTCGGCTGGGGTCAGACCTGCCCGACCCGCGGATGTGGCGGCCCGACACCGGAACTGCAGGTGGCGTACTCGGTCACCGAACCGGAGTCGGCCTGCGGCGTTGGGAGCGAGCAGATCTGCACGAAGTACGACGGCGGTGGCGGTCCGTGTTTCGGGGACGAAGGCGGTCCACTGATCACGAACAACGCGACCGATCCGCGTCTGGTCGGGCTTGTTCCGAGTCGGGGCCGGTTCGGGGACGAGTGTCGTCAAGGCAGGTCGGCCTTGACCGACCTGACCGCGGTGCGCGACTGGATCACGCAGCAAACCGGCGGATGACGGAGCCGTTCGCGAGATCGAGCCCGCAGCTCTTCGGTCAGCCGATGGGCTCGATCCGCTCAGCCATCGCGAGCATGCCGTCACAACTCGTCGGAGACGATCCGGGGAAGCTGCTCACCCTTCCTCAAGTCAAGGTCAACACACCGATGATCAACAATATTCCAAGAGCATTCTTCGAGGAGTTCTAAGCTTGAGTTTTAAGTCTTTCTGTCCGATTTGGCGACCTTTCCAGGGTGATGTAGCGGGGCTCGGTGGGAGTTTCGTGTCCCTGCTGGACGTCCTGGACCGGGTCGGGAGGATTTCGGCGGGTT
>JBDSAJ010000380.1:0-3817 GCA_039922235.1 Umezawaea sp.
TGCAGCCGCCGAACGTCTCCAGGTGCGGCCGCCCACCGGGGTGGTCGGCCTCCAGCAGCAGGTCGCAGCAGTGCGCCCAGTTGCGCACGGACTCGTCGAGCGGAGTACGGCTGTAGGGCAGGCAGTAGGACACCGGGCCGCCCTCGGTGGCGTGCAGGCCCGCGCTGATCATGGCGCGGAAGATGTCCGCGGGCCGGGCCGAGCCGTGGCGGACCTGCACCGGGAAGTCCGGGCTTTCGAGGCCGTCGAGCATCCCGCGCGTGACCTCGGGCGGGTGGTTGACGATCGGGTAGCCGTTGAGGGCGATCCCGTTGCGCAGCGCGTGCGCAACGGAATCGGTGTCGCGGACGCGGGTGTAGCTGTCGAGCGTGAGGGTGCCGACGGTCGCGGCGTCCGCGCCCTTCGTCGCGACCAGCCCGGCGCGCATGGCGACCGGGTCGGCGAAGCCCATGCGTGGCTGCACCACGAGCTCGCCAGCGGCGTGCTTGCGCGCGACGAACTCCTCGAAGCTCACGCTCCCGCCCCCTCCACCTGTGCCACACCCGCGGACAACGTCGCGGCGAACCGGCGGAACGACGTCGAGCTCTGCTGGTCGTCGAACACCGCGTCGAACCCGGCGAGCAGCAGCTGCTCGGTCTCGTCCGGGGTCAGCGCCCCGCCGACACCGAGCTTGCCGCCGATCACCACCGGCATCGTGCGCAGCGCGGGGAAGGCCCGCAGCCGCTGGACCACGCGCAGGCCGTCCTGGTAGCCGTGGCCGTTGACGCTGCTCAGCACGAGCATCGCCGGGCGGCGGCTCAGGCACTCCGACTCCAGCAGTTCGTCGGGCACGCACGCGCCGAGGTTCACCACGTCGAAGCCGAGCTCACCGACGAGCAGTTCGAGGTAGACCAGGTTCCAGGTGTGCGAGTCCGATGCCATGCTGCTGACGATCACCAGTGGCCGGTGCGGCTCGGTGACGATCCGGCGGCCGTAGGTCCGCAGTTCCTCCGTCATGGCGACACCTCGTACGCCCGCTGGTAGTCCAGGCGCGACACCGACACGATCTCGTCGCCGCGCACCACGACCTCCGTCGGCGCGGGGCGGCCGAGGAAGCTGATCAGGCTCGCCGTGACGCCGTAGGCACCGACGTTGGGCACGGTGACGATGTCGCCGGGAGCCAGCTCGGGCAGTTCGGTCGCCTTGGCGAGCGAGTCGCCAGGGGTGCAGAGCGGACCGACGAGGCTGCCCACCTCGCTGCCTGCTTCCTCGATGCCGACGGCCGCGGGGAGCAGCCTCCCGATTCCGGACAGCCCGCCGACGACGTTGATCCCGGCGTCGAGGATGACGAACCGGCTGCCGCGGCCTTCCTTGACGTTCACCACGCTCGCCAGCAGCGAACCGCTGCTGCCGGACAGGTAGCGGCCCGACTCGCAGGCCAGCTCGATCCCGCCGTCCCGCCACTCGGGCAGGTGCAGGTCGAGCAGGACCTCAAGGCCCGCCCGGAGGTTCGGGTAACCGGTGCGCGGGCCGGGCACCGCGTACGGCGAGGAGAACCCGCCGCCGATGTCCAGGACCTCCAGCGGCAGCCCGACTTCCCGGCGCAGCTGCGCGGCCGTCCGGAGCACGAACTCGTACTCCCCGAGGAGGCTGCCCTCGTCCTGGGCGTTGCTCATGGTGAAGAAGTGCGCGCCGACCACGCGGGTGCCGGGCACCGACTTGAGCGCGGGCATGAGCGCGGGCAGCGTCTCGGCGTCGATGCCGAACTGCGAGGCGCGGCCCATCATCCGGATCCCGGTGCCGCCGCTGCTCGCGGTGGTGTTGATCCGCAGCAGGCAGGACGCCGTCACCTCGTGCTTCTCGGCGGCGGCACCGACGTGCTCCAGGTCGGTGAGCGACTCGACGGAGAACAACCGGACGCCGGCGGCGATCGCCAGCTCCAGCTCGGTGTTCGTCTTGCCGGGCCCGGTGTAGAGGATCTGGGCCGGGTCGAACCCGGCGGTCAGCGCGTTGGCCAGCTCGCCGGTCGAGCTGATCTCCGCGCGGCAGCCGCCGCTCCGCAGCTCGCGGCCGATCTCGGGATGGGGGTTGGACTTCAGTGCGTAGAACAGCTGGAAGCCCTCGGGCAGCATGCCGAACAGCTGGTCACGCGACTCGGCGACCACTTCGAGGTCGTAGACGTAGGCGGGTGTGCCGAACTTCTCGGCGAGATCGTTGTACTTGCTCATTTGCGGCTTCCCTCCACCAGCAGCGCGAGTTCCTTCGTGGCGTTCTTGCCGTGCGCCGTGAGCGGGAACTCGGCGACGACGTGGCACAGGGACGGGACCTTCTGCGGCTCCAGCCGCTTGGACAGCTCCCGCAGCACTGTCGTGGGCGGCAGGTCGGTCTCGACGCAGATGGCGAGGTCCCGCGTCTCGCTCGGCGGGATCGCGCCCGCCGCGCGGACGCCGGGGATGTCCATCGCGGCGGCCTCGATCTCCAATGTGGACATCCGGATGCCCTTGCGCTTGAACATGTCGTCGCGCCGGCCCTCGAAGTAGAGGTAGCCGTCGGCGTCGAGGCGGCCGTAGTCGCCGGTGTGCAGGCGCGGCTCACCGTTCTCGTCACGGCGGAAGGTGCGGGCGGAGATCTCGGGCGCACGCCAGTAGCCCGGCATCACGTGCGGGCCCGCGGCGACGATCTCGCCGATGTCCCCGGCGAGCAGTTCGCTGCCGTCGGCGGCGAGGATCAGCACGGAGGTGCCCGGCAGCGCCAGTCCCGACGAGCCGGGGCGCTCGGTGTCCTGGTCCGGCGGCATGATCGTGATCCGCTTGCACTCGGTCTGGCCGAACTGGCGGACGACCTTGGCGCCGGGGAAGGCGTTGCGCAGCTTGGCGATCGTGGCGTCGGGCAGGGCGGCGCCGGTGTTGGTGAACAGGCGCACCGGTGCGGGCGGCTCGATGTCGCGCTCGGCGAGCGTGGCGATCATGGTGGCGAGCGACGGGACGATCGGCACTACGGTGGCGCCGACCTCGCGCATCCGGTGCAGCAGCCGCAGGTCCGACTCGGCGTCGGCGAGCACGATCTCGCTGCGGCCGAGCGTGGCCATCAGCACCTTGTAGAGGCCGTAGTCCCAGGACATCGGGAACCGGCAGAACACCACGTCGTCGCGGCGGTAGCCGAGGACCTCCTGGATCGCGCGGGTGGCGAAGGTGACCTGGCGGTGCGGGCCGATCACGCCCTTCGGTGCGGCGGTGCTGCCGGAGGTGTAGACGAGGACGGCGATGTCGTCCTCGTGGACCTGGACCTCGTCCGCGGACTCGCGGTCGTGGAAGGCCTCCTCGACTTCCTTCCACAGTGGACCGAACTCGTCGGCCGTGATCACCAGCACCGGCTCGGCGTTGGCCACCACGGAGTCGAACTGGAACCGCTTCATGGCCGGGTTGATCGGCACGAACACCGCGCCGCGGCGCGAAGTTCCGTAGAACAGCGCGACCAGTTCGCGGTTGGTGGGCAGCTGCACGACCAGCCGGTCACCGGGCAGGACGCCGCGACGGGCGAGCACCGCGGCCACGGCGTGGCTCCACGCCGCGAGCTCGGCGTAGGTCCACAAACCTGTGCGGTCGCGGACCGCCGACGCCCCGGCCGCGTCGGCCGCCGCGGCATCGAGCAGAGAATGGACCAGGGAATCGTTCACGACTGCCACTCCGTAGGGGCTCGAAGGATCACCGTGTCGGCGCGGAAGACGCTCCAGCGACGCTTCGAAAAACTAACCGCGCCCCGCGGCGGCCCCACACCCCTAGCGGCCCCTAACCCCGCAGGTGGGGGGTGGGGCCGCTGCGAAGACATCCACCCCGGA
>JBDSAJ010000381.1:0-10945 GCA_039922235.1 Umezawaea sp.
TGATGATCGTCGCGGTCTCGTACTTGGCCGGGCCCAGGTCCGGGCTCGGCGAGGTCGCGTCCGGACCGACCCACGCCGCGGTCAGCCACTGCGTGACCGGGTCGATCTGCAGGCGGGAGATGTTGCGCACGCCCATCACGTAGACCTCGGGACGGGTCTTCTCCGTGCCCGGCGGGAACAGGTTGCCCTGCGGGATCGTGTACGTGGCGTCCGGTTCGGGGTGGATTCGGATGATCTTGCCGTTGAGGTCGTTGGTGTTGCCCGCCGTGCGGCGGGCGTCCTGGAAGGACAGTCCCTGCCAGTCGGCCGTCCAGTTGTTGCCGGAGTAGCCCGAGGAGCCCTGGGACGAGTTGCTGTCGCCGGAGCCCACGTACAGGTTGCCCTTGGCGTCGAAGGCCATGCCGCCGCCCGCGTGGCAGCAGCTGTGCTGCTGGACTTCCCACTGGAGCAGGTCCTTGCGAGTCGCGAGGTCGATCTTCTGCGTGGCCCGGTCGTAGGTGAGCCGCGAGACGGTCCGCTTGCCGGTCCGTTTCTCCCGGTCGACGGTGTCCTGCGGCATCCAGTAGATGTAGAGCCACCCGTTCTCGGCGAACGCCGGATCGGGCACGATGCCCAGCAGGCCTTCCTCGTTCTTGACCAGTTCGGACCCGCTGCCGCGGTTGCCCATCACGGGCAGCGTCGCCAACAGCGAGACCTGCTTGGTGTCCGGCTTGAACTGGTGGATCGTGCCGCAGCCCAAGCCCACCTTCGGGTCCGTCCAGTCGACGACCGGACCGGACGGACAGGCACCCTTGCCGACGTAGAACACCGTGCCGTCCGGGGCGACGGTCAAGCCGTGCGGCTCACCGATCTGGTCGAGTTGGCCGGTCTGGTTGGCCGCGGTCAGCCGCTCGACCTTGTAGTTCGAGGCGATGGTGGCCTGGCAGTCGCCGCGCACCATGCCGGTCGTCCACTTGAGGGCTCCGGTCAGGTGGCTGCGGAACGCGTCCTCGCGGAAGCTGTCCTCGGTGTGGCCCATGCCGGTGTAGAAGGACCGCCCACCGTCGTAGTCACGGCACCAGGAGACCGGGTGGAACGGGCCGTTGGCGCCTGGACCGGGGTCGTGGTGCTGTTCCTCCACCTGGGCGACCGTGTGCACGATTCCCACCGGGCTCGGTTCCCAGTTGTACCAGCGGTCGGAGCGCGTGATCGTGAGTGGCAGGCCCGCGTTGGCCGGGTGCTGCCGGTCGAGGATGTCCACCACGGACTGGCGCACCTCCGGCGCCGGTGGCGGCTCGGAGCCGCCGGCGAACAGGCGCAGGTCGGCCAGTTGCAGCAGCGGCTCACCGGAGTTGGCCGTGATGTTCAGGCGGTAGTGCAGGAAGGGCCGCGGGTCCGCCACGGTGAACGTCCGGGCCTGGAGGCGGTCCGGGAACTTCTGGCCGGTCTGCTTGTCCAGGTCGGTCCAGGTCGTGCCGTCCGCGGAGCCCTGCAGCGTCCAGTCCTTCGGATCACGGCCCTCGGAGTCGTTCGCCGACGTGAGCGCGTAGCGGTTCACTGCGGCGGCCGCACGCAGCCGGTAGGCCACCCAGCCCGTCGGGGTGCGGGCGAGCCACTTGGTCGCCGCGTTGCCGTCGGTCAGCTTCTCTTTGGTCTCGTTCGGGGTGTTCTCCCCGCTCGCCGTCACGGACTCGATGATGGGGTCGCTGCCGACCGGGCGGGTGCCGATCAGGCCGGTGAACCAGGACGACTGGTCCTGCGCCTTGGCGGCGTCGGCCACGCCGAGGAATCCGCCGCCCGCTTTGACGTGGCTCTGCAGCGCGGCTTCCTGATCAGGGCTGAGGGTCGTGCCCTTCGCCGACAGGAACACGACACCGCGGTACTTGGCGAGGTTCGCCGTGGTGAACTCGGCGGGATCGGACGACTGGTGCACGGTGATGCCGTTCGCCGCGCCGATCTCGCGGATGGCGTCGGCCGCACTGCCCACCGGGTCCTGCTGCTCGGCGGCGGCGCCGTGGAAGACCAGGACGGACACCGCGGTGGCGTTGGCCGCCGGAGCCGGTGCCGGCTGAGCCAGGCCTGTGGACGCGGAGGTCAGCGATCCACCGGTCATCACCACCGTGGCGATGACCGTCGACAACGCGTTCCTGCCCCTTCCCCATCGACGTTCGCGTGGAGAGGTCCTTGACCCCATCCCTCACTCCTTTGCCGTGGCCGGGCCACGAGTCATCGTGATGGCGTGTGTTCGTGGTTCTCCTGCGCGACGGCCGGGATCTGCGTCGACCCTGGAGTTCCCGCGGCGACCGTGCCGTGGGCGTGCCCGCGGAAGCGGTCGATCGCCTCCTGAGCGCCGGGTGGCAGGGAGCCGTCGGCGTTGCGCACGAGGAAGATCCCGGACATCCCGGTTTCCGAGTGGTTCTGCACGTGGCAGTGGTACATCCACGCGCCTGGTCCGACGCCTTCACCGGCCAGGACCTGGAACCCGAAGGAATTGCCGGGGTTGAGGTCCTTGCTGTCGACCACTTGGCTGGGATCGGACGGGCCTTCGAGCATTCCTGTGCGGTTGTCCGCCCACCGGTGCGCGTGCAGGTGGAAGGTGTGGAACTGGTTGCCGTGACCGATCGCGATCCATTCCACCCGCTGGCCGAGGTTGGCCTCGAACACCGGCGTGTTCGGCGCGATCAGGTTGTTGATCGACATCTCGTTGAACACGGCGGTGAATTGCTTGTCCGGCAGGATGTCGCCGCGGCGGCGCACCACCAGCGCGCCGTACAAACCCCGTGCCAAGCCCAGGGTTCCGTGATCAGTGCCCATGGCGTGGTCGTGATAATGCCAGTACCCCGCGCTGCCGGGCATCCACCGCCGTCCCGAGGCGGCGAACATCTCCCGCGAGCGCCAAATGTAGGTGCGGGTTTCGCCTGGATTGTTGAATGAGGCGTTGAGCGGGCTACCGTCGGAGTCGACGCTGTAATCCACGCCGTGCGGGTGGATCGACATTCGCCGGTCGGTGTTGTTGACGAGGGTGATTTCGAGCGTGTCGCCCTCGTAGATCTCCAGGACCGGTCCGGGGACCGTGGCTCGACCGGGTTCGAGCCCGTAGCCGTACAGGTTGCCCGGCAAGGCTTCCGCGTACATGGTGATCTTCCGGACCGCGCCCGTCCGCGCCCCGGCGGATTCGTTCTGCACCCCGGCGGATTCGTAGGGCGCCGCGACGCCCAGCGTCATGGCCACCGGGACGGCCAGCCCCATCGTGCCGGTGGCCAACGCCGCGCGACGGGACACCAGTTTCGTGAACCAGCCGGACCGGGCGCGCTCGTCCATCATTCTCCATCCGGGTTGACTGGAATCGGTTCAGAACGGGATTCGACGTGTCCGAACCGGGATGACAGCATGTGGGCGCGGTGGTATGCGATTGCCGGTGTAGGAATTTTTCCCGCTCTCGAAAGCACCATCCGCACGATGGTTGTCAACGTTGTCCAACTACCGCTTCGGCACGGCAGACCTTTCAGTTCCCCTTGGTTGACCTATTTGCAACTTATGCATGATCCCGACAAAAGTGAAGGGCCGATTGGACCAATGGACCGGACAGGCCTTGTCATATCGTCAAGGCATCCAGGGCCGGTCGCGGGCGCGCGTACTGGTCGCGCGGTCGATGCGCAACACCCTTGCCGTCGCTCTTGAGATCGTTATGACCACACTCTTACCACCACTAGCTTTACCCACGAAAACGCGCCTTGTGGCCGCGCCGACCGAATGGGTCCGGCAGCCTGGTCGAGCATTCGCCAGACCAGGCAGGCCGTCCAGCGCCCCAGGTCCGCGGCCCGCCCAGCCGGGCAGAAGAGGTCGGCGGAGCCGTGGGGTCCGAACGGCCGACTGCCGCCTCCTCCCGCGCCGTCGACTCCACGGCGGCATCGGCAGTTCGCCCGAGGTACCGCGGTGGATCTTCTCCGACCATGATCGACGGGTAACCGCGCCGAATGCGCGACGAGCCACCGACGGTGATCCATTTCGGCGAGCTATTCCCGCGGACGGCGTCGCGACCGCCCTGCGACAAAAGATCATTTCCCGCTCGGCGTGAGCGGACGCCCGGCGCGAATCACCCCCTTCGCCGTCCCGACCAGACGATCTTCAGCACGCCCCCACCGCCGCCATCTGCCATCACACCCCGGCGGAAACCGCGACTACCAAGTAGTGACTTGCCGCGCAACCACCGGTATAACTTGTTCTCATAGGTCAAGAGTGAGGAACATCACATGACCCACACAATGCCGTGTGCCAATGGTTTCAAGGGCGTCTCCCGACGCACCTTCATCGCAGGAACAGGTTCTATATTAGGAGGCGTGGCCCTCGCGGGTCACGCTTCCGCGGCACAAGCGGAGGCCGGGTCCGCGTCCACTCCGATCGCTGACACCGCCACCGTCCCCGCCCTGGTGATCGGTTCCGGGTACGGCGGTTCCGTGGCAGCACTGCGCCTCGCCCAGGCGGGCGTCGACGTCCACATGGTCGAGATGGGGATGTCGTGGGACACCCCCGGCTCGGACGGCAAGATCTTCGCCAACACGACGACCCCCGACCAGCGGTCCTTCTGGCTCCGCACCAAGACCAAGCAGCCGTTGAGCAACTTCCTCGGCTTCCCGATCGACAAGACGATCCCCCGCTACACCGGGATCCTGGACGCCGAGGAGTTCAGCGGCATCACCGTCTACCAGGGCCGTGGCGTCGGTGGCGGTTCGCTCGTCAACGGTGGCATGGCGGTCACGCCCAAGCGCGAGTACTTCGGCGGCGTCCTCCCGTCGGTGAACGCCGACGAGATGTACAACGTCTTCTACCCGCGGGCCAACGCCGTGCTCGAAGTCGGGTACATCGACCCGGCCTGGTTCGACACCACCGACTGCTACCAGTACGCCAGGGTCGGGCGTAAGCAAGCCCAGCGGTCCGGCTTCCCGTTCATCTTCGTGCCGACCGTGTACGACTGGAACTACATGAAGCAGGAGGCGGCCGGGACCGCCACCAAGTCGGCGCTGGCGGGCGAGATCCTCTACGGCAACAACTACGGCAAGAAGTCGCTGCAGAAGACCTATCTGCCGCAGATCAGGGCGACCGGCAGGGTCACCATCTCCCCGCTGCACAAGGTCACCTCGGTCAGGCCCGCGACCGGTGGCGGCTACACGGTCACCATCGACCAGCTCAACACCAACGGCGACACCGTGACCACCAAGACCGTGACCGCTGCCAAGGTGTTCTTCGCAGCGGGCAGCGTCGGCACCAGCAAGTTGCTGGTGAAGCTGAAGTCCACCGGCGCGCTGCCGAACCTCAACGCCGAGGTCGGCAAGGGCTGGGGCGACAACGGCAACGTCATGTGCGGCCGTGCCAACCACCTGTGGGATCCCACAGGCAGCCTCCAGTCATCCATCCCCACCGCCGGTATCGACAACTGGGCAAGCGGGGGCGCGTTCGCCGAGGTGGCACCTCTACCGACCGGGATCGAGACCTACGCCTCGTTCTACCTGTCGATCACCAAGAACACCAACCGCGCCGAGTTCTCCTGGAACGCAGCCGCGGGCAAGGTCGACCTGAACTGGCAGACCGGCTGGAAGCAGCAGTCCATCGACGCCGCGAAGACGATCTTCGACAAGATCAACTCGAAGGAGGGGACGATCTACCGGACCGACCTCTTCGGCACCTACAAGGTCTGGGGCGACCACCTGACGTACCACCCGCTCGGCGGCGCTGTGCTGAACAAGGCCACCGACAACTACGGTCGCCTGCACGGGTACGCCGGTCTGTACGTCATCGACGGCGCGCTGATTCCCGGCAACACCAGCGTGAACCCGTTCGTCACCATCACGGCGCTCGCCGAGCGGAACATCGAGAAGATCATCACCACTGACCTGTGACGACGGTTCGGCGGGGCGTGCGGGCCTCAGAGCTTCGGCAACACGCAAGCGGTGTCGAGGCCCAGCACGTGGTTCAGCCTGCCGAACGCGAGCCATGAGCCGATGCTCATGCTCAGCTCCACGATCTCCAACTGGCTGTAGTGCGCGGTCATCCGAGACCAGAACTCGTCATCGAGGCCGTGGTGATCCAGTGCGTACCGCTCGGCGTACTCCGCGGCCAGCCTGGTGCGGTCGTCGAAGGCATCGGTGGTGCGCCACTGGGTCACCGCGTCGGCGAAATCGTCCTCGACCTTCTGCCCGTCCCTCTCGGTCCGCCAGTCGAGGCAGAACACGCACCCGTTGATCTGCGCGATCCTCAACCGCGCGGCCTCGAACTCGCGGAGTCCGAGGGTGGTGTGGCTGTACACCGAGAGCGAGAACTTCGAGGCGGCGATCCCGATACCGGGGACCATCTCGCCCCACACGTACGCGATCGGGTCCTTGTCCTGCGGGATGTCGATGTTCATCGTGGTGTCCTTCCGAGCTTGCCGACCGCGGGGCGCAACGGGACGTCGAGCGCGTCGTAGAGTCCGGGCCTCGCCTCGACGAGCCAGTCGATGGCGCTGACCAGACGACCGACCGCGGTCGCATTGCCGCCCGCGGAACGGTTTTCGCCCTCATCGGTGGCCTCGACCGAGACCTCGATGCGCGGGCGGCCTTCGATGATCACCCGGTGTGCACCGGAACCGGAGGGCGGCATCGGCCAGTCCGTCGCGCACGAGGCGTGGATGCGGGTGACGTGTTCGATGACGATGCGCGGTTCGCCACCGACGATGCCCTGCACCTCGAACCGCACCGCACCTTGGGTGCCCGCCCCGAAATCGCCCATGGTCCTGGTCGTCACCGTGGTGTCGAGCGCGCGCCGGTCCAGGGTTTCGCGGATCTCGTCGAGCTCGACGCCCAGTGCCCTGGCCATCAGCCGAACCTGCCCGCCCCACACCATGCTCGGGACCGTCGCCATCAGCATAGGCGCCTGGTAGTCCATCGGCTGTCCCATCCCGACCAGGTACCGCACCGAGTCCTGCTGGTCGTAAGTGGAGTAGTCGAAGATCTCCTGGCAGCGGATCACGTCGATCTCGCTACCCAACCCGCTGACGAGCAACGGCAGCACGTCGTTGCCCCAACCGGGATCGACGCCGGAGACGAACAGCGAACCCCCGCCCCCCGCGATGGCGGCCAGCACCGGTTCCCGCAACTCCGGCGGGGCGTTGCGCTGGTCGTAGAGCGCGTACAGGGAGGGGGTGACGACCACCGCGCCCGCCCGGATCGCCTTGGTGATGTCGGAAAGGGCTTCGTCGGGCCGGATGTCACCGGACGCCGCGTACACCACGGCACCCGGATTCGCCGCCAGCACCGCGTCGACGTCGTCGGTCGCCGCGATCCCGAGTTCGCGACCGAGTCCACCGAGATCACCCGCGTCGCGGCCGACCTTGTCGGGGTTGTGGACGAGCACGGCGGCCAGTTTCAGCGCTGGATGGGCCTCGACGGCGCGAATGGCGGCGCGGCCGACGTTCCCGGTACCCCACACCACTGTGGCGATCATGTGTTGCAGGCTAACGAAAGCACGCGACAATGCATACCGCCACAAAGATCCCGGTCCAATCCCCACCTTCGCGGAGCGACCACCACCCACCCGCGAGAACCTTTGCCGTCCCCGGAGTGCCGGATCGACCGGGGCGCATCGTCCACAGCCTCCGGGTAGCGGTCAAGACCCGGACATCCCGCCGGCCGTCCACTCGGTGGCGTGCTCTTGGACGAAGTCGGCAGCACGATGGCGGAGCCGAGCAGCACCACTCGGCGCACGCCGAGGCGTCGCCCTCGGCCAGGAACGGCCCGACCAGCGGCATAGGATCCGCGCTCTCCACCGGCGGCACCAGGAAACCCGGTTCACCCCGCGCAGGACGGCCGAGTGGGTGGTCGCGTCCTCCCAGTCGAACCGGACCGCGTCGGGATCACCGGCCGACGGGGTCCGGCCGGCCACCCGGACCGGAACGCCGTTGCCGCGCGGCAGTTCGACCAACGCGCTCCCGGTCTTCCGGTGCCGCCGGTCACCAGCACGCCGGTCATCGGGCGGCCGCCGAGCGCAGCGGGTCGAGCAGTTCGGGCAACGTCCCGGCCGCCGCGGCGGCCACCGGGCTCCAGCAGTCCCGGTAGTCGGCGATCAGACCTTCCCGGACGGTGACCACCGTGATGTAGTCCAGCCGATAAGGCTGTCCGGTGCGGACCGTCCGTCCACGGTGAACTCCACCACGATGGTGTCCGGCTGTTCCGTGTGGTGCACGGTGATGGCGGGGATCTCCCGCACGTCCATCAAACTCCGGGTAACCGGCCAGGTAGCCGCGGACTTCGTCTCGTCCGGCCAGCCGTCGCGGCGCAGCGGAACAACTGATTGCCGACGCCTACGCCGCCGTTCCCTTCTCGAGTCGGCTGCCGAACATCGTCATAGCCGAAATCATGATCCGACGCCGCAACCTCCTTGGACTCCGGCTCTCCCCGTCCCGCTCATCTCGTGGAACGGCACGAGCTGATGCCGTTCCCGTTGAGGTGTGACGAAGGGTTGCGTTCGCCGGCACTGGCATCGCTTGGGGCGTGGGCGTCCGATGTCGCCGCGGACGCTCCTGTCCGGGGCGCCGACGCGTTGCGGAGGAGCACGACGGCGGACGCGCTGATCAGCAAACCGAGAACGGTCGTGGCCCGGATGGGTTGATCGAACATCGGGAACGCCCACAGGGCCGTGGCGGCGGGCGTCAGGTAGAGGAGCGTGCTGGCGCGGGTCGCCCCGTCGTGGCTGGTGACGACGTAGTAGAGGCCGTAGCTGCCGATGCCTGCCGCGGCCGCCCACGCCACGGCGATCCAGAACCCCGTGGTCGGCGGAGGTGCGAGGGTGCCCGTGCCCGCGGCGTAGGCGGTGAAGAAACCCGCGGTGAAGATGGACTGGACGGCCAAGGTCCGCATCAACGGTAGCGCGGTCCGTGCCCGCGCGGACCAGCGCTGCTGCAACAGGGTCCCGGCGGTCAGGGACAGCATCGCCACCAGCGGCAGGACCAGTGCCGCGACGGTGACTCCGGCACTCAGGTCTCCCGCCGCGGTCAGCGCGACCCCGGTGGTCCCCAGCGCCAGTCCCGCCAGGTGGCCTGCCCGCATTCGTTGCGAGCCCAGCAGGACGACGGCCGCGAGCACCAGGGCGGGCTGCAGGGAAGCGATGAGGGCGGAGGTGCCTGCGGGAACACCAGCGGCGGCGGCCCAGAAGACGCCGCCGAGGTAGAAGCACTGGCACAGCAGCGCCAACGCGCCCTGGCGCGCCCATTCCTGCCGGCCCGTGCGGGTCACCGCCCGCAGTGCCCACGGGAGCAGGACCACGGCGATCGCCAGGCTCCGCCAGGCCAGCACGGTGCCCGGCCCGGCGTGTCGAGCACCGAGTTCGGCGCCGATGAAGCCCGAACTCCACACCACGACCAGCGCGGCACCGCGCGACCGGGCGCTCATCGTCGGCCTCGGAGTGCTGGTAGGAGGGCTGTGGACGATCCGATGGTGGTGGTCACCGACGCATGTAACCATACCGGTCGGTATACTCGCAGTGCACCGACCGAGGAGGCACCGTGCTGCGGACCATCACCACGCTCGACGACACCACCCCCGCCTCGCTGCGCCCCGTGCTGAAGCCGCTGCCCGCGCTGACCAGTGCGGGGACGCGGCTGCTGGACGCGGCCAGCGACCTGTTCTACGACCGCGGCGTGCGAGCCGTCGGCGTGGACCTGATCGCGGAGACCGCGGGCACGACGAAGAAGACCTTGTACGACAGGTTCGGCTCCAAGGACGCCCTCGTCGCGCTGTACCTGTTGCGGCGGGCCCACCTCTGGCGCGAGCACCTGCTGGCCCGGCTCGCCGAACTCGGCTCCGACGCCGTCCCCCCGCACGGCGAGCCGCAGGTCATGGTGGTCTTCGAGGCGCTGGAGACGTGGATGGGCACCCAGCGACGCGGCTGCGCCTTCGTCAACGCCTACGCCGAACTCGGCGACGGCGACCACCCGGCCGTGCCCATCATCCGCGCGGAGAAGGCGTGGATGCGCACCCTGTTCGACACCCTCACCGGCGATGTCGTCCTGGGGGCCCACCTGCACCTGCTCTACGAGGGGACACTCGTGGTCCTCACCGCGGGCGCCAGCCCCTCGGCGGCAGCGGAAGCGCGTCGCTCGGTCCAGGTCGCGATGGACGCCGCCGCTGCCTGCCGCGGTGCGTGAGGTGACGCGAACCCGCCCCTGCCCGACGTGAACAGGTGCGGGTCCCGCTCAGAGCTCGACGGCGAGGCGGGACGACAGGCTGCGGGAAACGCAGCAGTACATCCGGCCCGGCGCAGCACCGATGTCATCCCGGCGTTCCGGCTCGCTGTCGACGACGACCAGCTCACAACTACCGCAAACGCCTTCACGGCACCCGAACGGCACCTGCATCCCGGCGTGGTTCAAGGCGTCCAACATGGACTCGTCCTCGCCGACCCGCACCGTCCAGCTCTACTCCTGCTGCAACTGCGCGGTGTGAGCCCGCAGCGAGTCCACGGTCGTGCGGGGCCAGCCGCCGAATGCCGCCAGCGCGACGAGCGTCACCACCTCGGCGGTGCGGGCATCGCCCTGGCGGGTTTCCGGGGTGCGGGTGTCGTCGCGGTCACGGCGGCGGCCGCCGTTGAGCCGCAGCAGCAACCGGCGCAGGCAGTCCGCCGGTTCCGCCGGATCGCGGGCGAAAGACCCGGCCACGGTCGCCGAACGACGTCAGACGTTCTTCGCGTTCGATGTGGACGCCGACGCGGCCGAGACCGACTTGGTGCTCGCGCTCACGACGCTCGGGTTCACCATCGCCGACATGCGGCACTGCACCGACGCCGAGTCTGCGCAGGCGGTGATCTCCGAGATCGAGGCCCAGCGCAACGAGCTGCGCTCAGACGAGCAGCCCATGCCACCAGGTTCCGGGTCCCTGCTGGTGGCGGCGGGCCGCGCAGCAGGTCGAACAACCAGCGCAGCGGTGCGATGCCGACC
>JBDSAJ010000382.1:0-4508 GCA_039922235.1 Umezawaea sp.
CCCGAGAAGTCCACAGTGGACCTGTCTGCGGACGGGGTTCACCGTCGGGACATGGCTTGACATGGCAGGGTAACGACAGGGGCCGACACCACCACAGCGGATTCGACGGCGGGCCAAGTGCCCGACCGGTGCCCAGGGACACCGCACACGGCTCGGCTCACCCCCGCACATGATCCAGCGGTACGCACCAGCACACGCCACCCACCCCGAAACGCTCCACATGATCATGGCATCCGCAGAGGAAGACTGAGATTCACTGATAGATCGCGCAGTAGTTGTCAGACCCAGCTCTGATCACTCCGTCGGCTCGACCGCCGGGCAGGACGCTCCCTCGGCGGGCGTGCGCAGGGTGATCAGGTAGGTCTCGGCCGCCCCCTTGGTGCACTCGCTGCTGTCGTACGCGACGTGGCCCCACCCGTCGTAGGTCAGCAGCGCCGTGTGCGCGGGGGCCTGCCGGTGGATGTTCCGCGCCCAGGCGTACGGCGTGGCCGTGTCGTGGCGGGAGCTCATCACCAGGATCTTCGGCCCGGTGCGGATGGTCAGCCGGTGCGGCGGGTTCGCGGGCGGGCCGGTGATCCCGGCGCACGACATGGCCTCCTCGTGCCCGATCGCGCTGCCGAGCGTGGTCGGGCCGCGCCGCAGCTCCTCGGCCCGCAGGCGCGCGTAGTCCTGGTAGTCGCGGACGCGCAGGTTGAAGTCCTGGCACACGGTGGCCAACCGGACCGACCAGTAGTTGTAGTCGACGAACGCCGCCATGCCGCGGCTGGGCTCGGCCCCGACCATCTGCACGATCAACTGGGCGATCTCGGCCCAGTCCGGTCCTTGGAGCAAGCCCTGCACGGACTCGGAGAAGCGCTGCCTGCCCCAGCCGACGGCCTCCGCCTTGTCCAGCGCTTCCCGCCAGACCGTGCGGATGTCCTGGCCGTGCAGGGCGCAGGAGGCCGCGCGGTCGCACCACTTCACGAACTCGCCGAACGCCGCCTCCGAGGACGCCGCCCGGTCGCCGACGAACCGGCGGGTGTCGGCGCTGTGGTCGATGGTGCTGTCCAGGACCATCGACCGGAGGTTCCCGCCGAACCGCTCCGCGTAGGCCTGGCCGAGCACCGTGCCGTAGGAGAGGCCGACGTAGTTGATCTTCCGCTCGCCGAGCGCCTGCCGGACCGCGTCCAGGTCGCGGGCGGACTGGCCGGTGTCGGCGTGGTCGAACACGGGTCCGCTGCGCGCCCGGCAGTCCGCGAACAGCTCCCGGTTGTGCGCCACCAGGGCGTCGAACCCGGCCTGGTCCACCGGGTAGAGCGACGGGCCGCCGTTCAGCAGGTCGTCGGAGCAGCTGATGAACGCGCTGCCGCCCGTGCCGCGCTGGTCGAACCCGACGATGTCGAACCGCGCCCGGAGGTCCGGGCCGAACAAGGCGGTCCACTGCGCGAACTCCGCGCCCGAGCCGCCGGGACCGCCGGGGTCGCCGATGAGCACCCCGACGCGCTTGGCCGGGTCGGTCGCCTTGCGGCGCGACACGGCGAGGTCGAAGGACTCCCCGCGCGGCCTGTTCCAGTCGACCGGCACGCGCAGGGTGCCGCACTCGGCCGCCGGACCATCGGGGCAGGCGTGCCACGCGATGGGGGTCGGCCGCCAGTCGGTCTCCGCGCTCGCCGCGGTGGCCCCCGCCACTACGGCGGCGCTGGAGAGAACGACCGCGAACAGGTTCAGGATCGACCGCACAGGTCCCCCAACATCGTCACCCCAGAAGATCCGAGAGGCGATTCTGTCGAGTTGATCACGGGACGCGCAAGGCCTCCGTCTCAACGGGGGGCCGGGCGTTGCGGCGGGCCAAGACCTTCTGGCCGACGGTGATCATCGGTAGCTCGACCAGCCGGTACAGGACGTGTGCCAGCACCAGTGCCACGGCCAAGCGCGCGCCGAACGTCCCGACCAGCGCGACGGCGCCGCCTGCGATGCCCTGCACCAGGTACAGCGAGTAGGACCGCTCGCCGACGAACCGCATCGGCCTGGTGGACAGTGCCCGCTGCGCCGGCCGGCCGGAAATCGCCGCGGACGGAGGTGAGTTGTCGGCGGATCTCACTGAACCCGCGTCGGAGACGACACGAGCCAGTGCCGGGTTTTGACCATCCCGGACACGTTGAGGTCGTCGACCACGATGGTGCCGTACTCGTGGTCGACGTCGGAGAACACCGCCGGCGGTCTGACTCCCAGGTCCACGCCGATGACCGCGTCCGGCCGCGCCGGTACTCGGTCCTGCTTCTTCCATCGCGACGCAGAAGGACACGTCCCAGCGGCCGGCCTTCTGTTTCACCGTCGCGGAGGTGACCTTCGCGGTCCCGTTGGTGATGCGGTGGTGGAGTTTGCGGGTGTTCTCGTGGGTCTTGAGGGTGCCCAGGACCGGCAGCGTCACGTGCTTGTGGTCGTGCTCCAGGCGGATGGTGCCGGTGGTGAGCCGACACGACGGGGTGGACCCGGGCTTGGCGGCTGCGGCTGCCGTCGTGCTGTGGCCGATTTGACTTGGGGACCCCTCATTTGACCCTTTATCGGGCTTAAAAGGCAGGCTTGGAAGAGCCTGCCCGATCGGCAATTTTAAGGGTCAAATCCCCAAGTGAAATCGGCCACGTTCCGTAGTGCGCGTCTCGCTTTCGTGGCCATGCGGCCAGCTGGCCTGCGCGTTTGCGTTCGTTGGTGGGTTGTGAAGATTATGCATCACTTTCTTCACTAGTTCGTGTCATCGAGTCGATCTTGTGCTTTCGGTAGAATTCTACCTATGGGCGATAGTGAGATTCTTGAGCTTGAAGAAATCGCGTTGGAATGCCACCGGGGTATCAATTCCCTGCACGCCCGGCTGTTGCGGGCACTAGCCGGTATCGCTGCACGGTCCGACGGCCGGTATCGGTCGGAGTCGGTGGCGTTGCTGTTGAGGTGGACACCGACCTGGGCCGCCGATCAAGTCGCGTTGGCCGAGGGAGTGGTGGAACGACTGCCCGCCTCGCTGGCGGCGATGGGGCGTGGGGAGATCGACCTGTACAAGGTGCGGACCGTGCACGAGCTGACCATGAACCTGTCACCGGAGGTGGCACGGGAGGTGGAGGAGCGGGTGTTGGAGAAGGCGGCTGGGCAGACCGGGGCGCAGCTGCGGCAGCGGGCGCGGCGGATCGTCGCGCGGGTCGACCCCACCGGAGCGCAGCAGCGGGCAACCGAGGCGAAAACCCGACGGTGCGCCGGGTTCCAGTCCGAGGAGGACGGAATGGCCACGGTGCACGCGGTGGTCCCGGCGGAGAAGGCAGTGGCGATCGCGGTGCGGGTGGACAAGATTGCCCGCCAGGTCAAGACCCCCGACGACCCGCGCACGATGGATCAGCGCCGGGCCGACGTGGTCTGCGACCTGTTGTTGGGTAAGCCCAGCAACGTCCGAGTCCAGCTACAGGTGACGGTTCCGGTGTCGATGGTGATGGGGTTGGACGATCAGCCCGGCGAACTGGCCGGCTACGGGGCAATCGACGCCGAGACCGCCCGCGCGCTCGCCGGTGATGCGACGTGGCGGCGGTTGCTCACCGACGAGCGCGGCACCCTGCTGGAGGTCGGTCGCCGCACCTACCGGCCACCGGCGGCGCTGCGTGACTTCGTCCAGGCCCGTGACAAGACGTGTGTGTTTCCGGGGTGTTCGGTGCCTGCGCACCGCGCGGATCTCGACCACACCACGGCCTTCCCGGACGGTCCGACCGAGGCGGCCAATCTGGGAGTGATGTGCCGGGCGCATCACCGCCTGAAAAGCCATGATCCTCGCTGGACGGTGGCCCAGCCGACTCCGGGAACCTTTGTGTGGACCAGCCCCAGCAAGCGGGTCTATGTCCGTGAACCGGTCGCTGCCTGACGCACCGAACGCATCACCTGGACCGGCCCCGGACCGAGCGGACGGGTAACGCCACGATGCACCACGACCCCCACCACCGCCCGCTGACACTGCGGGGAATGACGGCCTCACCAGCAACAACGACCTTGCCGGACCCCTGCCGGGGAGTCTTTCCGTTTTCCTTTCTTCGAGTCCGACCAGTTCTTCAGTGCTCGGGCGAGGTGGCGGCGAGACCGTAGGAGCGTTCCGCTTCCCGCTGATCCAGGTTTGCCTTGACCTGTCCCAGACACCAGTTGTGGGCCACTCGCGCCGCCCCCGACACGGTCACGGTCACGACACTCCACGAGCGGCAGGTTCCGACATCACCACAGCCGACTCCACGACCGGCCAAGTGCCCGACCGGTACCCCGGACACCGCGCACAGCCCTGGTGTACCCCCGCACATGACCCAGCGGCGCGCACCAGCACCAGCACACGCCACCCACCCGAAACGCTCCACATGAGATCACGGCATCCGAGAGGGAGACTGAGATTCACTGATGGATCGCGCAGCAGTTGTCAGACCAGGCTCTGATCATCCCGTCGGCTCGACCGCCGGGCAGGACGCTCCCTCGGCGGGCGTGCGCAGGGTGATCAGGTAGGTCTCGGCCGC
>JBDSAJ010000383.1:0-6965 GCA_039922235.1 Umezawaea sp.
TTCTCGGCGAAGTTGGCGCCGCCCTGGCCGACGGTGTCGACGAGGCGCTTGTTGGCTTCGGCGATCTGCTTGTCCAGTTCGCCGAGGTTCCTGGTGACCTCGGCCTGAGCGCCCGCGGGGACGGCCGGGATCACCGGGGTCGGGCAGGCGACGGTCCCTACGCCGGCAGCGGGAGCCTGTGCCGGGGGCTGGGCGGCGGCACTGGTGCTACCTGCGGCGGGGGCGGCCTGACCTGCGCCTGCGAGTTCGCAGCGGGCGAACTTCTCCAGGCCTTCCGGCTTGGCGGCGAGGCGGCCGATGGCGGTTTCGATGCGGTTGAGGACGGCGGTCCGCTTGTCTTCCAGCGGTCCGACGATGGCGTTCTCGGCGAAGTTGGCGCCGCCCTGGCCGACGGTGTCGACGAGGCGCTTGTTGGCTTCGGCGATCTGCTTGTCCAGTTCGCCGAGGTTCCTGGTGACCTCGGCCTGGGCACCCGCGGGCACCGCCGGGATCACCGGGGTCGGACACGACACGACCTGCGTCGACGCGGTCGACTTGCCGTTCGCGGCGAACGCCGCAGCGGTGAGCGCGGTGGTCAGCGCGGCGATACCGACGACTCCGATCAGCACAGCTCGACGCTTCTTGTGCTGGGGAAGGATATGGGACATCGGGCACCTCACGGGATCGGTGGGCTCCCGCGCGCCGAAAGTATCGGAGTGCGCGTGGATCTTTCTCGGTACATTCGGGAGTACGGACCGAAAAAGTGACCGGTTCAACCGTTGTTGGAGAGGTGTCCGCGGAAACCGCGTTTCCGCACGCTCGAATGAGCCTCGAACGCTGTGGCCACCACGTCGAAATCCCTGCTCAGGCCTGCTGGGCGGTTCGACCGTGCCGGACATTGTGAACGTGCTACAACTGGTGGGCGGGTGTGGGAGCCGCCGCCGCGCAGTGGAACCCACACCCGTCCTCGGATCAGATCTTCCCGGCACCCGCGCCGCTGGTGACGCTCGACTTGACGCCGCTGGCGGCGTCCAGGGTGTAGGAGTACGGGATGGCCTTCACGGTGCCGCCCGCGCTACCCGCGCCGGAGTTGACGAAGTAGTTGTTCTTGGCGACCAGGTTCGCCGCGGGCGAGCTGCCCTCGCCGCGGTGGAACGGGTCCTTGGTGTTCTCGAAGTAGTTGCCCTCGACGAGGACACCCGCGTCCTTCGTGGAGGCGACGCCGTAGGACGTGACACCGCCGTAGTAGTTGTTGTACACGTGCACGGGGTTGCCGAAGCGGACCCGCGGGTGGCGCTGGTTGGTCCCGTTGAACCAGTTGTGGTGGTAGGTCACGCGCAGCTTGCCCGAGTCCTCCGAGCCGTTGCCGTCGTCGTGCCCGAGCAGCATCGTCTTGTCGTGGCTGGAGAACTTGTTCCACGACACGGTGACGTAGTCCGAGGCCCGCTTGACGTCCACGGCGCCGTCGTAGCCGTTGGAGAACGAGTTGTGGTCGATCCACACCCGAGTCGAGTACTGGACGTTGATGGCGTCATCGTTCCAGTCGCGGAAGTTCAGGTTGCGGATGATCACGTTCGAGGCGTTGGCGACGTTGAGGCCGCTGCCGGTGATCGTGGAGCCCGAGCCGACCCCGATGATCGTCTTGTTGGCCGTCACCTTGGTCATGGACGACAGGGTGATCGTGCCGGAGACGCGGATGACGGCCGGGCTCGTCGACTTCGCCGCCGCGGTGAACGCCGCGGCCGTGGTGACGGTGACCGGGGAGGCGCTGCCGCCGCCGGTCGTGCCGCCGCCCTGCGTCGCCCAGCCCGCCAAGTCGAACGGCGCGGCTGTGGCGGGCAGGGCGGCGGTGGTCGTGCCCACGATGACAGCCGCGGTCAGCAGCGCCGCACGCCACGACTTCGTGGTGATTGTTGGGAACATCGGTCTACCTCTCCTGGATCGTGACGACCGTCGTCGTTGACGGCCGGTTCCGCATTCGAACAAGTGCTGGCGGCAGTTGTCGGCGGGTCCAGTACGGGTATTTCTCCTTTCAGCGGATCCCTGTTCCCGGCAGGGACGATTCGCGAATTACCACGAATCGACGACAGTGGCGGAGATGTGGTCGAGGTTCCAGTCGTCGCCCAGCCCCGGCAGGCTCGGCAGCGCGACGAAACCGTCCTCGTCCAGCTCGTCGACGATGGAGTTCAGGTGCGGCGGCACGAGGTCGAAGTCGACGTGCGGGTGCAGCAGACCCCGCTCGTAGAACCGGCTCGCCTCGGAGGCGCCGAGCAGCGCGAGACTGGCCGACCCGTTGCCGTGCACCTCGCAGTCCATCCCGAACGACTCGGCCAGGTGCAGCACCTTGAGCGTGGGGGTGATGCCCCCGCACCCGTTGGCGCCCGCCCGCAGGATGTCGCAGGCACCGCTGCTGACCCACTCGGCGCGGGCCATGTGCTTGCCCCACGCCACTTCCGGGCCGATCACCGGGATGTCGAGCTGCTCGGCCAGCCAGCGGTACGAACTCGCGGACGCCTCCTCCATCGGCTCCTCGAACCAGCTGAAACCCAGCCGCTGCACGGCCCGGCCCAGCTCCAGCGCCTCGGTCCGCCGGTACCAGTGGTTCGCGTCCAGCATCAGCTCGACGTCGGGACCGACGGCATCGCGCACCGCCTCGCAGGCCTCGATGTCCATCCGCACGCTCGGCGCACCCGGCACCGGCGGCATCCACGTGTGCAGCTTGATCGCGCGGTATCCCTGTCCCACCAAGCGCTTCGCGAACGCACCGTAGTCCTGCGGCGTCGCGAGGCCACCCGGTGTGGTGTCGCCGCACATCGTGCTGGCGTAGGCGGGCACCCGGTCGCGGGCACCGCCGAGCAGCTTCCACACCGGCAGGTCGACCCGGCGGCCGACCAGGTCCCACAGGGCCTGGTCGACGTAGCCGAGCGCCCGGTCGGTGAACCCGCCGTGGGCTCCCCGCTGGCGGTGCGCCATCTTGTTCCACAGCCGCTCGCGGTCCCACGGGTCCTGCCCGAGCAGGACCGGCCGGACGTGCTTGTCCAGCACGGCAGGCCGAACCTGGTCGGGCTGGACCTGGCAGTACCCGGCCACCCCATCGGTGTCGGTGATCTCCAGCAGGGCCTCGCGCACCTCGTGCGGCTCGCTGGGGTGTCGGTGGCCCGAGGTGTCCACGGCGGTGTGCGCGGTGGTCGTGAACACCCGGACCCGGACCGACGTGATCACTTCCGCGCCTCCCATTCCTTCTGGGCCTCGGACAGCTTGTCCGCGAGCCCGGTGAGGAACTCCTGCGGGGACTGCTGGCCGAGCAGCACCTTCTGGTACGCGGGCTCGCTGTCGGTCTTGGTGATCGAGGAGTACTGCGGCAGGTAGAGCGGAGCGGGGACCAGCTTGGTCGCCGGGTCCTCCAGCACACCGAGCGCCATCTTCACCGGCTGGTTGGCCTCGATCCACTTCTCGGACCGCACGTCGGTGTTGGACGGGATCTGGCCGACCTTCTCGTTCCAGTAGCTGTTGGACTCCTGCGACACCAGGAACTCCGCGAACTTCCAGGCAGCGTCGGGGTTCTTGCTCTCCTTGAAGACCGCGAACCCGTCGGTCGGGTTGGGCACGATGGTCTTCTTGCCCGACGGGCCGACCGGCAGGGTGATGGCGCCGACCTTGTCGGTGCCCAGCGCCTTGGTGACGTCGGAGTAGGAGCCGAGGTTGTGGTGCATCATCGCGACCGAGCCGCCGGTGAACTGGGCGACCATCTGCGTGTAGTTGTTGTTGACATCAGCCTCGGGCGTCGCCTTCTTGTACAGCGCCGTGATCTTGCTCAGCAGTTCGGCGTTGGCGGGCGAGTCGACCGTGCTCTTGGTGCCGTCGAAGAACTTCTCCACGCCCGAGTAGGCATAGGTCTCGGTGAGCAGTTGGAACACCGAGCCCGCGCCGCCGCGGATCGTGTAGCCGTAGCGGTTCGCCGCGGTGTCGGTCAGCTTCGTCGCCCGGTCGACCAGTTCGTCCCACGTCTTCGGCGGGGTGAGCCCCGCGGCCTCGAACCAGTCCTTGCGGAACCAGATGACGTCGAGGTTCGCCGAGGAGGGCAGCGAGTACATCTTGTTGTCCGGCGCGGTCTGCTTGATGGTGTCGACCAGGCTCGGCAGCAGCTTCCCCTTGAGGCTGCTGGACTCCACCCGCTCGTCGAGCGGTAGGAGCGCGTCCTGGCCGACCAGGTTGGCCAGGTACGACGTCGTCACGCCACCGACGTCCGGCACCGAGCCGCCCGCGACGGCCGTGTCGTACTTCTGCTGCACGGACGCGCTGGGCACGCCGACGTACTCGACCTTGATGTTCGGGTTCTTCGCCTCGAAGCGCTTGATCAGCTCTTCGTAGATCGGCGTGCGACCGGGACCGCCGTTGTTGTCCCAGAACGTGATCGTGGCGTTGCCACCGCTGGTGCCACTGCCTCCGCCCGCGTCCGAACAGCCCGCGAGCGCCAGGCCCAGCGACAGGACGACCGCTGCCGCGCGACGGATTCTCATCGTTCTCCTCCGTGGATTCATCCCTTTACCGCCCCAGCGCTGAGTCCCTGCACCAGGAACCGCTGGACGACGGCGAAAACGAGCACGACCGGCACGGCGGCGACCACGCCACCCGCTGCCAGCGCGCCGAAGTCGGTGTTGAACTCGCCGAGGGCGTAGCTGAGCCCGACCGGCAAGGTGAACTTGTCCTGCCTGCTCGCGAACATCAGCGCGAACAGGAAGTTGTTCCAGGCGCCGATGAACGCGAACGACCCGACCGCGACCAGCGCCGGCCGCAGCAGCGGCAGCGTGATGGCGAAGAACGCGCGCAGCCTCGTGCAGCCGTCGACCATCGCGGCTTCTTCCAGCTCGATCGGGATGTTGCGCACGAAGCCGCTCATCAGGATCAGCGCGAGCGGCAGCTGGAAGGCCGTGTCCGCGATGACCAGCCCGGTGAGGCTGTTGAGCAGGCCCGCGTTCTTGAAGATCACGAACAGCGGGATGAGCATCATCGCGCCGGGGATGAACTGGGTGCACAGGAGCGCGAGCAGGAAGACCCGCTGGCCGCGGAACTTGAAGCGCGCCAACGCGTACCCGCCCATCAGCGCCAGCACGCTCACGACCCCGAGCGTCCCGATGGCGACGAGCAGGCTGTTGGTGAAGAACACCCCGAACCCGAGGCCGTTCCACACCGTGTCGAAGTGCTCGAACGTGATCGGCCACGGCACCAGCGCCGTCGACCCCGTCGGGCGGAAGGCGAAGACGAGCATCCAGTAGAACGGCACCAGCGTGAACAGCAGGTACAGCCCCAGCGGCAGGTACAGCCGCCAGCTCTTGCCGGGTTCGCCGCGCCGCTTGGCGGGCGGTGGCGCGTCCTTCTTCGGCGGATCCACGTCGATGGGCCGGATGAGGGTCTCGGTCATGCCCGGCTCCCGAATTTTGACAGCCTCAGGTAGAGGATCGAGAAGAACAGGAGGATCACGAAGCCCGCGATGGTGAGGGCCGAGCCGTAGCCGAAGTCGTGGGAGTCCACGGCCTTGCGGGCCACGTACAGCGGCAGCGTGGTCGTCTGGTTGGCCGGACCACCGCCGGTCAGCGTGTAGATCAGGTCGACGTTGTTGAACTCCCACACCGCGCGCAGCAGGGTGGACAGCACGATCGCGTCGCGCAGGTGGGGGAGGGTGACGCTGAGGAAGCGCCGCCACCGGTTCGCCCCGTCCACGGACGCCGCCTCGTACAGGTCCTTCGGGATGGTCTGGAGGTCGGCGAGCAGCAGGATGGCGAAGAACGGCACACCGCGCCACAGCTCGGCCACCACGGTCGCCGGGAACACCGTCGACGGGTTGCCGAGCACCGACGTGCCCTGGTCGCCGATCCCGAGGCTCGCCAGCTCCTGGAACACCCCGGTCGACGGGTTGTACAGCAGGATCCAGATGCCGGTCGTCAGCACGCCCGACACCGCCCACGGCGAGAACACCAGCGAGCGCGCCACACCGCGGCCGATGAACGTCTCGTTCACGATCAGCGCGAGCGCCAGGCCGAGCAGGAGCTGCAGCCCGACCTGGACCACGACCCACTTGGTGCTGAACAGCAGGCTCTGCCAGAACAGCGGGTCCTCGAAGAGCATCCGGCGGAAGTTGTCCAACCCGGCGAAGCCGTTCTTCCACGGCTGCGTCACGTTGTACCGCTGCAGGCTGTAGTAGAGGACGCTGCCGATGGGGTAGAGCAGGAACGCGGCCAGCACGCCCACCGTCGGCAGGATCAGCGCGTACGGCGCCCACTGGCGCTTGCGGCGCCGCGGCGGGATCGCCTCCCGCCGCGGCGGGGCCGTCAAGGCGGTCACGGGTTCCACCCGTCGCTGCCGGCCAGGTACGCGCGCACGGTGTACTTGGCCGCGTCGGCGGCCGACAGCTGCGGCCGGTCCGTCCCGGTGCCCGCGCCCGGCCCGGTGTTGCGGTACTCGGCGAACCGCGCGTCGCGCCAGGAGAAGCCGGACATGTCCGTCCACGGCGCGGCCTTGATCGCCGCGGGCAGCGAGGTGTTCCGGACGACGAGCTGCGCGATGGCGTCGACGTCGCCGCCGGGGTGCCACGGCCTGCCCAGGTAGTAGGTGCGGGCCTTGGCGTTGCTGAGCACCTTGCTGTCGATGATCAGGAAGCCGAACGGGTTGTCGCGGCGGGTGCTGGGCGCGGCGAGGTAGCCGTTCGGGTCGCCGCCCCGGTCCAGCGCGGTGATGGTCGCCCGGTCGAAGACCGCGGTGGCCCTGCCGAACAGGAAGTCGACGTCGCCGCTGATCGAGCAGTTCCGGTAGTACTGCCGGGCACGCGTGCCCACCGCCGAGGTGTCGGCGTAGAGGGTGTCCTGGTGGCTGAGGAAGGTCACGCGGTCGAACAGCATCCGGTCGCCGGTGGCCTTGACCGCGACGGCCTGGGTCGCGGTGATCTCCGGGTGCTTCGCGCGGTCGAAGGAGTTGCGGAACGTCAGGTC
>JBDSAJ010000384.1:0-2672 GCA_039922235.1 Umezawaea sp.
AAACCGGTTCACAAACGCCGAGCGAGCGAGCCGAGGGATTCGTCACGCCGATCGGCCGCACCGCCGCGCCCGACGAGGTCGCGGGCGCGATCGCCTACCTGGCCTCGCCGCTGTCGGGGTCGACGGCGGGCACGATCCTGGCGGTCGACGGCGGGATGCACGGGCTGCGCCTGCGCCCCCAGGTCTGAGAGGGAGTACGCGGTGAAGGTTTCGTTGACACGCTTGGGATTCGGGTCCGCACCGATCGGCAACCTGTACCGCGAGATCTCCGACGCGGAGGCCCACGCGGCGATCGACGCCGCGTGGGACAGCGGGGTCCGGTACTTCGACACGGCGCCGCACTACGGGCTCGGGCTGTCCGAGCGGCGGCTCGGCGAAGCGCTCGCCGGTCGACCGCGGTCGGAGTACGTCATCTCCACCAAGGTCGGGCGGCTGCTGGAGCCGTCCCACGGCGTGGGGAACGACCTGGCCGACGGGTTCGACGTGCCCGCCGACCACCGCCGGGTGTGGGACTTCAGCGCGGACGGCGTTCGCCGGTCGCTGGAGTCCTCGTTGGAGCGGCTGGGCACCGACCACGTCGAGGTCGTCTACCTGCACGACCCGGACGACCACTGGGAACAGGCGTCCCGCGAAGGCATTCCGGCGCTGGTCGAGCTGCGGGAACAGGGTGTGGTCGGGGCCATCGGCGTCGGCATGAACCAGTGGGAGATGCCCGCCCGGTTCGTCCGCGAGACCGATGTCGACGTGGTGATGCTGGCAGGCCGGTACACGCTGCTGGAGCAGGCCGCGCTGCCGGAATTCCTGCCGCTGTGCACCGAGCGCGGGGTGTCCGTCGTGGCCGCCGGGGTGTTCAACTCCGGGCTGCTGTCGCGACCCGAGGTGGCCGACGACGCCAAGTACGACTACGCCGTCGCGCCCGCCGAGGTCGTGGACCGGGCTCGGCGGATCGCGGCCGTGTGCGCGGAGCACGGGGTGGTGCTGCCGCAGGTGGCGATCCAGTTCGCGCTGGGGCACCCGGCGGTGGTCAGCGTCGTGATCGGGTCGCGGACGGCGGAGCAGATGCGGCAGAACGCCGAGCACTTCGCCGCACCCGTTCCGGCGGAGCTGTGGAGTTCCTTGCAGGACAAGGGTTTGCTGGCCGCGGAGGTGCCGGTGCCGGGATAGTCGACGCTCACCACCACTTCTGGGACCTCGGTGTGCGGGACCAGGGCTGGATCACCGACCCGCCGCTGGGTGCGCTCCGGAGGAACTTCGGGGTGGCCGACCTGGCACCGCTCGCCGAGGCCGCCGGTGTCGCGCGGACGGTGCTGGTGCAGACCATCACCGTGGCGGAGGAGACACCGGAGTTCCTCGCCGTCGCGGAGGAGTCCGACCTGGTCGGTGCGGTGGTCGGGTGGACCGACCTGACCGCGCCGGACGTCGCGGACACCCTGGCGGGGCTGGTTTCCGGGCACGGTGGGCGGTGGCTGCGCGGGATCCGGCACCCGGTGCAGGCCGAGCCGGACCCGGAGTGGCTGTGCCGCAAGGACGTCCAGCGCGGGCTGACTGCGGTCGGCCGGGCCGGGCTGGTCTACGACCTGCTGACGCTGCCGGTGCAGCTCCCCGCGGCGGGCGGTGGCGGCGCTGCCGAACGTCCGGTTCGTGGTGGACCACTGCTCGAAACCGCCGATCGCGTCCGGCTACCTGGCGGAGTGGGCCGAGCTGATCAGGTCGCTCGCGGCGCACGACAACGTGACCTGCAAGGTGTCCGGGCTGGTCACGGAGGCGGATTGGGCGAGGTGGACGGTCGAGGGCCTGCGGCCCGCGTTCGAGGTCGTGCTGGACGCGTTCGGGCCGGAACGGCTGATGTTCGGGTCGGACTGGCCGGTGTGCCTGTTGGCGGCGGAGTACGCCGATGTCGTCGCGGCGGCACGGGAACTGACCGGGGAGCTGTCGGACGCCGAGCGCGAAATGGTCTCCTCCGACACGGCGGTCGGGGTCTACGGTGTGACGTTGTAAGGACAAACCCTGGTCAGCGCCAGGTTGGTGGTGGAGCGTGCTGGCCGTCCCGCGCATGCGCGGGTACGGACACGAAGGACACCACCGATGGACGATTTGATCATTTCCCTGTTCCGCGAGCGGTTGAGCGGCGAGTTCCCCGGCATCCTGGCCGAGGTCGACGCGCACCTGGAGCGGATTCCCCGTGATGAGAGCCCGCACTTCGCGTTGACCGCCATGGTCGTGGCCGGGTACCAGGCGTTGCTCGGCCTGCTGCCGCGCGAGCAGGCGCTCGACGCCGTCGGGAAGGCGTTCCACGAGCCCGTGCGCGGGTACATCCAGGACGGGACGCGCGAGCTGCTCGACACCTCCGACGATCCGTTCACCGCCCTGGTGGACGTGTCGAAGGAGCGCGAGCGCGACTACTTCGGCGTCGACTTCACGTTCGTGCGGTCGGTCGACGACGAGCAGCGGTACCACGTGGACGTGCACCGCTGCTTCTACGCGGACCTGTTGGCGCGCAACGGGGTTCCGGAGCTGGGGACCGTGTTCTGCGAGTTCGACGCGGCGTGGATCGGAGCGGTCGACGTGCGGCGGCACGGGTTCCGCTTCGACCGGCCGACGACGATCGCGCGCGGAGGGCACACCTGCCCGTTCCACTTCACCCGCACGGTCTGACGGGGGCGCGGGTGCCC
>JBDSAJ010000385.1:0-13798 GCA_039922235.1 Umezawaea sp.
GCGCGGGAGCTGTCGACCCGCATCGCCGAGGAGATCTACCTGACGGCACTGGAGTCCTCGGCCGACCTGGCGGCGTCGGCGGGGGCACACCCCGCGTACCCGCAGACCCGTGCCGCGCAGGGCGACCTCCAGCCGGACCTGTGGGGCGTCACGCCCACTCAGACCGAGCGCTGGGCGGCGGTGCGCGAGAGGATCGCCGAGCACGGGTTGCGCAACTCGCTGCTGATCGCCGTGGCGCCGACCGCGACGATCGCCTCCATCGCGGGGTGCTTCGAGTGCATCGAGCCACAGGTGTCCAACGCCTTCAAGCGGGAAACCCTGTCCGGCGAGTTCCTGCAGATCAACTCCTACCTGGTGCGCGAGCTCAAGGCGCGCGGCCTGTGGACCGAGGCGATCCGCTCACGGCTCAAGCGCGACGACGGCTCCGTGCGGGGCATCACCGAACTGCCAGCCGACGTGCGCGAGCTGTACCGCACGGCGTGGGAGCTGCCGCAGAAGGCGCTGATCGACCTCGCCGCCGCCCGCGGCCCGTACATCGACCAGAGCCAGTCGCTGAACCTGTTCGTCGCGTCCCCGACGATCGGCAAGCTCCCCTCGATGTACCTCTACGCCTGGAAGGCCGGGCTCAAGACCACGTACTACCTGCGCTCCCGTCCGGCGACGCGCATCCAGCAGGCGACCGTGCCGACCGCGGCGGCTCCGGCCGCGTCGAATTCCTCTGGCGTCGACGCTGTGCCCGATCCTTCTGGCGTGATCGCCTGCTCCCTGGAAAACCCCGAGTCCTGTGAGGCATGCCAGTGACCACGTTCGAGAACACCGCCCGCAAGCACGCCCTGCTCGAACCCGGCATGGACCTCACCCTGCGGCCCATGCGCTACCCGCTGTTCTACGACCGCTTCCGCGACGCCATCAAGAACACGTGGACGGTCGAGGAGGTCGACCTGCACTCCGACCTCGCGGACCTGGCGAAGCTGTCCGACGCCGAGCGGCACCTGGTCAACCGGCTCGTGGCGTTCTTCGCCACCGGTGACACCATCGTCGCCAACAACCTGGTGCTCAACCTCTACCAGCACGTCAACGCCCCCGAGGCCAGGCTGTACCTGTCGCGGCAGCTGTTCGAGGAGGCCGTGCACGTCCAGTTCTACCTGACGCTGCTCGACACCTACCTGCCTGATGAGAACGAGCGGGTCGAAGCGTTCGCCGCGGTCGACAACATCCCGTCGATCAGGGACAAGGCGGAGTTCTGCTACCGCTGGATCGACTCGATCTCCCAGCTGGACCAGTTGCGGACCCGCGAGGACCGCAGGGGGTTCCTGCTCAACCTGATCTGCTTCGCGGCGTGCATCGAGGGCCTGTTCTTCTACGGCGCCTTCGCTTACGTGTACTTCCTGCGGTCGCGCGGTCTGCTCAACGGTCTGGCCTCCGGCACGAACTGGGTGTTCCGCGACGAGTCGATGCACATGGCGTTCGCGTTCGACGTCGTGGACACCGTGCGCCGGGAGGAGCCCGACCTGTTCGACGACGAACTGCACGACCAGGTGCGGCAGATGCTGCGCGAGGCCGTCGACGCCGAGACCAAGTTCGCCGAGGACCTGCTCGGCCAGGGCGTCGCGGGCATGTCCGTCGCGGACATGCGCTCCTACCTGGAGCACGTGGCCGACCGGCGGCTGCAGGTGCTGGGCATCGAGCCGATCTACGGCACGGCGAACCCGTTCGCGTTCATGGAGTTGCAGGACGTGCAGGAGCTGTCGAACTTCTTCGAACGCCGGGTGTCGGCGTACCAGGTCGCGGTCGGCGGCACGGTGTCGTTCGACGAGGACTTCTAGGCCGCGACGCACCGCGAGTTCGGGACGCGGAACCCCGCGCTCCCCGATCGTCCATTGTGGATGGTCGGGGAGCGCGGGTCCAGCGCTGCGCCCGAGCCCGCAGTCGGGGTTCACCCCCGGCCGGTCGGCGGGGAACGCCGAGGCGGCGACGCGCAGGTGTCTGAGGCTGCTGCCGCGGTGGGGCGTTCGAGGCTTCTGCCTGGCGGGCCTGCGATAGGTTGTCGGCCATGACTGAGCTCGGACCCGTCGCCTGGCCACCTGCCCCGATCAGGACCGAGCGGCTCGTGCTCCGCGAGTCCGAGGCCCGTGATCGTGCGGGGCTCATCGAGCTGTTCTCCTCGCCGGAGGTGGGTACCTACATCGGTGGTCCTCAACAGCGTGATGAGCTTGAGCGGGCAGTGCCCGAGGTGCCCGGACGGCGCCCTGGCTTCTTCGTGATCGATCTCGACGGAGCGATGATCGGCATGATCACGTTCGATCGGCGCGACGAGGAGAGTCCGGGGCCCGTCCATCCGGATGCCGGGGAGGCCTGGCTCGGCTACCTGCTCCTGCCGGAGGCGTGGGGGCACGGGTACGCCGCCGAGGCGTGCGCGGCGGCGCTCGGCTGGGTCGCGGACGCGCTTCCCGGCAAGCCGGTGGCGCTCTGCACCCAGACTGCCAACGACCGCGCGATGCGCCTCGCGGCGAAGCTGGGGTTCACCGAGGTGGAGAGGTTCGAGGCGTTCGGCGCCGAGCAGTGGTTCGGCGTGAGGTCTTCGGTCTGAGCTCGTGCCCGACAGCGCGGATCCAAGAGGCCACCGCCCGGCCCCGGCACAGCGTGACGATCTCGTCGAGGACCGGCAGGTCCGCGGGCCGCGTTGAAGATCGCGTTCGAACCCTGCTTTGGCCGTTGCGCAGTGTTCCAGCCGGGTGGAGCAGGCGAAACGCTCACGATTGTGAGTATCAGGAATCCTGTCCTTGACCCCTCGTCGGCTCGTAAATAGCTTGCGACGCATGCAACCTGGTCAACGCCATTCCCGCGGACGAGCCGCGATCGCTCTCGCCGTGTCGGTGATCCTGCTCGTTGTCGTCCCAGCTCCCGCCGGTGCGGCGTTGCCCGCGATCGGCGATCAGGTGACCGTCGCGCAAGGCAAGCTGCGTGGCAAGGTCGAGCTCGGCAGTCGTCAGTTCCTCAACATCCCCTACGCGGCACCGCCGACGGGGGAGTTGCGGTTCCGGCCGCCGCGGGCGCCCTCGTCGTGGCAGGGTGTCCGCGATGCCACCAATCAGGGCAACGTGTGCCCGCAGGGCGCTCCGCTCGGCACGGTGAGCGAGGACTGCCTGGTGCTCAACGTGATCACGCCATCTGCGGGGAAGTCCAAGAACCTGCCGGTGATGGTGTGGTTCCACGGCGGTGCCTACACCCTCGGCTCCGGTGCGGGGTACGACCCGAAACCGTTGGTCACCAACGGTGACGTCATCGTCGTGACGGTGAACTACCGCCTTGGTTCCTTCGGCTACCTCGCCCTGCCCGGCTTGGCCGCGGAGTCGGACACGACGGGCGACTACGGGGTGCTCGACCAGCAGGCCGGCCTGCGCTGGGTACGTGAGAACATCGCCGCCTTCGGGGGAACGCCGGCAACGTCACGATCTTCGGTGAGTCTGCGGGCGGGCACAGCGTCTGCATGCAGTTGATCTCCCCGACCGCGGCGGGCTTGTTCCACAAGGCCATTTCGCAGAGCGGCGGCTGCGTCGGCACTGGGCTCGGCCCGGCGCCGTTGAACACCGCGTACTCCACGGGTGGTTCCTTCGCCAAGGAGGTCGGCTGCCAGGACGCGGCGTCGCAGGTGGCCTGCCTGCGTGGCAAGTCGATGGACGAGCTGATCAAGGCGCAGGGTGAGGCGTTCTCCCTGGACGCCGAACTGCGCTGGACGCCGACGATCGACGGGAAGGTCATCAAGGAGTCCACAAAGGACGCCCTGGGCTCCGGTCGGTACAACAAGGTCCCCTTGATCAGCGGTACCAACAAGGACGAGGGGAACCTGTTCGTCGCGTTCGGCTGGCACCTCAACCAGCAGCGGCGGTCCACCGCCGCCGAACTGGAGGCCGAGATCCGGGCCAGGGGAGGCGTGGTCACACCCGAGGTGCTGGCGATCTACCGACCCGAAGCGCCGGACAACGCGGATGCGGCTCTGTCCGACGTGATCACCGATGGCGCTTTCGCCTGTCCGGGTGAGGACGTGGTGCGGTCCGTGGCGTCCCGACCCGGACAGGTCGTCTACCAGTACGAGTTCGCCGACCCGCAGCCGCCCTACTCCTTCGTGGATCCGTTCATGCCGCTGGACGACTTCCACGCCTCCGAGCTGTTCTACCTGTTCGGTACCTTGCAAGGGATCCCGTCCGTGCTGGACCTCCGGCAGATCCGGTTGTCCAAGCAGATGATCGGGTACTGGACGAGCTTCGCGACCAGCGGCGACCCGAACGGATTCGGTCGACCCACCTGGCCTCCGGCCACCACGGTCACCCCTTCTCCCGTCCAGCGCCTGACCTCGGAGGGCACAGCTCCTCGAAGCACGTTCCCCGCCGACCACCACTGCAACCTCTGGTGACCTCCTGCCGCAGCAGGGCGGTCACGTCGGCTCATCGTCGGCCAAGGTGCTCTTGTGGTGTGGGCTAGGGATGATCGGTGCAGGGACCGGACGCGAGGTCGGGTCGGAACCTGCGTGCCGCATCCATCCCGTGAACGCTGGGGCGGCCGCCACTGCTCAAACGGGACAGGTCGTCCATCGCCAGCAAGGTGTGGGGACTGTCTGGGCCGAGGACGAGTTGGCGGGCGTCGGCCGTACGGCGCAGGTGTTCTTCGGCTTCGTCGCCGCGCCCCACCGCGGCCAGGACGCGCGCCAGGTAGTGGCGAGTCGTCAGAGTCTTGGGGTGGTCGCCCCCGATCGTGCGCACCCGTGCTTCGAGCACTTCCTCGAACTGCTGCCCGGCTCGACCGAGATCTGCTCCTTCGAACCAGAGCGCGCGTGCGAGATTGTGCCTCGCGTACAGGCAGAAGGGGTGGAGGTCGTCGTACGTGCGGGTGAGCGTGGACAACACCTCTCGCAGGTCGTTCTTCGCCACCTCGTACTGCCCCACCTCCACCCGGAGACGGCTGACGTTGTGCAAGGCCATCAGCGTGCCGAGGTGATCCGCGCCAACAGCCGTGAGGTAACCCCGGTAGCTGTCTTCTTGGAGCTGGAGCGCCTCTCCCGTCCGGCCGAGTTCGGCAAGGGTGAAGCCGAGCATGAGTTGCGCTCGGAGCGTGACGAGGTGATGCGGACCGAACGCGAGCAGGTACGAGTCGTAGGCGTTCTGCGAAAGAGGCAACGCCTTGTCCAGGTAGCCCATTTCCGTCAGGACGAAGCCGAGTTGCATCTCGGCCTTGAGCGAGTTCGGATTGTCGACCGATCGTACGGGCCCTCGTGACTCGATCAGCTGCTCGAGGCTGTGTCGCGCTTCGCGGTAGTGGCCTTGCCGGTACATCGAGTAGGAAAGGTCGTAGAGCATGTCCAGGTCGTTCGGGCCCGTGTCCGATCGCGGGTCCGGCTTGATCTCCAATGCGCTTTCGAGGTAGCGACGTGCGGCGACGAACTCGCCGCGGTCGCGCAGGTAGGCCGCCACCTTGCCGTAGAGGTTGCGGCGCAGTACCAGGTCGCCGCCATGGCGGTGGGCGTGGGTGAGGTAGGCGCTCGCGTGCGGGTGGAGTTCGGCACACCTCGACCAGAGGTTGAGATCTCCTGGGTCGTCCGGAAGTGCGTCGTCGAGCAGGGCGCCTGCCGCGTCGATCCATCGGGTGACCGGCCAGTTCCCGCTGTCGTCGGACCACATCCTGGCAAACCCCTGTGCCCTGCGGAACCGCGAGTCACGGCGATGGTGGATGTCCGCCCGCAAGATGTCCTGGACGAGGACGTGCACCCGGACGTGGCCCGGCCTGTCAAGGCTGACGAGCGAGGTACCCGCGAGTACCTGGATCGCTCTGTCCAATGCCAGTTGATCCCGTGCGGCGCAGGCGAGTTGCCTCGGCAACACCTCGGGACGACATGTCAGCAGGTCTTTCGGGATGGCAGTCGGTCCGAGGAAGGCCAACAACCGGAGGAGCTGCACCGCCGTGGTGCTCTTGCGGCGCAACTGTTCCAGGGTCAGCGTTACGGTTGCCGTGATGGGCAGGGGGTAGGGTCCCGTGCCGCCTTCGTTGAGCAACCGTGACCAGTTGGACATGAGTTGCTGGTGGTACTCGGCGAGTTTGACCGCGCGAAAACGGCAGTACGAGCCCGCTTGCGCGATCGCGAGCGGCAGACCGCGCAACTGGATCGCGACAGCGGACGCAGCGTCCTTGTCGTCGTCACCGCTCTGCGCGATCAGCAGTTTGACGGCATCGCCCTCGCTGAGGGACGGGATCTCCGTCGTCGTCGCCACCGTGCTCCACTCCGGGTTGCGCGAGGTGACCAGCACCTGGCCGCAACCGTTCGGGACGAGCCCGTCGAGATCAGCTTGTTCGGTGGCATCGTCGAAGACGAGCAGCCAGCTGCGACGGCGCGCCAACTCCGCGACTGCGGCATGAGCGGCCTGTTCCTGGTCGTCGGCGGAGATCCCGAGGTGCTCGGCCAACCCCGCCAGTCCCGCGACCGCCCAGAGACGGTTCGTAGCGGTGATCCACCAGCCGATCTCGAAGGATTCGCGATGACGTTCGGCATATGCCATGGCCAGTTGGGTCTTGCCCAACCCCGGCATGCCGTGCAGCGCCACCACGGTCAGTGAACCCGGTGAACGTGAGAACTGTCGTTTGAGCCGGTTCAGGTCCGTCACTCTGCCTGCGAACGTGTGCACGGGTCGCGGAATGGTCCAGATCTGACCATTCGTCTCGATCGGGGGCCGTGGTACCGCCGCCGCAGCGCTCGACATGCGTCGGGACGGCCTGGTCTGCCGCTCGGCCAGCGCGCTGAAGGCACCACCCGCGATCAGTACCGCCGCACCGGCCGCGTAGAGGTACAGGTTGAACAGGAGTCCCGCACCGCCGAGCGTGACCGCGCTCAATCCCATCAGGAGCGGACGCCTGGGAAGACGACCGCGGACGAAGGACCAGCGTTTGTCGGGAACGTCCTCGGGCACGTCTACCTCTCGGAACGACTGCAGGAATGCTGAGACCGGCCAATCAGGGACAGGATCGTAGTCGTCGGCCGGGCATGAGCACGTCCGATGGCCCCGTGTGTCGAATTTTCCGCATTGTGGCCGCACTACTGCGGATATGCCGCCGGTGTGTCACTGCGGGATGGCTGGACGTTCATCGAGATTCCCAATGTCGAGCACCTGTGCTCGACCGGGTGCGGTCTCGCGAGGTGCGGGCCGCACCCGGTCGGTGGGCTATCCGTGCCGTCGGGCGGTCGGGGTTCGTGGTGACGAGGTCAGTTCGTCGATCACGGCGTCGACCGTGTTCGTGCCCAGGAGCGCGCGGGTGGTCAGGGTGATGCCGAGCTCCGTGCGGATCCGGTGCAGGAGCCTGGTTGCCAGTATTGAGTCCATTCCCTGGTCCGGCAGTGGTTTCGTGCGGTTCACGTCCTGCGGTGGCGATCCCAGCAGGGTGGCCACTGTCGTGACGAACCAGCTGTCCAGGTCTGCCGGGGCGGCTGGTTCGTCGGCTTGGAGCGGGTCGGTGAACGTCCACGAGCGCAGCTCGCCGAGCACACTGCCGTCGTCGGCCAGCACGTGCACGTCGCCCACGTTCGCCTCGTCCGCGCGCACGACGGCGTGCAGCCACGTCCGACCGGGAAAGGTCCCGGCCAGGACGAGCGAGCCGACGTCCGAGAGGCTCACCGAGGAGATGCCTGCCGCCGTGGCGAGCACGTGCCGGGCCGACGCCAGCAGCTCGACCCTGGTCTTTCCGGCGGCGACCCACGCGATCGATTCCCCGGCCGCTCGACGCAGGGTGGAGGTGCCTGCGGCGCACCTCCGCCACGTGGCCTCGGGTGCTTCACGCCGGGTCGCGGGATCGGTTCGCATCGACCGTCCGGTGAGGACGGTCGTCCACGTCGAAAGCCCTGCCCCGCGAACCTTCTCCGATTTCACCGCGAACTGCCACCCGCCGTGCGCCTGGTGCAGCACCACGCGCAACGCGCAGTCCGGTTCCGCCGATCCGTGCGGTCGGAGGTGTGTCAATACCGCGCGGTCGTCGCCCGTCATCTCCGCCATCGCGCCGAGCACCACGTCGATGCACCCCGCCATCCCCTCGGAGGAGGGGCCTGCGTCGAAGGTGTGCACGTCATCGGTCAGCGTCGCCGATTCCGGTTCGTCGCGCACCCAGTACTTCCTGCCCTGCCAACGGTAGCCGGGCAGGTCGATGGCTTTTCCGCCGTGCAGGAGGGTGTCCCAGCGCGGAGTGACGCCGTGGGCGTAGGCGGTGGCGAGACCGGCGCGGACCGACGTCGGGGCGTCGTCGCCGCGCACGACCGACGAGATCACCGCGCCGTCGGATCCGTTGTCGTGCAACAGGTCTTGCAGTGTCGTGCCGAGCACGGGGTGCGGGCTGATCTCGACCAGCAGCGTCGGACCGTCGTCGAGCAGCGCTTGGACCACGGGGCCGAAGCGGACCTGGTCGCGCAGGTTGCGCGTCCAGTAGTCGGCGTCGAGTTCGGTGCCCGCCACCAGGTGGCCCGACACCGTGGAACGCAGGGGTATCGAGGTTCGCCGGGGTGAGATGTCCGCCAGCGCGGACGTCAGCTCAGCCCGGATGGGGTCGATCCGAGGGGAGTGCGACGCGTAGTCGACATCGAGGTACCGCAGGAAGACGCCTTCCGCGCGCAACGGCGCCAGCACGTCTTCCAGCCTGGTGGGATCGCCCGCGAGCACGACGGATTCCGGGCCGTTCACCACGGCCACCGCCACCTCGTCGCGGTGGGCGCCGATGGCGGCCTCGGCCCGCCGTTCGCCGATCCCGACGGCGGCCATGGCTCCCCGGCCGGTCAGGGTCGCGATGAGCTTGCCGCGCTGGGACGCGATGGCCGCGCCGTCCGCCGGCGTCAGGGCGCCAGCGGTGCAGGCTGCTGCGATTTCGCCCATGCTGTGCCCGACCACCACGTCCGGCTCGACACCCCAGGCTCGCCAGGTCGCGGCGAGTGCGACCTGGAACGCCCAGAGCGCGGGCTGCAGCTCCGCCGGGCCGTCGAGCGAGTCGAGCCGGTCCGGCAACCACCAGCCCGCCTCGCCGCGGATCGCCTCGGCGCACTCCAGGAGGGCGCGGCGGAACACGGGCTCGGTCTCGAACAGGTCGCGGCCCATGCCCTTCCACTGCGAACCCTGTCCGGAGTAGACGAACACCACCTTCGGCAGCCGTGCCGAGGTCCGCTCCGCGTGCCGTCCGGCCGCGATGTCGCGCAGCGCGGCTGCGATCTCGGCCGCGGTCGTGCCCACCGCCGCGGCGCGGTGCGGGTGGTGGCTGCGCCGGGTGCCCGCGCTGAACGCGATGTCGTCCAAGCCCGCGTCCCCCAGGCGGTCGACCAGGTCGGCGTGGTCCGCGGCGAGCGCGCGCAGCGCGGCGCCGCTCCGGGCGGACACCGGCACGACCGTCGGCGTCCCCTCGGGTCGTGGGGTCGCGGCAGGAGCGGTCGCCGGGGCAGCGCGCAGCACCAGGTGCACGTTGGTCGCAGACAGGCCGAACGAGCTGACGCCCGCGACGGTCTCGCTCACCGGTCGCGGCCATGGTCGCGCGGTGGTGACCGGGGCCAGCGGTGCGCCGGGCTCCGCCAGCACCGGGTGGAGGTCCCGCACGTGCAGGGTCGCGGGCACGACACCGTGGTGCAGGGCCAGCGCCGTCTTCACCAGACCGGTCAGTCCAGCGGCGGACTCCGTGTGGCCGAGGTTGGACTTGATCGAGCCGATCAGGCACGGGGTGCGCCGCGGTCGCCCCTCGCCGAACACCCGGCTCAGCGCGGTCAGTTCGACCGCGTCGCCGACCGGTGTGCCTGCCCCGTGCGCCTCGACGTAGTCGACGTCGAACGGGCTGATGCCCGCGTCGGCGTGCGCGGCGCGCAGCATGCTGACCTGGCCCTCGACGCCCGGTGTGATGAGGGTGTCGTTGGCCCGGCCGTTGTTGTTCACCGCGCCGCCGATGATCGTGGCGTAGACGCGGTCCCCGTCGCGCAGGGCGGTCCGGAGCGGTTTCAGCACCACCGCCACCGCGCCCTCGCTCCGCACGTAGCCATCGGAGGCGGCGTCCCCGAACCTGCTCCGCCCGGACGGGGACAGGATGCCCGACTCGGACAGGCTCAGGTAGAAGTCGGCGGACAGCAGGAGGTTCACCCCCGCCACGATCGCCATCTCGGCCTGCCCCGACCAGAGGTCGCGGCAGGCGAGGTGCGCGGCGAGCAGCGAGGTCGCGCACGTGGCCTCCACCCCCAGGCTCGGCCCGCGCAGGTCGAGCAGGTGCGACAGCCTGCCCGCGGGCATCCCCCACGCGCCGTTGCCCGCGACGGCGTGCATGTCGGACAGCCCGGCCTTGCGGACGGAGTCCCAGTAGTCGGCGTTCAGGCAGGCGGTGTAGACGCCGGTCAGGCTGCCCGCCAGGTGTTCCGCGGGGATGCCCGCGTTCTCCACGGCCTCCCACACGGTCCGCATCATCAGCCGGTGCTGCGGGTCCAACCGGACGGCTTCGTGGCCGGACATCCCGAAGAAGTCGGCGTCGAACTCGTCCACGTCGGTGAGGAAGCCGCCCGCTCTGGTCGAGATGCGGCCTGGCAGCCCTGGTCGTGGGTCGTGGTACCGGTCGATGTCGAACCGGTCCGGGGGGATCTCCCCGACGGTGTCGTCGCCGCGGGCGAGCAGGCGCCACAGTTCGCGCGGCCCCTCCACGCCCGGCAACCGGCAGCCGATGCCCACCACGGCCACCGGTTCCCGTGTTCCTCCGAGAGTTCGTTGCATGGTCCTCCTCCGAGGCGCGGACCCGCGCCGGAGGTCGCCGCCGCCCGGACCTCGGCGACACCGGGAGATCGGGGAACGTCGAGGTCAGCAGGCTTCGCGGCCTGCGCGGACTTCGGGTCGTGAGCGGCGACCAGCCGGTCGCGGTGCACCGTTCGCCCCCATTGCCAGACGGTCGTCCCATCGTCGGGTGGTGGGCCGGTGTGGGAAAGGTCGATCTAACGGAGAACGGTCGACTTCCTTGACCACCGCACTAGTGCGGCCACCGCGCTAGGCCACGCCGTCGGCCTCCAGGTGGACCACGACGGACTTCGTGGAGCCCGCGAGGTGGAACACGGCCAGCTGGGTGACCCTGATCTCGCCGTCGATCCACAGTTCGCGGGTTCGGGTCCGCTGCTCCCGGACGGCGTGCGCCGACCACCACTCGCCGAACTCCGCGCTGGCGCCGGTGAGCATGTCGATCAGTTCGTCGAACCGGGAGTCCCACGCCCTCGCCGCCGCCGCCCGGCGGAACCTGCCCACCACGTCACGGGCGTCGAACTCCCAGTTGACGAAGCGCTCGCGGGCGTCCGCGGAGGTGAGCATCCACCACAGCATGTTCCGCCGGTCCGCGGGCAGCGCCCCGAAGTCGGTGTACCACTTCGAAGTCGCCTCGTTCCAGGCGATGAGGTCGCCGTGGATGTCGGCGGCGTAGACCGGCAGGTCTCCCGTGCTCATGGACTCGACCACGGCCCGGACCACCGAGTCGTCCGACGGGTCCGCTCTCGGCCCCTGGTCCTTGGGCGGTTGGCCGGTCGCGAGCAGGTAGAGATAGCTGCGCTCCTCGTTGCTCAGCAGCAGGACCTTGGCCAGGCTCGCCAGCACCTCCGTGGAAGGGCGGATGTCCCTGCCCTGTTCGAGGTAGGTGTACCAGGTGGGGCTGAGCCCGGCCAGCACGGCGACCTCCTCCCGGCGCAGCCCTGGTGTGCGGCGGCGTGGGCCTTCGGGCAACCCGATGGCCTCCGGACTGGTTCGCTCCCGACAGCGGCGCAGGAACTGCGCCAGTTCCTGCCGGTTCCTCCCTTTTTCCACGATCTGCCCCCATGACCGACGCGCCCCGAGCGTCACCCGGAACAACCTAGTGGTTCGCCCTGCGCGGTGCCCGCGTTCGATCCCGCTCCGCTAACCGTGCACGCCCTGGAGCGTGGCACCCGTCCTCGACCCCAGCGCTGTGAGCACGGACCACCCGTTTTCCGGCAGGCTCCGCCGCAGTTCGGTGGCGGCCGACGTGGCTTCGGTGATCCGACCCGCCAGCAGCAGGCAGTCCACCAGGCGCGCGGTGAGGAGGGGGTGCAGCCAGGGTACTTCGTCGCGCAGCCGGTCCGCCGCGATCAGCGCCCGGCGCAGGGCGGGCACGGCCCTGGACGGGTGGGTCTCGCCCGACACGGCGGCGGCCTGGCCGAACGCCGAGACCCAGCGGTCGGAGGTCGCCGCGGGCGCCGTGACGGCAGTGGCGCCGCCGATCGCCCCCAGCCAGGCTCGGACCGCCCCCAGCCGGGCGGCGTCCGCCGGGATCGCGCGGGCCGCGTCGTCCAGTTCGGTGCACGCGTCGGTGATCCTGCCCAGCCCCAACCCGAGCACGACCGCCCGCGCGAACGCCCGGTCGGCGGTCGGCTCCGGCTCCAGGTCGTCGAGGAACGCCATCGCCTGCCGAGGCCTGCCGAGCAGCAGCCGAACCTGTGCCCACACGGCGGACACGGTGGCGGACTCGCCCGCGTACGCGGCGAGCTTGCAGACCTGGTCGAGGACGTCCAGCGACAGCTCCCGCCACGCTTCGGCGACCGCGTCGCGCAGGTGGCGCTTGCCCTGCGCGTCCAGGGCGATCTTCGGCCGGGGAACGTCGGCCAGCGTCCGCCTGCCGTCGCGGACGGTCGTCTCCGAGCGCAGCGCGCCGTCCGCCAGGAACCGCTCCACCAGTGCGGGATTGCCCCCGGTGACGGTGCGCAGCGCGGTGAGCGCCGTCCCGTCGACCTCGCCGCCGAGGACCAGCGCCAGCTCCGAGCCCAGTTCGTCCTCGGTGAGCGGGGGGATCGGCAGCACCTGGAAGCCCGGCTCGTAGCGCAGGCAGTCCAGGGGGTCCGGGCCGCCGGTCGTCCGGTGCCCGGAGAGCTGGCTCATCAGCAGCACCGCCCCCGTCCGGCGGTGCAGCGACCGCAGGACCTGCGTCGTCGCGTGGTCGACGAGGTGGGCGTCGTCGAGCAGCACCACCGGACGGCGACCGCCCGCGTGCTCGACCAGCGCGTCGGTGGCGCGGTCGAGCGTCGACGGGGAGCGCGGTGCGAACGGTTCGTCCGGGAGCAGCGACCGGAGGGTGGCCAGGTGTCCCGCGGCGGCGTGGAGGTGGATCACGGCGTCCGCACCCCCGTCTACCAGACGGGCCGCCGAGGCCAGCACGGTCGACCGGCCGATGCCCCGCTCGCCGGTGAGCACCACGGGACCGGGGCGGGGTGACCGGAGCACCTCGGCGATCCGGCGCAGCAGTTCCGCACGTGCGGGAAAAGTCCTGGACATGGCCTCTCCTCTGTTCCGAGTTCGGGCTGACCCGAACGCTTCGAGTGGCGAATATATGGGCAGCGAACCGCTGTCCGATGTTGTTCATCGTGCACGGGCCGATGTCCGCCGGAGGCCAGCTAACAGAGTCTGGGGTTTTCTTCGTTACTACATCCGGATTGCGTCGGTTGTCCGCCGTGATTCCAGTTTCCGCAGAACTGCACTCGAATGGCGTAGTTGGTCACGGAGGGTGAATAACGTTTCCAGGCTGGTACTCGGAATTCTGCGATAAACGCTTTCTGTACCGAATCCGATCGGGCCTCCAGAATGAGTCGGGCAGGGTGTTCTGGGGATGACGGCGCCGGCGCGAACCGATGTCGTTCAGGGGCAGGGGGATTTCAAAGTTTGTGATCTTTGTGTGAAGTCCGTTGGTGACCCGATCCGCATCGGGGTCCGGACATAAAGAGTGGCCCCTCACCTGCGATGATGTTGGTTCCTACGCCATAATCATCACA
>JBDSAJ010000386.1:0-11929 GCA_039922235.1 Umezawaea sp.
CCCGCGAGGGGGAACCCGACCGGCCGGTTCGTCAGCGGCGCCAGAACGCCGTGCGGCGCTTCGGGGCCGGTTCGGCTGGGGCATCCGGCTCGGCGAACGCGTGCAGCACCTGCTCGGCCTCGGCCCAGAGCGCGTCCACGTCACCGCCCGCGACCAGCGTCGCCACCAGCCGTCGCAGCGGCTCGTAGGCCGGGCCGGTCACCCGCGCCAGCAGCGTGTCGAGCCTGCTGGTCAGGTCTGCCAGCAGGTTGCGGCGCTCGTGGTCGGGCAGGCCTGCGGCATCGCGCAGCCGTCCCACCTCGGTGGCCGCGATCGTCCGCAGCACCGCGAGCCCCTCGTCCACCACCACCCGCAACCCTTCCGCGCCACCGCTGGGCACCATCGGCGCAGACCGGCGCTTCGGCGACGCGGGCGGTGGCGGTGCGAACGGCCCACCGGGTGCGGGCGGCATCGAGAACATCGGCGCCCCGCCCGCGAGGGGGATCGACGCGCCCATCGCCCGTCCGACCATCGCTTGGGGAACCCCGAAGGACATCTCCGGTGCCTGCGGTGCGGCCCACCCGGCGGGCAGTTCGACGGGCTGGACCACGCGGTGCACCGTGCCGTCCGCCACGACCTCCGAGTCGACCGCCACGAACGCCGTGAACCGGCACAGCACCCCGAACCGCAGCGACGTCGCCACGATCTCCGGCTCCAGCGCGGAGTTCCCGGCCACGTACGCGTCCTCCATGCCGCGCAACGCCGCCCGCGCCCACTGCGCGGTGATCGCGGGCTCGTCCCGGTGCCGCACCGGCACGACCGCGTTCCACGCCTGGCCGTCCCGCGTGCGGCCGGCCAGCGCCAACGACCCCTCGGCGGCACCGCGGTAGCGGCCCAGCACCACCAGCGGCACGCCGGGGTAGAGCGCCGCGGGGCGCCTGGCCGCGTCCACGAGGTCCACCCCGTCGGCGGACACCACGACGTCGGTGACGACCGGTGCGGCGATCCGGCGCTGGATGTGCTCCATCGCGTCGTCCAGCCGGTCCTCGCTCTCCACCAGTTCGCACCGGCCCGCACCGGTCGCCGCGAGCCTGCCGAGGAAGCCCGCGTTGACCGCGGTGTCGATGCCGACGGCGTGCACCCTCGTCCGCCCGACCAGCGGCGCGATGTCGTGCAGCACCTGGTCCTCGTTGCCGACCTGCCCGTCCGTCACGAGCACCAGCGTCCGGTCCCGGCCTTCGTCGGAGCGGCCGAGCAGCCCCAGCCCGTCCCGGATCGGCGCCAGCATCTCCGTGCCACCGCGCGCCTGCACACCCGCGAGGTGCTCGACGGCCCGGTACCGGTTGCGGTCCGTCGCGGGCACCAGACCCGTGCCCAGGTCCGCCGGGTGGCCGACCTCGTGGTCGAACGTGACGACGGCGAACCGGTCGTCGGCGGTCAGCGTGTCCACGATCCGCGCCGCGGCCCGCCGCGCGGCGACCATCTTCCAGCCGTCCATGCTCCCCGACCGGTCGAGCAGCAGCACCACGTCGCGCGGCCGCACCGCCGTCGTGGTCTCCGGGGGCAGCACTGTCAACTGGAAGGTGCCCTCCTTACCGTCCTCGCTGTCCGGCACGCACACCGCGGACGACCCGTGGCCCGCGTACGCCAGCCGCAGCACGAAGTCCCGGTCCGCGCGCTCGCCGGGAACCACCGTGACGAGGTTCCCCTCCCCGTTCACCGCGTGCAGGCTCGACCGCACCTCGCCGAGCTCCAGCCCGGCCGGGTCCACCTCCACCGCGATCGACAGCCGCACCGGGTTGGGGAACCCCGGCAGCAGCACCGGGGGCGTGATCCGCGAGGCGTCCGGCACCTGGTCGGTGTCCGCCGCGTACCCGTCGCCGACCGACTCGCCGGGCAGGGGAGTGCCCGGCACGTACCGCGGCGCCACCACGAGCGGGAACCGGAACGTCGCCGCCCCGTCCTCGAACACCAGCGGCCCGACCATCGTCAGCGCGACGCCGACCCGTTCTCCCGGCAGGATGTTCCCGACGCGCATCGTGAACACGTCCGGTCTTTCCTCCTCCGCGATCGACGCCCGCTTCCCCGCCGCGATGGCCTCGTCGTAGTGCTGCCGCGCCGCACCGCGTTCCTGGAGTTCCGCCTCCACGGTCCGCCCGGCCGCGGTCATCGTCATCGCCGTCACAGCCGCGCGGTCAGGCAGCGGGAACACGTACGTGGCTTCGAGCGCGGTCTCGTGCGGGTTCGTGAACTCCGTCGTCAGCACCACCCGCCCCACCAGCCCGGTCACGGTCGCCCGCACGTCGATCCGGTCCAGCGGCAGGTTCCCGCGCCCGGTCCGCAACGACCCGACGCCCGCCTCACCGGCAGCGCGCCCGACGCGCTCGACCTCGGCCACGTCCATCGGGGTGATCGAGAAGGTCATGACGAGTCCCTTTCGTTGATGAGGCCACGGGCGACGAGCAGGTCGAGCAGCGGCTGGGCCGCGGAAGCGATGTCGACGACGTCGGCGGGCGACGGCGATCCCGGCACCAGCACCACCACCCCACCCGGCAGCGTGATTCCGTTGAGCAGGCCGGCGGGAGTCGGAGCTGGTGGAACCGAGGCTCCATCCAGGCCCGATGATCGAGCCTCGCCTCCTCCCGGACCGGAGGTGGGTGGTGCGGCCCAGAACCGGGCCCGCGGCGGTTCCCCGAGGGGCTGCTCACCCCCCGCCAGCAGCCCCTCGGGCACCTGGGCGATGGCCGCCAACCGGGCTTCGGTGGCCCCGGCCAACTCACCCTGGATCTCGGCCAGCGTCCGCCCTTCCGCCTGGAGCCGCTTCACCGCGACGAGCTGCAACAGGTGCCGCGCCTCGTACAGCGCGGTCCGCCCGCGCATCGCGGAAGGCCGATCCACCAGCCCCGTCGTCGCGTACCAGCGGACCGCACGCCGATCGGGCACATCGCGAACCCGCCCGTTGGGCGCGCCGGGGTACTCCGCGGCCAACGCCGCACCTACCCGCTCCACGAGTTCGTCGATGGTCCACATGCCAGCAATAGTGACACTGCAATGGTGACAGTGTCAACGTAGTTCGCGGGCGGCATTGAACCCTGCGGTAACTCCGTGATCGAACTCAGCTCACCAGGGCAGTCCACGCCGCTCACTCGCGTGAGGTGGCGCAGGGCTTGCGCAGGACCTCGCCGGACGTGCCCGGCAGCGCCACGGCCAGCACCGGCGAACCCCACTCGTCAGCGTGGGTCCGACCGAGGTCGATGGTCAGGGCCGTGCCGCCGTGGGGATTCGTGTTGACCACGACCGTGCCGCAGGCGAAGTCGCGGCGGAGCAGGTTCTTGCCGACGGCCCGGTACGGCCCGGTCGGCGTGCCCAGGTCCCACGTGTACTCGGGGCGCGCGGGAACCGGGTCGCCGTAGTTGTCCCTGCCGACCGTCTCGGCGATGGCGCTCCGCCCGTCCTGCACCAGGAAGTAGCTCGCGAGCGCGTACCGGAACGCCCGGTCGTCGGCGGGGTCGACGTGCGGCTGCACCCAGGTGATCTTGCCCCGAGCCTCGTTCGAGGCGATCTGCCTGGCCTGCGCGCTCCACCCGTCGGGACCGGCGGGCAGCAGGTTCGTTCCGCTGAACGCCACCCACCACTCGTCGAAACCACCGTCGAGGTTCTCGGTGTAGGCGTCCCAAGCGCCGGGGTGCAGCCGCGCGTTCGCCAGGTTCGCGACCGTCAGCACCCCCGCGTCGGCGAACCGCTGGCGCAGGTTCGCGAACATCGACCGGTACGCGGCCTGGAACGCCTCGTCGGTCGGGTAGGCCGCCGGGCAGGTGCCGTCGTGGTAGGTCTCGCACCCGAAGAGCGCGTTGTCCATCAGCACGCCGTCGAACCCGCCGGATTTCGCGCTCGCGATGACGTTGTCGCCCCACCGCCGCTGGTATTCGGTGTTGCCGACGTCCATCTGCCAGTGGTCCGCATAACCGCTGTACTCGAGCCGCTTGCCGCGGCGGTCCGTGAGGAACCATTCGGGGTGCGCGCTCTGCGCTTCGCAGAACCCGACCCCCGTGGGGATCTCCGCGTCGTCGACCCCGTTCCGGCACGCGTAACTCCGCGTTGACGACAGGTCCTTGTACACGAATACCCGGACGTCCGGATTCGCCTTCTTGAACTTCGCGACGAGATCGCCTTCCCACGCGTTGAGCACCACGTACGCCCGCGACTTCGCGTGCGCGGTGATCTGGTCATCGCTGATCGGCGAGCTGTCCAGGTGCAGCCAGAACGACCGCGCCTGACCCTGACCACTGCTCACGGTGCTCGCCTCGACAGGGGCCGTGACGGCCGCGCTCACCAGAAGTGCCGCGATGACCGCCCGGAACAGCGGGCCTTTTCGACTCGGTCCAGGCATGGGAGCTCCTTGCGGATCGGCGGTCGCGAAAGCGCTGATCGGCGGATTCCCGACGGTATTCCGGGGTAAACGGATTGCCGCGGACACCACTCGGGAGTGGGTGGTCCTGAGATGAAACCACAGTTTTGTGCGGAATTGGGAAAGTGACGTATTCGTGGCGACGGCGCCACTGGGAGTGGATTCCCCGCGAAAGCGATCACGCCATCGGAGCAATGGCAGGAGATCGTCCGGGGTGATCGCCACTCAGTCGATGGTTGGCGTTCTTCGTAGTTTCAGTGTTGACCAAAACTAGGATTCCTGGCAACGACTGGACCAAACTTCCACAAACCTGCGCCGGAAGCCTGACGTTCCTCGCCGATGCCCTGTCCCACCAAGACGACCGGGGACCCCACCGGCGAGTCCGTTTTGGACCGGCTGGGCCGGAACCTGTGAGTTCCCTGTGCGGCGGCTCACAGGAGAACGGTGGCACACCTTGGGTTTCCCGAAGGGACGGTGCTCGCGGCGGTGACCCGTTCAGCAAGCCCTCAGGTCCGGCCGGCACGCTTCGCCCATGACCGAGGTGATCCACCGCGAGCCGAGCGCCGCCGCACCCGACCCCGTGCGTCGGCGGCGCTTCCGGCTCGCGGCCGGAGCCGCCGTCGCCGGGCTGCTGGTGGTCGAGGCCGTCCTCGTCGCGCCCGCGCTCGACACCGTGCTGGCGGACCTCGCGAACGTCGACGGCGCCTGGTTCGCCGTCGCGGTCCTCGCGGTGGCGGCGTCGATGGGCCTGTTCGCCCTCACCCGGCGACGGCTGCTGCTCGCGGCCGGGGTCCGCACGTCGGTGCGCGGGTCCGTCGCCGCCGCACTCGTGGCGAACTCGCTGCACGCGACGCTGCCCGGTGGCCCGGCGTTCTCCACCGCGTACACCTTCCGCTGGATGCGCGGGGTCGGCGCGGGCAGTGCGGTCGCCACCTGGTGCCTCGTCGCGGGCGGGCTGGTGTCGACCGCCTCGCTCGGGCTCGTAGGGCTGACGGCGTCGCTGCTGGTGGGCGGCATGCCGAGCTGGACCGAAGTGGTGCTGGAGGTCGTCGGCCTGGTCGTGGTGGCAGCGGTGGCCCGCGAACTCGTCCGGCACCCGCACCTGGTCGTCGCGGGCGTGCAGTGGGCGCTGCGCCGGGTGAACCGGCTCCGCCGCCGCCCGGCCGACACCGGCGTCGAGGCGCTGGACGGCCTGGTCACCCAACTCGGCACCGTGCGCCCCCGTGGTCGCGACTGGGGTGCTGCCACCGGGCTGGCGTTGCTCAACTGGGCGTTCGACGCCGCCTGCCTCGCCGCGTGCGCCGCCGCGCTCGGCGTGGACGGCCTGACGCTCCCGCTGCTGCTCGTGGCCTACACGGCGGGCATGACCACGTCGGGTCTCTCCCCGCTGCCCGGTGGGCTCGGCGTGGTCGATGCCGCGCTCGTGCTGACGCTCGTGGCGGGGGGAATCCCGGCTGCCAAGGCACTTCCCGCCGTGGTGCTGTACCGCCTGATCAGCTTGGTGGGCGTCGTCGCCGTGGGGTGGATCGTGTGCGCGTCGCAGCAGCTCAGGCCGGTGGCGTCCCGCAGGCGGTGAAGGTCAAGACTGGTATTGGCCCGACGGCGCGCCCATCATTTCGCCCATGCCGAGAACAGGCTCTCTGACGATCATCGCCGGCCCGCCCGGCGCCGGGAAGTCCACGGTCTCCGAGCGCGTCGCCGAGACCGCCGAGCACCCCACCGTCCACCTGCGCACCGACACCTTCTACGTCTGGATCCGCACCGGCTTCGTCCCGCCGTACCTGCCGGAAGCCGTGCGGCAGAACGAGGTCGTCAGCTCCGTCATGGTCGAAGCGGCCTGCGGCTACGCCCGTGGCGGCTACGACGTCGTCATCGACGGCGTGCTCGGCCCGTGGGCACTGCCCCCGTTCCGGGCGGCCGCGGCCCGTGACGCGCTCGACCTCGCCTACCTCGTCCTGCGCCCCACCCTCGACACCACCCTGGCCCGCGCGACCGCACGCGTCGGCCGGGCGCTCAAGGAGGTCGAGGCGATCCGAGGCCTGCACGGCGCCTTCGCCGACCTCGGCGACCTGGAGCGCTGCGCCGTCGACACGACTGACCAGACCGCCGAGCAGACCACCGCGGAAGTCCGCGACCGGATGCTGTCCCCGGTCCACGCGCTCAGCCCGTAGACCAGCTCACCGGAGCGACGCGAGGAACCCCAGCAGCGCCCGCCGGTAGGGCTCCACCGTCGTCAGGTCCGCGTACTCGTCCGGCCCGTGCTGGCCGTCGCCGCCGATGCCGAAGATCACCGCGTCGATCCCGCGCTGGAAGTAGAAGCGGGAATCCGCCGCGCCGTGCTTGCGCAGCAGTTCACCGGAGTAGCCCTGGTCCCGCGCGGCCTGTCGCAGGGCCGTGACCTCGGGGCTGTCGGGGGCGGCGCGGTGTGGCGGTTCGACGTGGTCGACCGCCCCGGTGACGCCCGGTGGGCACAGGGCGGTGAAGTGGGCGGCCACCTGGTCGGTCGTGCGGTCGGTGAAGTCGGTGTCCTCCGGGGGGAATCGGACGTCGAGCCACGCGGTCGCGTCGGCCGGGACCTGGTTGAGCGCCTCGTTGCTCGTGGCGATGCGGGCGACGTTGACCGTGGTGCGCCACACCTCGGCGGTCGCGACGGGATAGGCGGCCAGCACGGCGTCGACGGCCTGCATCAGGGTGAGCAGGGCGTTGTCGCCCAGCCACTGGTAGGCGCTGTGGGCGCCGAGCCCGGTGGCGTGCAGCCGGACGCCCGCCAGGCCTTTGGACTCCGTCACGACCCGCAGCCCGCTGTGCTCGCCGATCACCACGAACTCGCCGGTGACGCCTTGGTCGAGCTGGTGGCGGGTGCCGTCGCGGCCGCCGACCTCCTCGTCGGTGACCAGTTGCAGGGCGATCGGGAACGGCGCGGTGGCGGCGACGTCGCGGAACACCTGCGCCTGCACGAGTGCGGAGAGCTTCATGTCCTGCGCGCCGCGCCCGAACAGCCGGTCGCCGTCGAGGCGGGGGCGGAACTGGTCGGGCGTGCCGGGCACGACGTCCAGGTGACCGTTGAGGATCACCCGGAAGTGCGGTCGCCGGTCCCCGGAGTACACCAGGGCACTGGGTTTGCCGTTCGACTCGAACCGCTCGACGGTGAAACCGGGGCCGACGACGTCCAGCACGAAGTCCAGTGCCCGGCGCAGGTCGGCGGGCCGGTCGGCGGTCGAGCGCACCGCGAGCAGTTCTTCAGCCAACGGGAGGAAGTCCATGCTCCCCATCGTCGCGGGTGTGCGCGAGTCCGCGCAGCAGCGGCAGGCAGATGTCGTCCACGATCTCCACGATCGCCTCGTTCGACATCGGCGTGCCGCACATGACCGACTCGTGGCGGACCAGGTCGAACGGCAGGCGGGCCGCTCTCGGGGTCAGGTCGAACGGCGGGAGTTCACCGCGGGCGACCGCGTTGTCCACGATGGTCCGCATGACCTCCGCGACCGGTGCGCTGGTCAGCCTGCTGCGGAGCAGTTCGGCGACCTCGGGGTGGCGGAACGCCTCGCTCATGACGCCGGCGATCATCTCGTTCATCATGGCGTTGGCGCGGCGGGCGACCCTGGTGAACAGGACGAGCAGGTCGGTGCGCAGTGCTCCGGTGTCGGGGTGGAGCGGCGATATGGGAGCCTGGTTTCCCCACGCCGCGAACACCAGTTGGGCGCGGTTCGGCCAGCGCCGGTAGATCACCGGTTTGCTGGTCCCGGCCCGCGCGGCGACCGATTCGATGCTGAACCGGGCATAGCCGACATCTCGCAGTTCGGCCCAGGCCGCGCCGAGGATGGCCTGCTCCAGTTCGGCACCGCGGCGGCGCGACTTCGTCTCCGACACCCTGCCCCTTAAATACTTGGCGTATCTTATCGGGGTAGCTTACGGTACCGGCCATTAGATACGGCAAGTTTCTTCTGTGGGGGCTTCGTTGCTCTACCGCCTGTTGGTGACTTATCTGCGCCCATACCGGCGCGAACTCTCGATCGTGCTCGTGCTCCAGCTCATCGGCACGATCGCTTCGCTCTACCTGCCCCGCCTCAACGCCGACATCATCGACTTCGGCGTCGCGAAGGGCGACAGCGGCTACATCCTCTCAGCTGGCGCCTGGATGCTGGCCGTCACGCTGCTCCAGGTCGTCTGCTCCGGCGGCGCCGTCTACTACGCCGCGCGCAGCGCGATGGCGTTCGGGCGTGACGTCCGGGCCGCGCTGTTCCACCGGGTCGGCGAGTTCTCCGCCCGCGAGGTCGCCGGGTTCGGGCCGCCTTCGCTGATCACCCGCACCACGAACGACGTGCAGCAGGTGCAACTGGTGGTGGTGCTCGTGTGCACCATGCTGGTCACCGCGCCGATCATGTGCGTGGCGGGCATCGTGATGGCGCTGAACGAGGACGTCGGCCTGTCCTGGCTGCTGCTGGTGTGCGTGCCCGCGCTGGTGGTGGCGATCGGCACGATCGTGTCCCGGATGGTGCCGCAGTTCCGCCTGATGCAGGAGCGGATCGACCAGGTCAACCGGGTGCTGCGCGAGCAGCTCTCGGGCATCCGGGTCGTGCGCGCGTTCGTGCGCGAGCCCGCCGAGAGCCGCCGGTTCGCCGAGGCCAACACCACGCTCACCGACACCGCTCTCAGCGTCGGCAAGCTCCAGGCGCTGATCTTCCCGACCGTGATCCTCATCCTGAACGCGTCCAGCGTCGCCGTCCTCTGGTTCGGCGCGCACCGGGTCGACACCGGCGAGATGACGGTCGGCTCGATGACCGCGTTCCTCAACTACCTGGTGCAGATCCTCTTCTCGGTGATGATGGCGACCTTCATCTCGACCATGATCCCGCGCGCCTCGGTCTGCGCCGAGCGCATCAACGAGGTGCTCGACACGGAGTCCTCCGTCGTCCCGCCCGCCAACCCGGTGCGCGAACTGCCCGCGCTGGCGGAACTCGAGTTCCGCGCCGCCGGGTTCCGCTACCCCGGAGCCGCGGAACCGGTGCTGCACAACATCTCCTTCCGCGTCGAGCCGGGCAGGACGACGGCGATCGTCGGCAGCACCGGCACGGGCAAGTCGACGCTGCTCTCGCTCATCCCGCGGCTGATCGACGTGACCGACGGCAGCGTCCTGGTCGACGGCGTCGACGTGCGCGAACTGGACCCGGAGGTGCTGTGGCGCCGGGTCGGGCTGGTTCCCCAGCGGCCCTACCTGTTCACCGGCACCGTCGCGAGCAACCTGCGCTACGGCAACCCGGATGCCACCGACGACGAGCTGTGGGAGGCACTCGAAGTCGCGCAGGCCCGCGAGTTCGTGGAGGCGATGCCCGACGGGCTCGCCGCGCCGATCACCCAGGGCGGCACCAACGTCTCCGGTGGCCAGCGGCAGCGGCTGTGCATCGCGCGGGCGCTCGTCCGCCGCCCGGAGATCTACCTGTTCGACGACTCGTTCTCGGCGCTCGACCTCGCCACGGACGCCCGGCTGCGCGCGGCGCTCCGCCCCCACGTCCAGCAGGCCGCCGTGCTCGTCGTCGCGCAGCGGATCACCACGGTCCTGGACGCCGACCAGATCATCGTGCTGGACGGCGGCTCCGTCGTCGGCGCGGGTACCCATCACGAACTGCTCGACTCCTGCCAGACGTACAGGGAGATCGTTCAGTCCCAGTTGACCCCGGAGCAGGCCGCATGAGCGCCACGACCACCACCACGCCCCCGCCCCGCCCGCAGCCGTCGCCGATGGGCCGTGGACTGCCCGGCATGGGGATGCCGGTCGGCAAGGCCAAGACCTTCGGCCCGTCGGCCAAGCGCCTGGCCGCCCGGATGCGCCCCGAGCGGGTCAAGTTCGGCGTCGTCGTCGCACTCGGCGTGACCAGCGTCGGGTTCGCCGTGGCGGGGCCGAAGATCCTCGGGCACGCCACCGACATCATCTTCAACGGCGTCATCGGCCGCGCGCGCGGGATTCCGGGCGCTGGCATCGACTTCCCCGCGCTCGGCAGCGTGCTGATGTGGGTGATGGTGCTCTACCTGCTGTCCTCGGTGTTCGCCTGGCTGCAGGGCAGGCTCCTCAACGGCGTGGTGCAGCGGGTCGTGTTCCGGCTGCGCCAGGACCTCGAGGCGAAGCTGCACCGGCTTCCGTTGCGCTACTTCGACGGCCAGCCCCGCGGCGAGCTGCTGTCCAGGGCCACCAACGACATCGACAACGTCTCGTCGACCCTCCAGCAGACCCTGGGCCAGCTGCTGACCTCGCTGCTGACCGTGATCGGCGTGCTGGTGATGATGGTGTCGATCTCGCCGCTGCTCGCCCGGATCGCGCTCGCCGTGATCCCGGTGTCGGTGTACGTCACCGCGCGGATCGGCAAGCGGTCGCAGAAGCTGTTCATGGACCAGTGGAAGCACACCGGTGTGCTCAACGCGCACATCGAGGAGTCGTTCACCGGGCACCAGGTCGTGAAGGTGTTCGGGCGGCAGGAGCAGTCCGAGGCGGAGTTCGAGCGCCGCAACGACGACCTGTTCGGTGCCGCGCTCGGCGCGCAGTTCATCTCCGGGCTGATCATGCCCGCGATGATGTTCCTGTCCAACATCAGCTACGTCCTGGTCGCCGTGGTCGGCGGCCTGCGCGTCACGTCGGGCTCGATGAGCCTCGGCGAGGTGCAGGCGTTCCTCCAGTACAGCCGCCAGTTCACCCAGCCGCTGACCCAGGTCGCGTCGATGGCGAACCTGATGCAGTCCGGCGTCGCCTCGGCCGAGCGGATCTTCGAACTGCTGGACGCCGAGGAGCAGGACCCGGACCCGGCGGACGCGTCCCTGCCCGCCGAACGCCGGGGCCGGGTGGCGTTCGAGGACGTCAGCTTCTCCTACCGCCCAGAACAGCCGCTGATCGAAAACCTGTCACTGGTCGCCAACCCCGGCCAGACGGTCGCCATCGTCGGCCCGACCGGCGCGGGCAAGACCACCCTGGTCAACCTGATCATGCGGTTCTACGAGCTGGACGCCGGCCGGATCACGTTGGACGGCGTGGACATCACCCAGTTGCGGCGCGAGGACCTGCGCTCGCAGACCGGCATGGTGCTCCAGGACACCTGGCTGTTCGGCGGCACGATCCGCGACAACATCGCCTACGGCAGGCCCGATGCTTCGGAAGAGCAGATCATCGAGGCGGCTCGTGCGACGTTCGTGGACCGGTTCGTCCGCACCCTGCCCGAGGGCTACGACACGGTGATCGACGAGGAGGGCACGAACGTCAGCGCGGGCGAGAAGCAGCTGCTGACGATCGCACGGGCGTTCCTCGCCAGCCCGTCCCTGCTCATCCTGGACGAGGCCACCAGCTCGGTGGACACCCGCACCGAGTCGTTGGTGCAGCACGCGATGGCGGCCTTGCGGTCATCGCGCACCAGCTTCGTCATCGCGCACCGCCTCTCCACCATCCGCGACGCCGACGTCATCCTCGTCATGGAGGACGGCCACATCGTCGAGCAGGGCACGCACGACGACCTGCTGGCGAGGGACGGGGCCTACGCCCGGCTGTATGCCGCGCAGTTC
>JBDSAJ010000387.1:0-9417 GCA_039922235.1 Umezawaea sp.
TCAGAACAGCAGGTCGGTGACGCCCAACAGGTCGCCGCCCGGCAGGTGGGCGTCGTGCACGGTGTCCGTGACGTTGCTCACCACGCCGCTGACCGGCGAGTGCGACACGAGGTCGCCGCCGACGGAGCCCAGCGCGTCCGTGCCGACCGGCGCGGACGTGGTGAGGGCGGAGTGGTCGAGGTCGCTCAGGCCCGAGGCGCCGAGCGTGTGGCCGACGTCCAGGCCGTCGGCGAGGCCACCGGTCACGCCGTCGACGACACCGTGGAGGGTGTCGGTCGCGCCGAACACGTGGCTGGTCAGGCCTTCCGTGCCCGGCAGCGCGCCGGTGACCCCACCCGCGGTGGCGGTGGCGCCGTGGAGTGCGCCCAACGCCGGGTCGGCGAGGTCGTGGACCTGGCCGTGCGCGGTGTCCAACGTCCCGTCCAGGGAGCCGGCCACGTCGTTCACCGCCGAGAAGTCACCGGGGAGCTTGATGTTGGCCGCACCGGCCGAGTCCGCCAGGCCCCACGCGGACAGGCCGGTGAAGGCCTCCAGGCCGGTCTCGTCCGCCGCGATGGCACCCGTGGCGGCGAGGTTGACGTCCGTGGTGCTCGGCACGCCCACGAGCTGCGTGACGGCGTGGAGCTGGCTGATCGCGGCGGCGGGGCCGTCCACGTCGACGTCCAGGGGCAGGTCTTCGAGCACGGAACCGTCGAGAGCGGGCAGGCTGCCGGCGGGCACGTAGTCGAGGACCAGGGGCAGAACCTCGTGGACGTCGAGTGCACTGATGTCGCCCAGTCCGGCCGCGCCGAGGGCACCCTCGGCGTCGTTCTGGAAGTCGGCCAGCGCGGTCGGGTCGCTGAGCAGACCGAGGACGAATTCGTGCAGCGTGTTCGAGCTCACTGGTGATCTCCAAAGGGTCATGCGGGGTGTCAGGTAGCCGGGTGGAGCGCTGGTCCCCGGCACTGATGAGAAACCTACGAGCTGGGGGATGCCCCGCCATCGGGGATCACTCCCAGTAGATGTCGTATCCACGATGGGGTGATTTTCGTTAACCCCCTAGGGGATTAGGGGCTCCGCTTGTGACCCCATGATCACCCGTGTACGTACTAGGACTGGTACGAACAGGTGAGTGAGGAGTACCGGATTGCCCTATGTCCTTGGGGTCGATGTGGGCACCACCCGCACCGCGGCCGCGGTCTGCCGCCTGGCCCGCGTGGGCAGGCCGGAAGCCGAGGTGGTCGGGCTCGGCGGCCCCGGCGGAGGTGTCGCGTCGACGGTGCGGATCACCCCGGAAGGGGAGTACGCCGTCGGCGAGCCGGGCGACCCCTGGCTCACCGCCACCGGCTTCGCCCACCGGATCGGCGACGAGGTCCCGATCCTGCTCGGCCAGGACTGGGTCACCCCCGAGGACCTGACCGCGCTGGTGGTCGCGTGGGTCGCGGGCCAGGTCGCCGACCGCGAGGGCGAACCGGCGGCGCACGTCGCCGTGACCCACCCCGCCGAGTGGGGCGCGCTCCGCAAGGAGCTGTTCCAGCACGCGCTGCGGCACGCCGGGCTCGACCGCTGCACGCTGGTCGCCGAACCCCTCGCCGCCGTCGAGAACCACCTCGCCGCGGGCGGCAGCGGTGACGTCCAGGCCGTGCTCAGCATGGGCAGCCACGCCTTCTCGTGCTCCGTCGTCCGCCGCTCGCCGGACTCGGCACCCGAACTGGTCGGCACCGGCGGGGGCGACGACCACCCGGCGGGCGTCGACTTCGACGACGCCGTGCTCGGCCACGTCCGCGCGACCCTCGGCCGCGAGCTGACCGACCTCGACCCCACCGACCCGTGGGCGGCGCAGGTGCTCACCCGGCTGCGCTACGACGGCGAAGCCGCCAAGCGCGCGCTCTCCGCGCTGCCCGAGGTCGTCGTGCCGGTGCACCTCGCGGACGGCGTCCGAGAGGTCGTGCTGACCCGCCCCCGCTTCGAGGACCTGATCCGCCCCGCCGTCGACCTCGCCGTCGACACGCTCGTCCGCACCACCACCGCCCACGGGGACCCGGACGTGGTGCTGCTCGTCGGCGGCAGTGCGCGCGTCCCGCTGGTCGCCGACGCCGTGTCCGGCGCGCTGCGCGGCCGGATCGCCATCGAGGCCGCGCCCGAGACGTCCGCGGTCAAGGGCGCCGCACTGCTCGCCCGCCGCGTGGTCGAGGGCCCCGACGCCGAGCCGGAAGCGCGGGAGACGTCGGTGCTGCGCCGGTTCGACGACCCGTCGCTGCGCTTCCCGGTCGGCGAACTGGGCCTCTCCGACGACGAGTTCACCGCCCCGCCGCCCCGCCCGCCCGTGGACATCACCCCGCTCGACCTGCCGCGCAGGTCCATGAAGCGCGTCGTGCGGGGCCTCAAGCCCGCGGGGTCGCGCCGGGGCACCCCTTCACCCGACGACGAGGACGGCCGTTGAGCCACCGATCGACCACGCACCCCGCACTCCTGCCGGACGACGCGACCCGGCGGCTGCTCGCCGACATCGCCGCCGATCCGGCGGCACCGCTGCGGCTGGGCGTCGTCGCGCCCGGCGGGTACGGCAAGTCCGCGATCCTGCGGGAGGTCGAACGGGTGTACCTGGACGCGGGCGAGTCCGTGCGGCTCGTGGACGACGCGCACCTGCTGGACGAACCGCACCTGCGTGCATTGGTCGACGCCGCCGAGCCCCGGCTCGTCGTGGCGTACCGGCCGTGGCCCCGGCAGCGGGTGCTCGCCGAGTCCGCGGGCCGGTGGCGGGCGCTGATGCCGACGGCGTTCACCAAGGAGCAGGTGAAGGAGTTCCTGCCTGCCACCGCGAGCCGGGCGGTGGTCGACTTCGTGCACCAGCAGACCGGCGGCGTGCCGCGGTTCGTGGAACGGCTCGCCGGCATCACGTCGGCGGAGGTGCCCGCCGACGCCGTCACCGCGTTCCGGCCGGAACTCGACTGGCTCGACGGCGACCTGCAGAAGTTCCTGCTCGCCGCCGAAGCGGGTGCCGGCCTGCGGCTCGACCTGCTCGGATCGTTGCTGGGCAAGGACTTCGACGCCATCGGCGAGGTCATCGACGCGGGCCGGGCGACCGGCCTGCTGGCGCAGGACGGCACGCTGGTCCCGCTGGCCCGGCGGGCGGTCGCGCTGCTGAGCCGCGCCGAGCGCCGCATCGCGGTGCGGCAGCGGCTGGCCGAGCTGCAACTGGCGTCCGGCGGCCCGGTGCTCGACCTGGTCCGGCCGCTGATCGGCACGGGTGTCGGCGGTCCCGGTGTCGCGGCGGCGTTCCAGGCCGCGGCGGTGGAAGCGCTGCCCGCCGATCCCGCGCTCGCCGTCCGGCTGCTCACCGCCAGCGCGTCCACCGGCCCGCCGAGCGTCGAGGTCGCGGCCCTGTGGGCCACCGCGTCCGCCATGGCGGGCGACCTCGACGGCGCGCTGCGGCTGGCCGACCAGGTGATCACCGGTCCGGAGTCGCCGCACCGCGCGGCCGCCGCGGAGGTGGCCGCCGTGGCGCTGGCGCACCGCGGCCAGTTGGCCCGCAGCACCGAGCTGTACCGCTGGTCGTCCACGCCGTCCGCCGCCGCGTTCGTCGTCGTCGGCCGCATCGGCACCGGCAGGCTGCCTGCGGAACCGGGCCTCCCCAGCGCGCCGCCCACGTCGTTCGACGGCGCCGCGGCCCTGATGGCGCAAGGGATGCGCGAGTCCGTCACCGGCGAGCCGATGACCGCGCTGTCCACCCTGGTCCGCGCTTCCGGCCTGCTCGAACCCGTCGGCGGGGCCGCGCTGCTCCCGGACAGCCCCGCCGCGCTGGCCGCGCTGGTCGCGCTGCACTGCGGCGAGTCCGGTGTGGCGGAGTCCGTGCTGGAACGCGCCGCCACCGCCAGGGTCGGCGGTGCGCTGATGACCATCCGGCACGTGCTGCTGCGCGGGTGGATCGCCATGGTCCGCGGCAACCTCGCCGAGGCAAAGGACTGCCTGCTGGCGCTGAAGAAGACCGGCAAGCGCCTCGAACCGCGCGACTGGCTGTTCGCCGTCGCGCTGGAGATCGGCGTCGCCCGTCGCCACAGCGACCTCGCCACGGTCAAGCGCACCTGGGAACAGGCCTGCGAGGCGGTCCTCCGCCACCCCGTCGACCTGTTCACGTTCCTGCCGCTCGGCGAGTTCGCCGCCGCCGCGGCCAGGCTCCGCGACCAGCACCGGCTGGCCCCGCACCTCACCGCGGCCCGAACCCTGTTGCGGGACTTGGGAGATCCACCGCTGTGGGCTGTTCCGCTGCACTGGAGCGGCCTGCACGCGGCGATCATCGCCGAGCAGACCGACGTCGCCGAGGAACACGCGGCGGCACTGGCGACCCACCGCACCCGAACCCGGTACAACGCCATCGTCTCCGACGCCGCCGAGAGCTGGTTGGACGTCCTCGCGGGCAAGGTGGAACCCGACCGCGTCGAGGACGCAGCGCGCGGCCTGCACGCGGCGGGCCAGTGGTGGGACGGCGCGCGGCTGGCGGGCCAGGCCGCCATCCGCACCACCGACCGCCAGGCGATGGTCCGCCTGCTCGACTGCGCGCGGCTGTTGCAGGGCAAGCCACCCAGCACCAAGAAGCAGCAGCCCACGGCGGCAGAGCCTGCGCAGTCCCCGGAAGCGGCCCAACTCAGCGACCGCGAACGCGAGGTGGCCGATCTCGTGGTGAACGGCATGACCTACAAGCAGGTCGGCGACCGCCTGTTCATCTCCGCCAAGACCGTCGAACACCACATGGCCAGGATCCGCCAACGCCTCGGCTGCACCAGCCGCACCGAACTGCTGGCCCAACTCCGGGAAATCCTGACCTGACGCACCGACCAACCAGTCGCGAGTCCCTCGCTCGGACACCCCGAACTCCGCGTTCGGACACCTGTCTCCACGAACGGGGGTGTCCGAAGGTTCGACTCGCGGTGTCCCCGACGGGCCGCAGCAGTTCCGCGCCGCGAGCGACGGCGCGATCGACCACGGTGTCCACATCGGACACCTACAGCCGGTACGACGGGTGCGAGCCGCGTGGCGCGATGTGCCCCATCTCGGGGAACTCCTCGGCCGGCATCAGCACCGCGTCCCCGAACGCGAGTTTCTTCCTCCCGCGCCGCGAGAAGACTCTTGCCCGTTCGACCCGGACACCCGCCCGGACAGCACCTCCCGCCGGACACGGAAGTCGCGGAGTCGTTGCCGCGCTTCATGTTCTCCACATCAACCCAGGAGAACCGACGTTCACACCCCACCCGGCAGAACGGGATCTTGCCGTCGATCGCCCACTGACGAAGCGTCATCGGGTGGATACCCGGACGCTGCACGGCCGTGGACAAGCGCAGCAATTCCACACCTTCACCAGACAGAATCAACGCCAGGGATCGCTAACGAAGATGGGTAGCCTGGTCTCCGTTGAAGCCATGGCTCCTCGCTCTGGTTCAAGGATCGCGTCCGTGAGCCGGGCGCGCAGGCGCGCGGCGAAGTCCGGGTCCGGGTCGACCGGCCGGACCGGCAGGTGGAGGGCGTTGAACGGGTCAGTCATCGCGGCCCCCGAGCAGGCCCGCCGGAACGCGGCGCGTGCCCTGGTCAGCAGTGCCTCCGTGGCGTGCACGGTGCGGCCGAGGTGCCGGGCCACCTCGGGCACCGGCAGCCCGTCCAGGTACCGCGGGGTCAGCGCGCACCGGTAGTGCGCGCCCAGTTCGGCGAGCACGGCGTGCGCGTGCAGCGCGTCGATCTCGGTGTTCCACCCACCCGAAACGCTCCACATGATCATGACATCCGCAGAGAAAACTGAGATTCACTGATAGATCGCGCGGCAGTTGCCAGCCCCATAGTCGTCCGGGACGGCCGAACTCCGTCGGGTCGGAACGGGATTTCTCGACCGCGCCACCGGTACTCGGCCACCCGGCGACGTATTCCACCCTGGAGGGGGACAGCCATAGGCGCGGCAGGCCTTCCAGGGGTAGGGTTCCGCGTCGGCGTAGGCCCAAGTGGAGGCCCTGCCGGTGCGTCCCTGCGACCGGAACCGTCCCCAGCAGGCAAGGTGGCATGAGCTCACCCCTCCCCGAAGACGTGCGAACAGCTCCCGGCGTTGGCCGACGGGAGCGGCGCAAGCTCGCCCGGAAGTGGGCGGTCGCCGTCAGCTCCTCCTCGTACGTCCCGGTGACCGCGGACGAGCTGGAGCACCAGCTCCGCCAGCTCGTGCACCGGCTGCACGACGCCGTGTCCTCCCAGCCGTTCGCGCCGGGGCAGGCGTCGACCGTCGGGATCCGCATGGTCGACCTGAACTGCACGAGCTCCGAGACCCTGCGGAAGTCGATCGAGCTGCTGGGCGCGGGGCTGCTGGCGTCGTCGGAGCTCCAGGGCGTCGACGGGCACACGAAGCGGGTGCTCGCGGTGCTCGGCTCGCTCGCCGCGGGGTACGTCGAGGGCGTCCAGCAGATCGTGCTCGCCCAGCAGGAGAGCGTCAGCCAGGCGCTGCTCAGGGCGGCGAAGACCGCCCAGTGGAACCTCAAGGTCAGCGAGGCGCTGGCGGACGAGGTGTTCACGTCCTCCGCCAGCGGTATCGCGGTGACCACACTGGACGGCACGGTGGTGCGCGCCAACGACGCCCTCGCGGAGGTCGTCGGCCACCCCGTCGAAGACCTGGCGGGAATGGAGCTGCGGCAGCTCGTGCACCCGGAGGACGTGGACGACCTGCTCGCCGCGTTCCGCGACCTGCTCGACGGCGTGCACCAGCGGGTGCCGCTGCGGCCGAGGCTCGTGCGCGGTGACGGCGAGACCGTGCGCGGCACGCTCGCGCTGGCGCTGCTGCGGGACGCGGCGGGGGAGCCGGGGCAGTTCGTCACGATCGTCGAGGACGTCAGCGAGCTGACGCTGCTCGGCAGCCAGCTCACCCACCAGGCGCTGCACGACGCGCTCACCGGCCTGCCGAACCGGCAGTTCTTCACCACGCGGCTGGAGACCACGCTGCCCCAGTCGGACCCGGTCGCGGGCGTGACGCTCTACCACCTCGACCTGGACGTGTTCTCGGTCGTCACGGACGGCCTCGGCCGCCGGGTCGGCGACCACCTGCTGAAGTCGGTCGCGAACCGGCTGCGCGCGGTGTTCGCGGGCGAGAAGGCGATGGTGGCGCGGCTGGAGGGCGACGAGTTCGCGGTGCTGGTGGAGAACGGCCCGAAGACGCCGGACGTGGTCACCACGATCGGCCGCGTCAACGACGAGCTGGCCGAGCCGGTGTACGTCGACGGCCACGGCATCGCCGTGTCCGCGTGCATCGGCGTGGTCGACCGGCCGTCGCGGGGGTTCGACCCGGCCGAACTGCTGCGCGCGTCGCACATGGCGTTGCGCCGGGCGAAGAGCAGCGGTCGCAGGCAGTGGGGGCTGTACGACGCGGGCCGGGACGCGGCCGACCGCGAGCGGCTCGCGCTGGCCGCGGTCATGCCCGGCGCGTGGGAGTCCGGCGAGATCGACGTCGTGTTCCAGCCCGAACGGCGGCTCGCGGACGGCGAGATCGCCGGCCTCACCGCACTGCTCCGCTGGACGCACCCCGAGCAGGGCGTCATCGAGCACGACCGGTGCGTCGAACTGGCCGAGGAGACGGGCCTGATGCTGCCGCTGGGCACCTGGCTGCTGCGCAGCGCCGCCGAGAAGGTGCGGTGGTGGTGCGGGAAACCCGACCGCGACCTGCCGCTGTCGGTCCGGCTCTCGGCGAGCCAGGCGACCGATCCGGACCTGGTCGGCACCGTGCTGCGGGTGCTCGCCGACACCGGGCTGCCCGCCGGGACGCTGCGGCTGGGGTTGCCCGCGGCCCTGCTGGTCGCGGGCAACGAGGACGTCGTGGACAACCTGACCGTCCTGGCGGAGGCTGGGGTGCGGACGTCGATGGACCGGTTCACCGGCGCGGCGGGCGAGTTCGCCTGCCTGGAGGCGCTACCGGTGCGCGACGTCCGGATCGCGCGCTGGGCCGTGTGCGCCAAGCGCAACCCGATCACCACCCGCGTGCTGGCCGACCTGGTCGCGGTGGCGCACCTGGTGGGCGCGTCGGTGCTCGTCGAAGGGGTGGACACGCCGGAGCTGGCGGACTGGTGGCGCACCTCGGGCGCGGACACCGCGACCGGCGGGCACTTCGGCTGCCCGGTGGAACTGGCCGACCTGTAGGCCCCCCGCCCACCGGGCGAGGGGCGGTGGATCAGGCCTTCTCGCGGCTCGTCACGTACACGAGCACGAGGCTGATGCCGGCGATGACGAAGTTCTGCAGTGCCGCCTGGAGACCGTTCCACGACTTCGACTGCCACATCGCGAACCACTCGCCGCCGATGGCGATGAACCCGCCGCCGAACAGCAGCAGCTGCATCACCAGACCGGCCGACGAGAGCTGCCGGGCGGTGGTCGCCTCGCGTCCGCCGAACAGGACGCGCAGCCACGCCGCGAACGCGGCGGCCAGCACCAGCGCGGTCACCGCCTCCCACGCGATGATCAGCACGTAGGCGGTGGTCACGAGCGCGGGCGAGGTGATCGCCCGCCACATCGTGTTCGGCGACTGGAACGTGGTGTCCATGGCGAACACGTGTTCCACGAACGCCCGGTTCGTCCCGTAGTCGGTGATGTTGCCGAAGACCACGAGGAGCAGGTAGAGCGCGGTGACAGCGGTGACGACCGCCGCCACGGTGTGCGGGCTGCCGACCCTGGCAAGAAGACGCATGATCCAGACCCTACGCAGACGGCTTGAGCCCGACCCCTATTCGCGCTGAAGTGGCTTCCCCCCAACGCGCAGCGCTGGGGTCTCTACATGTGCTCCACTCCGCGAGCCGAACACTCACGCACCCCATGTCGAACCTTCAGGCACCCCGACGAGCCCATCCGGGTGTCCGAACGCGGAGTTCAGGGTGTCCCAGCGAGGGACACGTGGTGTCCGAGTGAGGGACACGCGACTACCTGATCGGCCCTATGGGCAGGGCGGTTCGTAGCTGAGCTGCGGCAGGTACCGCCGCCACAGCTCCTCGGTGAGCACCCCCTTGGTGCTGGTGCAGATCCGCTCGATCGCGTGGTCCTGGTCCAGGTCCCACACGCGGACCGTCGCGTCGCGGCTGGTGGACGTCAGCGCGCGGCCGTCCGGGCTGAACACGACGCCGCTGACGCCCCCGTCGTGACCGGTCAGCGCCTGGCCGATCGGGGTCGGTTTGGTCAGGTCGTGCACGTCCCACAGCCGGATGGTCTTGTCGTCGCTGGAGGTGGCCAGCCGCGTCCCTTCCGGGCTGAACGCGGCCCACACTGCGGATTCGACGTGGCCGGTGAGCGGAACGCCGAGCTGCCGGATCCGGCTCCGGTCGCTGATGTCCCACAGCCGGACGGTCTTGTCGTCGCTGGTCGTGGCGAGCGTGCGGCCGTCGGGGGTCAGGTCGCCGCCGCGGATGGGCGCGGTGTGGCCGAACACCGTCT
>JBDSAJ010000388.1:0-26077 GCA_039922235.1 Umezawaea sp.
GCATGGCCGACCACCGAGCGGTGAACGACGTCGTACCTGCGCCGCGCTTGTGGCTCCATCTGACCTCCCGCGACCCTGACGAGGGCCGGAGCCTAGTGCCCCAAGACCTGGTAGAGCAGACCCACCACAGCGAGACCCGCTCCCAGGCCATCGATCGTCCCACGTCACGCCAGCCCCTTGGGCCCAGAGGACGGTCCTCTGGCTGCCTTCGCGCTGGAGCTCCGAGCGCTACGCGACGCTGCGGGCAGCCCTTCGTACCCCGAGATGCAGAAGCGGATGGCTCGCCGAGGCAGGTCGGACGTCGCCAGGAGCACGATCGCGCGAATCCTGGGGCCGTCCGAACGCCAAAGCATCCCTCAACAGCAATTCGTCTTGGACGTCGTCCATGCCCTGAGCCAGGACAATGACCAGGTCGAACGATGGCGAGCCAAGTGGGCTGAAGCCAGCCGCTGGTGAGCTGACCGGCGAGTCGACTTGTCAACTGCGGAGAAGGTCAGGCCTGCGGAAAAGCGAACGGGTCGGTCGCCGACGGCGGCGGCGACCGACCCGGTCCACATGGTGAGGAGCGCGCTCCCCGCCGAGAAATACGTCAGGCGCCGGTCCACGGCCGGTACGCCTGCGAGCGGAACGACCTCGGGGCGGCGCAGGTGATCCGCTGCACCGAGTCGAACAGGGTCCGGCCCAGCGCGGCGCGGGCCCGCAGCGCCGGGTGCGTCGCGCCGTAGTTGTCCAGGTTGACCGCGCTGTCGCCGCGGAACTGGCCGGACGCGAACAGCGCGTAGGTGATGACCGGCTTGCCGTTGGCGTCGAACACGATGCCGGCCTCGTTGCGGCCGTCGTTGAACCAGCCGGCCTTCGTCGCGACCTGGAGCCGCTCGTTCGACGACAGCTCCAGCCGGACGCCGTCGGTGAACGACGTCAGCGACCGCAGGACCGTCAGCAGGTACGCCGTCGACTCCGGCTTGAGCAGTTCGCCCGCCACCAGCCTGCGCAGCAGGGTGAACGTCTCGCGCGGCGTCGTCGTGCCGAGGTAGAACCGGTTCGGATTGGCGACCGGCACCACCTGGGTGTTGACGAAACCCTTGCCCCGCAGGATCTCGTTGATCTCCAGCGCGGGCGCGACCAGGCCGCACAGCCGCACCGCGGTGTTGTCCGAGACGGTCAGCAGCGCCGCCAGCGCGTGGCCGATCGTGACCGAGCTGGGGTAGGCGCCGTCCAGCCCGAAGATGCCGTCGGTGTCCTGGATGACGATGGCCGCGGTCACGTCGACCCGCTGGTCCAGCGTCAGCAGGCCGCGGTCGACCTTGTCCAGCACCGCGACGGCCACCGCGATCTTGTTGACGCTGTACGCCTCCACGACGGTGTCCGCGCGCTCTTCCACGGCGGAGCGCACCGTGCCGTTCGGGTCCGCCACGCCGATGTAGGACGACCACGTACCACGCGCCTTGCGGGTCTCCAGCCGGTACTTGCGCGCGATCTTGCGTCGGGCGACCTCGGAGGTACCGGGGATCACGGCCTCAAGTTCCGGCTCCGTGTCCGCCTCGTCGGTCTGCGCGTTCGCCGTGGCAGAACCCAGCACGGCAGAAGCGGCCGCGACGGAACCGAGGCCGAGCGCGAATCTACGAGTGATGTTCATGGTGTTCCCCCACCTGTTCGGAGCAGTCCCTTGATCCAACCAGGTGGCGCTGTCGCTTCGCCGGCGCCTCTGAGTAACGTTCAAGGCATGGGGGACTCGGTGTTCGTGATCACCGGCGCGTCACGGGGGATCGGCGCGGCCACGGCGGAACTGGCGGCCGCGGCCGGGTACCGCCTCGTGCTGACCTCGCGGCACGCGGAGGACCTGGTCAACGCGGGTGCCCGACTGGGTGGCCCCGATCGGGTGTGGGTCGCGTCGTGCGACGTGACCTCGTGGCACGAGCTGGCCTTCCTGATGGGGCGGGTCGAGGAGGAGTGGGGCTCGATCGACGTCGTTTTCGCCAACGCGGGCACGAGCGTCGTCACGTCCTTCGCCTCCGACGCGGGCGCGCCGCCCGCCGAGTGGGCGGACATGGTGCTCACGAACGTCTGCGGCCCCGCGTACACCGCCAAGGCCGCCATGCCCGCGCTGATCCGCAGCTCCGGCCACCTCGTGCTGACCGGCTCGGCCGCCGGCCGCGGCGTCCGTCCGGGCAACCTCTACGGGGCCACGAAGTGGGCCGTCACCGGGCTGGCGCAGAACATCCGCGCCGAGTGCGCGGGCACCGGCGTCCGCGTGACGCTCGTCCAGCCGGGCCTGACCGACACCAGTGCGATCCCGGCGTCCCGCGCGGCGGACCCGAAGCTCGACCCGGCCGACGTCGGCCGGGCGGTCCTGTACGCCGTGTCCCAGCCGCCTTCGGTGGACGTGGACGAGATCCTGGTCCGGCCGACCGGGCAGGGACCGTTCGGCTAGGGCGTCGTTCAGGCAGCCGCGTGTCCCTCACTCGGACACCCTGAACTCCGCGTTCGGGCACCCTCCCGCGCTCGTCGGGGTGTCTGAACGTTCCACTCGGGGTGCGTGAAGGTTCGACTCGCGGGGTGGGGGAGATGTAGAGACCCCAACGCTGCGCGTTGGGGGGCTAGCGGATCACCTTGCCGCGCAGCACGACCCGGCTCGGGTGGGCCAGCACGGCGGGGTCGGTGGTCGGGTCGCGGTCGTAGGCCACGAGGTCGGCGGGGGCGCCGTCGACCAGGCCCGGCAGACCCAGCCAGGAGCGGGCCAGCCAGGACGCGCCCGCGACGGCCGCTGCCGCCGACATCCCGGTGCGCACCAGCGCCGCCACCTCGCCGGCCACCGTGCCGCACGGGCGGCTGTCGGTGCCCGCCAGCACGGTCACGCCCGCCTCGTGGGCGACCGGGATGGTGGTCAGCATCCCCTGCCACCCGCGGACGACGCCCTCGCTCGCCCGCCCGGCCTCGACGATCGCGTCGAAACCCGCCAGCGTGGGCACGAGGGCGGTGCCCTGCGTGGCCATGCGCTCCAGCAGGTCGGGGTCGAGGTGCATGCCGTGCTCCAGGCTGTCCACGCCCGCGTCGACCGCGTTGCGGCACCCGGCGGCGGTCTGGCAGTGCACCGCGACCTTGCCGCCGATGGCGTGCACCGCGTCCACCACCGCGGTCAGCACCGGCAGCGACAGCGCGGGCTCGTCCTGCTGCCAGTCCCCGACGACCTTGCACCACCCGGACGACGCCGCGGCCTCCTCGACCGCCGCGGCCACCAGGTCCGCCTCGTCCACGTCGCGGCCCCAGCCGGGGAAGAACCGCCCCGGCGTCGCCAGCCACCGCCCCGCCGACCGGACGCGCGGCAGGTCCGGGTCTTCGTCCACCCAGCGGGGCATCCGGCCCGCGGTGCCCGGCGTGCGCACCAGCAGCACACCGGCGTCGCGGTGCAGGCCGAGGTCGGCGCGCAGCAGGTCCTCGTCGAACGGGTCGCCTGGCCGCGCGCTGCCGGGGTGGGTGTGCACGTCCACCAGACCCGGCAGCAGCCAGCCGCCGTCCACCACGGTCTCCGCGCCGCGCACCGGATCGGTCCTGATCCGGTCGCCGTCGATCCAGAAGGTCCGCTCCTCGCGGTCCGGCAGCACGATCCCCCGTACGCGCAACACGGTCACGGGCAGAGCCTCCTGATCTCCTCGGCGTGCGAGGGGTACTGGGTCGCGAGGGCGTCGGCCGCGCCGAACTCCACCACGTCGTCGGTGTACGGCGGCACGACCACGGTCGTCACCAGAGTCCAGTCGCCCGCCGACGAACTCGCTTGCCAGACGCCGGCGGGCACGACGAGCTGCGGCCGTTCGCCCGCCGCGAGGTCCGAGCCGAGCACGGGCGTGGTCACCGCGCCGTCCGGGTGCAGCAGCAGCACCCGCAGCGGCGCCCCGGCGTGGTGCGCGTACACCTCGACGTTGGTCAGCCGGTGCACGGCGGAGAACTCCCCGGCGCGCAGCAGGTAGTAGATGGTCGACAGGTCGGCCGAGCGGTGGCCCTGGGCGAAGTGGCCGCCCTCCACGGGCAGCGGGTCCAGGCCCAGTGCGGCGATGACGTCGTCGGCGGTCAAGTCAGCTCCGGTGCGGGTATCGAGCCGTGGACGACGACCATGCCCTTGCCGAGCCGCTTCGCGGTGTACATGGCGGCGTCGGCCGAGCCGAGCATGTCGTCGGCGGTGACGGCGGGGTCGTGGGAGGAGCGGTGCGCTATGCCGACGCTCGCGCACACCTCGTGCTCGCGGCCCATCGTCTGGTGCGGGGACTTGAGCGCGGCCAGCACGCGGTTGCCGATCTCGGACGGGTCGACGTCACCGCTCTCCACGAGCACGCCGAACTCGTCGCCGCCGAGCCGGGCGACGGTGTCCTCGTCCCGCACGCAGTGCTGGAGCCTGCTCGCCACGATCCGCAGCACGGCGTCGCCCTCGGCGTGGCCGAAGTTGTCGTTGACGTGCTTGAAGCCGTCCACGTCGATGAAGGCGAGCACGACGGCCTCGTCGCGGCGCAGGGCGGAGGTGAGGCGCTCGCGGAACAGCTCGCGGTTCGCGACGCCGGTCAGGGGGTCGTGGAAGGCCTGGTGCCGCAGCAGTTCCTGGCTCTCGTGGAGCTGGTCGAGCAGCCGGGCGTTGTCCATCAGCGTCACGAGCTGCCGCACGACCACGAGCAGCACGATGCCGAGGCCCGTGTAGATCTCCAGCTTGTTGAAGCGGACGCCGGTGGCGGTGCCGACGACGATGAACAGCCCGGTGATCAGCATCGGCAGGTACGGCACGAGCAGGTGCAGCATCTGGCCGGTGCCCAGCCTGCCCGAGCGGGCCGGTTTGCCCTTGGTGGGCGCGAGCGCGCTGAGCAGGAGCAGCACCGGGCACACCATGAACCCCGCGTCGGCGATCGGCGGGATGGCCTCGGCGCCGTGGCTGACCAGCCACGCGAAGATCCAGCCGGACGAGGACTGCGCGAGGGCGGCCAGCGCGAGGAACGCCATCGGCAGCTGCCGGACCCCGCGGTGGGTCCACGACGTGACCAGCAGCGTCACCAGCAGCACGAGGTAGGCGGCGGGGTGGGCGACCACGGTCGCGAAGCCGGGGCCGGACGTGGCCCACGCGCGGGCGATGGACTCCAGCGCGGACACCCAGGTCAGCACGAACAGTGAGCCGACGACGATCAGGCCGTCCAGCACCACCACGAGCTTGCTGCGGTGGTTCGGCAGCGAGTCCGCCGCGCCGTGCGCCAGCGTCAGCACCGCGCCGAGCGCGAGCACCGGCGTGAGGATGAAGCCCAGCGGAGCCAACGTGGACGACGGCAGCGAGACGCCGAGGAACACCTGGCCCCAGATCCACGCGCACAGGCCGACCGAGAGGCAGGCCATCGAGGCGGCCATCCACAGCCGCCAGCGCCGCTCGGTGCCCTGCTCGCGCATCGCGGCCTGCCAGTACAGGACCAGTGCGGCGGTCGAAGCCGCGAGTTGCGAGGCCTTGTCCAGTGCTACGGAGACGGGGTGGCCGAGTACGCCCGACACCACCACACCCACCACCAGCGCCAGGAGGGTGCAGAAGAAGGCCGCCTGGGCACCGAATCGCCTCAGTGTCATGGCCGTTATCCGAGGTGCGGGCGAACGTGGGCCTGGTCTGCCCGGACAGCTGTCGCCTCGCGGTGCTCGGGGTCGGGTGCGAAGCGGTGCGCCTGGAGGGCGGCCGTCACGCGGGCACCCCGTCGACCAGGTGACGGCTGGCTGCGGTGACCGCTCGCATGGCAGACCCCCGAACAGTTCCCAACTCCGACCGGGAAGGTGAAGTGGATCAGTGGGACCGCGCAACCGTAGCGAGGTGGTGACTCAGTGTCGACCGCGGGCACGCCCGATGTCGCCAATCCGTGACTGTCGCGTGTCGTGGGGAACACGTGGTGGCCCACCCACTAAAGTTCGAACGGATGTTCGTCTCGGTGGAGGGACCCCAGTGCGCGTGTTCGGCGTCGACCCAGGCCTGACCCGGTGCGGGTTCGGCGTCGTGGACGGCGGACCGGGCCGCGTGGTGAAGATCGTCGCCGTCGACGTCGTCCGCACGTCGGTGGACGACGAGCTGGCGATCCGGCTGCTGACCCTCGCCGACGCGGTGGAGGTCTGGCTGGATCGCTACCGGCCGGAGGTGGTCGCCATCGAGCGGGTGTTCAGCCAGCACAACGTGCGCACCGCCATGGCCACCGCCCAGGCGGGCGGCGTGGTCGCGCTGGCCGCGGCTCGACGGGGCCTGCCGGTCATGTTCCACACGCCCAGCGAGGTCAAGGCCGCCGTCACGGGGTCGGGCCGGGCGGACAAGGCCCAGGTGACCATGATGGTGACCAAACTGCTCGGTCTGGTCGAGGCGCCGAGGCCCGCGGACGCGGCCGACGCGCTGGCGCTGGCCATCTGCCACATCTGGCGGGCGCCGATGCAGGCGCGGATGGCGCAGGCGCAGGCGCAGGCAGCCGAGATGGCCCGCGCCCACAAGCTCAAACTCGCCCAGGCGGCGAAAAACGGAGGTAGGACCAAGTGATTTCGTCGCTGCGTGGACAGGTGCTGTCCATCGGACTCGATCACGTGGTCGTGGAGGTCGGGGGAGTGGGCCTTGCCGTGCAGACGACCCCCACGACGCTCGCCGGTCTGCGGCGCGGCGAGGAGGCCAAGCTGTCCACCGCGCTGATCGTGCGCGAGGACTCGCTGACCCTGTTCGGCTTCGCCGACGTCGCCGCGCGCGAGCTGTTCGGCCTGCTGCTGACCGTGTCCGGCATCGGGCCGCGGATCGCGCTGGCCACGTTGGCGGTGCTGGAGCCGGACAAGCTGCGGGCCGCGCTGGCCGACGGCGACATCGCCGTGCTGACCCAGGTGCCCGGTATCGGCCGCAAGGGCGCCGAGCGGCTGATCATCGAGCTGCGCGACAAGGCGGGCCCGCTGCCAGGCACCGACGGTGTCGTCGCCGACGGCGCGCCGAAGGTGCGCGAGCAGGTCGTGGAAGCGCTGCTGGGCCTCGGGTTCCCGGTCAAGCAGGCCGAGGCGACCGTGGACTCGGTCATCGCCGAGGACTCCGCCCAGACCACGCCGACCGTGCTCCGCCGGTCCCTGGCAGCGTTGGGGCGCAAACGGTGAATTACGACGAGGAAGAGGACGAGACCCTCTCGCCGCTGGTCATCCCGACCGAGCGGGACGTCGAGGGGACGCTGCGGCCCAAGGACCTCACCGAGTTCGTCGGCCAGCTCAAGGTCCGCGAGCAGTTGGAACTGGTGCTGCAGGGCGCGATGCGCCGTGGCTCGCCGCCGGACCACGTGCTGCTGTCCGGTCCTCCCGGCCTCGGCAAGACCAGCCTCGCGATGATCATCGCGGCCGAGCTGGGCGCGTCGCTGCGGATCACCTCCGGCCCCGCGCTGGAACGGGCGGGCGACCTCGCCGCGATGCTGTCGAACCTGGTCGAGGGCGACGTGCTGTTCATCGACGAGATCCACCGCATCGCCCGCCCGGCCGAGGAGATGCTGTACCTCGCGATGGAGGACTTCCGGGTCGACGTCGTCGTCGGCAAGGGCCCCGGCGCCACCAGCATCCCGCTGGACATCGCGCCGTTCACGCTGGTCGGCGCCACCACCCGCTCCGGCTCGCTGACCGGCCCGCTGCGCGACCGGTTCGGCTTCACCGGGCACATGGAGTTCTACACCGCCGACGAGTTGGACCTGATCATCCGGCGCTCGGCGAAGATCCTCGGCGTCGACCTGCGTGAGGAGGGCGCGCTGGAGATCGCCCGCCGGTCTCGAGGGACACCCCGCATCGCGAACCGGCTGCTGCGCCGGGTCCGCGACTTCGCCGAGGTCCGCGCGGACGGCGTGGTGCACCTCCAGGTCGCCCGTGACGCACTCGCCGTCTACGACGTGGACGAGCTGGGGCTGGACCGGCTGGACCGGGCCGTGCTCGGCGCGCTGGTGCGCTCGTTCGGCGGTGGCCCGGTGGGGGTCGCGACCCTCGCCGTCGCCGTGGGTGAGGAGGTGACCACGGTGGAGGAGGTCTGCGAGCCGTACCTGGTCAGAGCCGGCATGCTGGCACGTACGCCCCGAGGGCGCGTCGCCACCGACGCCGCTTGGGCACACCTGGGATTGCAGCCACCCACAGCCTGACGAGTGATCGGGTTCGATGACCTGGCACAATCGCCGGTGGCACCCAGAAAATCGGACGTTCCGGACACCTGACGGGCGTCCGGTCGAACGGAGAAGGATACGAATGTCCAACCTTTTGTTCCCGTTGCTGCTGGTGCTGCTCGCGGTGCCGCTGTTCCTCAGCGCTCGCAAGCAGAAGCGCGCGGCGGCCGAGCAGCAGCAGCTCCTGTCCGCGCTGGAGCCGGGTGACCGCGTGATGACCACCTCCGGTCTGTACGCGACGGTCACCGACGCCAGCGACGACGCCACCATCGACCTGGAGATCGCCGACGGCGTCGTGACGACCTGGCTGCGCCAGGCCGTCCGCGAGAAGATCGTCGCGGCCGACGACGTCGACGAGGACGAGGACGACGTGGAAGAGGACGCCGTCGTCGACGAGGTCGCCCCGGCGACCGCCGCGGAGATCGCTCCGCCGCTGGAGCACAACACCAAGAAGTAGGCGCCGTGCGGCGCGTCGGTCAGCGGTTGGCAACGGTCAAATGTGCCAACTGCGGGCAGTGACGCCCAGCTCACACGCCGCGGGGTACGCTGCGCCCTCGCCCGGACTGCACACCTTCGGGTGAGGGCGTGCTGTCCTCGTCCTACCGGACGAGGCCCGCCGACCTGACATCATCTTCCAGTTCGAGGAGACGGACGGACCGTGGCACCTCCGGCCGGGCAGATCCGCCCAGCGAAGTACCTGGGCGCATTTGTCCTCATCGTGGTCGCGCTGTACTCCCTGGTGTTCTTCACCGGGAACGGCAAGGCGACCCCCAAGCTCGGCATCGACCTCCAGGGAGGCACGCGGGTCACGCTGACCGCTCGAGCCCCTGACGGGAAGACTCCGACGGAAGAGGCGCTCAACCAGGCCCGCACCCTCATCGAGACCCGTGTCAACGGCCTCGGTGTGGGCGGTTCCGAAGTCATCCGTGACGGTTCGAACCTGGTCATCACCGTGCCCGGCGCCGACGGCGAGGGCGCGAAGAGCCTCGGCAAGACGGCGCGCCTGGCGTTCCGCAAGGTCGTGGGCTCCCCGGCGCAGAACGCCCCGGTAGTCCCTCCGCAGACCTCCGGCTCGACGCCTCCCGCGTCGACGTCCGGCAGTCCGGCCCCCGCTTCGGGGTCGCCTGCGCCGAGCGCGGCCGCGGGTTCCACGACGCCGTCCACCGGTGCGCCCCAGGGCCGTCCGGCTCCGCTCCTGGAGGGCCAGCCCGCCACCACGGACCCGGCCGCGCCCCCCGCGAGCGACGCGGCCCAGCCGCCCGCCGACCAGCCCGACTGCCAGGCCGTGTTCACCGGCACGTACCCGGACGACACGACCAAGGCGATCGCCGCGGCCAAGGCGTGCAGGCAGGACCCGGCGCTCACCACGCTGGACGCGCAGACCGTGCAGCAGGCCCTCCAGGCGTTCACCTGCCCGGAGAAGGACCCGCTGATCGGCAACGACGACTTCGACAAGCCGCTGATCACCTGCGACCAGGACAGGGCTACCAAGTACGTCCTCGCGCCGGTGAACCCGGCCCCGGACGACAAGACGACGAAGGCCGACGACTTCTCGCTCTACACCCGCCTGACCGGTGAGGACATCAACAACGCGACCTCGGGCAGCGACCCGCAGGGCGCGGGCTTCGTGGTCAGCCTGGACTTCAAGGGCGACGGCGGTTCCAAGTGGGGCAAGTTCACCACCGCGAACACGCAGCAGCAGGTCGCCGTGGTGCTCGACAGCCAGGTCGTGTCGGCGCCGAACATCAACGAGCCGATCCTCGGCGGCAACACCCAGATCAGCGGCACCTTCACCCAGAAGGAGGCCGACCAGCTCGCGAACGTGCTGAAGTACGGCTCGCTGCCGCTGTCGTTCGAGGCCTCCGAGGCCGAGACGGTCTCCGCGACCCTGGGCCTCGCCTCGCTGGAAGCCGGTCTGATCGCGGGTGGCATCGGCCTCGGCCTGGTGTTCATCTACTGCCTCTTCTACTACCGCCTGCTCGGCGTGCTGACGATCCTGTCTCTGGTGCTGTCCGCGGGCATCGTCTACGCCGTCCTGGTGTTGCTCGGTCGCTGGATCGGGTTCACCCTGGACCTGGCGGGCATCGCGGGCTTCATCGTGTCGATCGGTATCACCGCGGACTCGTTCGTGGTGTTCTTCGAACGGCTGAAGGACGAGGTCCGCGAAGGCCGGTCGTTCCGCTCGGCCGTGCCACGGGCCTGGATCCGATCGCGGCGGACGATCCTGTCCGCCGACGGTGTCAGCTTCCTGGCCTCGGCGATCCTGTACGTGATCGCCGTCGGCCAGGTGAAGGGCTTCGCGTTCACGCTGGGCATGTCGACCGTGCTCGACCTGGTGGTCGTCTTCCTGGTCACGCACCCGTTGGTGGCCATGGCGTCGAAGTCCAAGTTCCTGTCCAACCCGAAGCTGTCCGGCCTCGGCGGGGCGCAGCAGGCCGGTGTCGACCAGCGGGCTCACGCTGGCTCGAAGACCGCCGTGAAGGAGGCCTGACGTGGCGAAGACCAAGGGCAATGGTGTCTTCCACCGCCTCTACGTCGGTACGGGCGCGTTCGACATCATCGGCAAGCGCAAGCGCTGGTACCTGATCTTCGGGTTCATCCTGCTCGTGTGCATCGGCTCGATCGGGTTCAAGAGCTTCAACCTGGGCATCGACTTCGTCGGCGGCACCAAGATCCAGATGCCTGCGGCCAGCTCGGCGGGCGAGATCCAGGTGAACGCCGTCAAGGAGAGCTTCGCCAAGGCGATCGGCCGGGAGCCGACCGCCGTGCAGAGCGTCGGCACCGGCGGCAACTCGACCATCCAGATCCGGTCCGAGACGCTGAACGTCGACGAGGTCACCAAGCTCAAGGCCGAGCTGAACACCGACCTGAAGCCCAACGGCGGCGTCCAGGCGATCAGCGACAGCGCGGTGAGCGCGTCCTGGGGCGGTGAGATCACCACCAAGGCCCTGATCGCGCTGATCGTGTTCCTGATCGCCGTGGCGATCTTCCTGGCGCTGTACTTCGAGCTGTCGATGGCGATCGCGGCGCTCATCGCCGTGCTGCACGACGTGCTGATCACGGCGGGCGTGTACTCGCTCGTCGGGTTCGAGGTCTCGCCCGCGACGGTGATCGGCCTGCTGACCATCCTGGGCTTCTCGCTCTACGACACGGTGGTCGTGTTCGACAAGGTCAAGGAGAACACCAGGGGCATCCTGGGGCTGACCCGCCGCACGTACGCGGAGGCGGCGAACCTGGCCGTCAACCAGACCCTGATGCGGTCGATCAACACCTCGCTGATCGCGCTGCTGCCCGTGCTCGGCCTGCTCGTCATCGGCGTCGGCTTCCTCGGCGTCGGCACGCTGAAGGACCTCGCGCTCGTGCAGCTCACGGGTATCTTCATCGGCGCCCTGTCGTCCATCTACATCGCGACCCCCGCGGCCGTCGACCTGAAGATGCGCGACCCGAAGTACAAGGCGCAGGCGTCTCGGGTGCTCGCCCGCCGCGAGACCCTGGCGAAGAGGGCCGCCGCCGGTCACGCGACCGGCGATGTGCCGGACGGTGTCGAGTCCGGCGATGACGCCGCGCTGGACGCCGAGGTGCGCAAGGAGAAGGCGTACGCGGCCGCGGCCGGAGTGCCGTCCCGCACGCCCAAGGCCGCCGACCTCCGTCGCGGCCGCCCGACCGGCAAGAAGCAGCGTTGAAGCTCGACAACGCGCTGAAGCTCCTGCGTGAGGTCCCGGACTTCCCCCGACTGGGTGTTGTTTTCCGGGACCTCACGCCGGTGCTCGCCAACCCCGACGCCCTGCGCGCCGTAGTGGACGGGTTGCAGGACAAGATCGACCCGGACACGCAGGTGGTCGCCGCGATCGAGTCGCGCGGCTTCCTGCTCGGCGCCCCGCTCGGATACGGCTGGCGCTACGGCGTCGTGCCGCTGCGCAAGCCGGGCAAGCTCCCGGCCGTCGCGCACCGGGTGTCCTACGACCTGGAATACGGAACTGCGGAGCTCGAACTGCCCGAAGGTGCCATCCTCCCAGGTCAGCGCGTCGTGATCGTGGACGACGTGCTGGCGACCGGGGGCACCGCCGAAGCCGCCTGCACACTCGTGGAGCGCGCGGGGGCGATCGTGACGGGCATCTCCGTCGTTCTGGAGATCACCTCACTGGACGGTCGCGCCCGACTAGCCGGGCGGAACGTGAACGCGCTGCTCGCCGTGTGAAGTACCCCGCTCGTCGCCCCGCCCGCCGTTTTTGTCGGCGCGCGGGGCTATTCTCGGGTTCTAGCCCCTGAGGAGCGTGGTTGAGCCAAGACACCGAACCCGCCGCGGCGACGACGCAGCCCGTGCCCGCACGGCCGCCGTCAGCCACCAGGCGCGTGCGCGCGCGACTCGCGCGGCGCATCACCGCCCAGCGGGCGGCGCCCGTGAAGCAGGTGCTCGAACCCCTCGCCGCCGTGCACAGCGGACTGCACCCCAAGGCCGACCTGGCCCTGCTGCAGGCCGCGTACGACGTGGCCGAGGAGAAGCACCGGCCCCAGCGCCGCAAGTCCGGCGACCCGTACATCACCCACCCGCTCGCCGTGGCGACGATCCTGGGTGAGCTGGGCATGGACACCACCACGCTGGTGGCCGCCCTGCTGCACGACACGGTCGAGGACACCGACTACTCGCTCGAAGCCCTCCGCGAGGACTTCGGCGACGAGGTCGCCCGGCTGGTGGACGGCGTCACGAAGCTCGACAAGGTGAAGCTCGGCGCGGCGGCCGAGGCCGAGACCATCCGCAAGATGGTCATCGCGATGGCCAAGGACCCGCGCGTGCTGGTCATCAAGCTGGCCGACCGGCTGCACAACATGCGCACGATGCGGTTCCTCCCGCCGGAGAAGCAGGCGCGCAAGGCGCGGGAGACCCTGGAGGTCCTCGCCCCGCTCGCGCACCGCCTCGGCATGGCGACCGTCAAGTGGGAGCTGGAGGACCTCGCGTTCGCGATCCTCCAGCCGAAGAAGTACGACGAGATCGTCCGGCTCGTGGCCAACCGGGCTCCCTCGCGCGACACGTACCTCGGTGGGGTCATCACCGAGCTGACCGGTCAGCTCGAAGGCTCGCGGATCACCGCGAAGGTCGAGGGCAGGCCGAAGCACTACTACTCGATCCACCAGAAGATGATCGTCCGCGGGCGCGACTTCGACGACATCCACGACCTGGTGGGCGTGCGGATCCAGGTCGACGAGGTTCGCGACTGCTACGCCGCCATGGGCGTCGTGCACGCGCTGTGGCAGCCGATGCCCGGCCGGTTCAAGGACTACATCGCGCAGCCGCGGTTCGGCGTCTACCAGTCGCTGCACACGACGGTCATCGGGCCGGACGGCAAGCCGCTGGAAGTGCAGATCCGGACGTACGACATGCACCGGACCGCCGAGTACGGCATCGCGGCGCACTGGCGGTACAAGGAGACGCGCGGGACACACAACGGCAAGGGCGTCGAGGTCGACGAGATGGCGTGGATGCGCCAGCTCCTCGACTGGCAGCGGGAGGCCGCCGACCCCGGCGAGTTCCTGGAGTCGCTGCGCTTCGAGATCACGGCGAGCGAGGTCTACGTCTTCACCCCGAAGGGCCAGCTCGTCGGGCTGGCCGCCGGGGCCACCCCGGTCGACTTCGCGTACTCGGTGCACACCGAGGTGGGGCACCGGTGCATCGGTGCTCGGGTGAACGGGCGGCTGGTCGCGCTGGAGCGGAAGCTCGAGAACGGCGAGGTCGTGGAGATCTTCACGTCCAAGGCCGAAGGGGCCGGGCCTTCGCGGGACTGGCTGTCGTTCGTCGCTTCCCCGCGCGCCAAGGCGAAGATCAAGCAGTGGTTCGCGAAGGAGCGCAAGGAAGAGGCGATCGAGGTTGGCAAGGACGCCATCGCGAAGGAGGTCCGTAGGGTCGGGCTTCCCCTTCAGCGGTTGGTGTCGGCCGATTCGATGGGTGCCCTGGCCAAGGAACTGCACTATCCCGATGTGAGTGCCCTGTACGCCGCTGTCGGCGAGGGGCACACGTCGGGGCGGCACGTGGTGCAGCGGCTGGTGGCCCAGCTCGGCGGGGTCGACCACGCCGAGGAGGAGCTGGCCGAGCGTTCCACGCCTTCTACCGTCACCCGTCGTCGGGTTACCGGGGATGCCGGTGTTGTCGTCAAGGACGCCACCGACGTCTGGGTGAAGCTGGCCCGTTGTTGTACGCCGGTGCCTGGGGACGACATCCTCGGGTTCGTCACGCGTGGTGGTGGAGTTTCGGTCCACCGCACCGACTGCACCAACGCGGATGAGCTGTTGGCTTCGCCGGAGCGGTTGCTGGATGTCGAGTGGGCGCCGTCGGCTTCCTCGGTGTTCCTGGTGGCGATTCAGGTGGAGGCGTTGGATCGGCACCGGTTGTTGTCGGACGTGACGAAGGTGTTGGCGGATGAGAAGGTCAACATCCTCTCGGCCTCGGTGACCACGTCGCGGGACCGGGTGGCGGTCAGCCGGTTCTCGTTCGAGATGGGTGATCCGAAGCACCTCGGGCACGTGCTCAAGGCCGTTCGGAGCGTCGAGGGCGTGTACGACGTGTACCGGGTGACGTCGGCCAGCTGAGGTGGGGCCGGACGCATACCAGCACGCGCACGGCCAGGACCGATCGAACCCGGCGAGGAGGACTTCGGGCATGACGTACGACCTGGAGCCCTTGGGGATCTACGCGCCGTTGTTCAACGGCGACAGCCGGCTCACCCGCGAGTCGCTGACACCGCTGGTGGGCGGGCTCGACCAGGACCTGCGCCCGCGGGTGGCCGCCTACCTGCGGGCGGGGACGATCCTGTTCGCGATCATGGAGTACACCACCGACGTGCTGGGGGACCGGTTCGGTGTCTCCGGTGGATCGGCCGTCCTGAGCGATGGCACGTATTTCTGGCGCCTGGACGCGGCCGACTACGTGGAGGTCTACGGGACCGCTGTTCCCGACGCGGCGGTAGCGCACATGCGGGCGCTCGACTGGCGACCGCCCGTGTTCGAGGGCACGGCGTACTACGAGCTCGACGACCGGCTGCTCGCCCGGTTCGCCCAAGACCGTTCGACCGCACCTTGATCGCTGGACCTGTGCTTGTCCCGCACCGGAAGGCCGATGCGTACCGGGTCACCTCGGCAGGCTGAGGAAGTCCGCGAGCAGTGGAAGCAGTGCGTCCGGTCGGTCCAGCGGGATGATGTGCCCGCAGTCGGCGATCACGTGGCCGGTGAGGTCGTCGGTGATCGGGCGCAGTTGCCGCTCCAGCGTCGATCCGACCGGGTGGGCGCCGATCGCCAGCGTCGGTGTGGTCAGCCTGCCGTGCCTCACGGCGTCCCGGATCTGCTCGGCGCTCGTGGGCATGGCGCGGTAGTGGGCGAACGCGCAGCGCAGGGATTCGCGTCCGGTGTAGGCGTCGACGAACGCGGCCTCGACCTCCGACGGCACGCCCCGGCCACGGGTGCCGGCGTTCAGGAAGAACCGGAGGTAGTCGTCTTCGTGGCCGACCAGCACCTCTTCGGCCAGGTCAGGAACCTGGTGGAAGCCGAACCACCACGGCGGGCTGAAGCCCTCCGCGCCTGGCAAGTCAGCTAGGAGCGACTCCATGAGCACCAGGCGCTCGACCCGCTCGGGGTGGTGCATCGCCAGGAGGAACGCCGGTGGTGCGCCCGCGTCGATGCCGATGACGGTCGCGGTGTCCTCGCCGAGCGCGTCCAGCAGTGCTGCCGCGTCTTCGGCCAAGGTGCGCGCGTCGTAGCCGTCCTCGGCTCGGGTGGTGCCGCCGAGGCCGCGTAGGTCCGGGGCGATCACACGTCGGCCTTCGGCCAACGTGGGGATGACTTTTTCCCAGATGCGCCACGTGTGCGGGAATCCGTGCAGCAGCAGGACGGCCGGTCCAGCTCCCGCCGTGGCGACGGTGATCTTGATGCCGTTCGCGGCTACCCGGCTGACGGTGGTCATCCCAGCTCCTCAGTGGTTACCATCGGATACCAGGTGAACGTAAGTAATCGCGCCGAGCGTGCCAAGACGGCACTTCCACGTCAGGTGGTGAGCTCCAGGTGACCCGTGGAGACCTGTTCAGTCCCGCGTGCCCCACCCGGCGACTGCTGGACCGCATCGGATCCAAGTGGACCTCGATGGCGGTCAAGGTGCTGGCCGAGGCCGAACCCGACGAGGTGCGGTTCGCCGACCTGCGGCGGCGGATACCGGGGATCTCGCAGAAGATGCTGTCCGTGACGCTGCAGAGCCTGGTGCGCGACGGGCTCGTGGCTCGACGGGTCGAGCCTGCCGTGCCGGTGCGGGTGCACTACCGGTTGACCCCGCTCGGGTTGTCCCTCGAAGTGCCGCTCGCCGCGCTGCGGGACTGGGCGGAGGAGCACATGGCCGAGATCGACGAGGCGTCAGCGTCGCGATAGAGCCGTTGGGCAGGATGGCGCAGGGTCCCGAGAAGTGCCCAGGGGAAGACGCGAAGGACCCCGGCACGACGTGTGCCGGGGTCCTCGTGCGTGTGGTATTTGTTCGACTAGCCGACCGTGGCGGTCTCGAACTTCACTTCCTTGTTCGGCTTGCCGCCGCCGGGTGACGGGTCGAAGGAGCCGTCGTGGCCTGCCTTCGCCACCTCGTCGATGAGCTTCAGGCCTGCCTCGTCGAGGCTGCCGAACACCGTGTAGTCCGGGGACAGCTGGGCGTCGCCGTAGACGATGAAGAACTGGCTGCCGTTCGTGCCCTTCTGCGTCTCGGGGTCCGCGCCGGCGTTCGCCATGGCCAGGTAGGAGCGGCCGTAGGTCAGTTCGGGCCAGACCTCGTTGTCGAACGCGTAGCCGGGACCGCCCGAGCCGGAGCCCGTCGGGTCGCCGCACTGGAGCATCTGCAGGCCCTCGGTGCCGATCCGGTGGCAGCTCGTGCCGTCGAAGTACTTCTGCGTGACCAGGCTGACGAAGCTGTTCACCGCGCACGGCGCGAGGGACTTGTCGAGCGTCAGCTTCAGGTCGCCGATGTTCGCCTTGATCGTCACGGTCTGCGTGCCGGTGGACGAGACACCCGCGCCTTCAGGCGCCTTGATGCCCTCCTTGGAGCTGGGCTCCTTGGACGGGCGGTACTCGCAGGTGACCGGATCCGCCAGCGGGGTCGGGCGCTTGGGCAGCGCCTTGACCTCGGTCGGGATCTGGATGGGCTTCGGGGTCGTGCTGCTCTCACCGGGGGAGGCCGCAGCGTCGCCGTTGCTCCAGTCGCGCGTCGCGAGGAAGTAGATTCCGCCCGCGACCACGACCACGGTCACTGACGTCGCTACCAGCGCGGTAAGCCGTCGACGCTTCGCTCGTTGCTGTCGGTTGACGAGCTGACGCTCCAGCTTCCGCTTTGCTTGTTCGCGGCGCTGCTCGTTGTTCGGCACCTGCTCCCTCCCCAGGGATCTCGTGCTTCGCGGGTGGTTAGGGCGTGCCGGCAGGGCCGACAATCTGGGCAGTCTAGGGGGCACGTATATGGCTGGTGTGTGCCGGCTAGGCTGGTACAGCGGTTGCACCGCGTTCCGTTGCCAATCCGTTGCCGTCGAGAGGTGCCGTCGTGCTGGTGATCGGGTTCCCGACCGGCGCCCTGCAGGCCAACTGCTACCTGCTGGCCACGGGAGACGGCGAGGCCTGCGTGGTCGTCGACCCCGGTCAGGACGCCGTCGAGCCGCTGGAGAGGGCGCTGTGCGAGCACCGTCTGTCACCGGTCGCCGTGCTGCTGACGCACGGCCACTTCGACCACTCGTTCTCCGTGGCCCCCGTGTGCGACGGGCACGACATCCCGGCGTGGATCCACCCGGACGACCAGGCCATGCTGTCGGACCCGATGAAGGGCATCAGCGCCGAGACAGCCGCGTTCTTCGGCGGCAAGCTGCAGATGCGCGAGCCGAAGCAGGTGCGCACGCTGGACGACGGCGCCGAACTGGACCTCGCCGGGCTGACGATGACCGTCGACCACACCCCAGGCCATACGGGCGGGTCGGTGATGTTCCGAGCGGGCACCGAGGAGGGCGGACGGCTGGTGCTGTCCGGCGACACCCTCTTCGCGGGCTCGATCGGTCGCACCGACCTGCCGGGCGGAGACCACCGGGACATGCTGACGTCGTTGCGCCACAAGGTGTTGACGTTGGCGGACGACACGGTGGTCCTGCCTGGCCACGGACCCACGACCACCATCGGCCGTGAGCGCGTGAGCAACCCGTACCTGCTTCAGCTGGGCGACTCAGCGCCGGCCGCACCGCACCGAGGACTGTGACGTGACTTCTTTTTCGGCGCCCAAGGGCGTTCCCGACTACTTCCCGCCCACCTCGGCGTCGTTCCTCGCCGTGCGCGAGGCGCTGGCCGAACCCGCGCGGCTCGCGGGCTACGGCTACATCGAGCTGCCGGTCTTCGAGGAGACGGCGCTGTTCGCCCGCGGTGTCGGTGAGTCCACCGACGTCGTGAGCAAGGAGATGTACTCGTTCGCCGACCGCGGCGACCGGTCCGTGACGCTGCGGCCCGAGGGCACGGCCGGTGTCATGCGGGCCGTGATCGAACACGGCCTAGACCGCGGCCAGCTGCCCGCGAAGCTCCAGTACGCCGGGCCGTTCTTCCGCTACGAGCGCCCGCAGGCCGGTCGCTACCGGCAGCTCCAGCAGGTCGGCGTCGAGGCGATCGGCGTGGACGACCCGGCGCTGGACGCCGAGGTGATCGCCATCGCGGACGCGGGTTTCCGCTCGCTCGGCCTCACCGGGTACCGGCTGGACATCACGTCGCTCGGCGACAGCACCGACCGGCCGCAGTACCGCGAGAAGCTCCAGGCGTTCCTGGCGAAGCTGCCGCTGGACGAGGCGACCCGCGTGCGCGCGGAGCTGAACCCGTTGCGGGTGCTGGATGACAAGCGCCCCGAGGTGCGGGCGCTGATGGACGACGCACCGCTGATGCTGGACTACCTGGCGCCCGCGACGCGGGAGCACTACGAGGCGGTCAAGGGCTACCTGAACGACCTGGGCGTGAAGTTCACCGAGAACCCGCGGATGGTGCGCGGCCTCGACTACTACACGAAGACCACGTTCGAGTTCGTGCACGACGGTCTCGGCTCGCAGTCCGGCATCGGCGGAGGTGGGCGCTACGACGGGCTGATGGAACAGCTCGGCGGGCAGCCCCTGTCCGGCGTCGGCTTCGGGCTCGGCGTCGACCGGACGCTGCTGGCGTGCCAGGCCGAGGGCATCACGCCCGGCGACGTGACCCGGTGCGACGTCTACGGCGTGCCGCTCGGCGAGGCCGCGAAGTCGCGGCTGGTCGGGCTGTCCGGTGAGCTGCGCGCGGCCGGGGTGCGGTTCGACCTCGCCTACGGCGGCCGGGGCATGAAGGGCGCGATGAAGGCGGCGGACAAGTCCGGCGCGAAGTTCGCCCTCGTGCTCGGCGAGCGCGACATCGAGGCGGGCGTGGCGCAGCTCAAGGAGTTGGCGACCGGCGACCAGCGCGCGGTGCCGCTGGCCGACGTGGTGATCTCCGTGCGGGAAGCGCTCGGCCGGTGACCGACGACGCCGAGCGGATCCCGCTCGACCTGCTCGACCCCGCCACCGTGCGCAAGCGGTCGCGCATGGTGGCCATCGGCGCGGTCATGGTGGCGGGGTTCTTCGGTGGTGTCCTCGGGCTCATCGCGGGTCGGGTGCCCGGCCTGATCGCGCTGGTGATCGTCGCGACGCCGCTCCTGCTGCTCGCGTGGAGCGAGGCCCGTCGCCGGGTCTGGCTCCAGGGGCAGGTGCTGTCGGTGCGGGCGTTCGGCACCCGGTCGGTCGACCTGCGGACGGCCGACGAGCTGGACCTGCTCGTCACCGACGTCCGGGGCAGCCGCACGGTGGGGCTGTTCGTGCGCGGCGGCGGCAAGGCGATCAACCTGGCGCTGGCGATGTACGCGGGCACCGGTGGACGTGAGCAGGGCGTGTTCCCGCTGCGACGGCTCGCGGACGCGCTGGCGGGCCGGGGCGACCCGAACGGGCTGGTGTTCTCGGAGCTGCTGGTCGCCCAGTTGCGGGCCGAGGCGCGCGGCATGGCGGCGGCCGACCGGCCGCTGTACCAGCTGGCCTCGCTCGCGCCCGGCGGCAGGCTCGCGCAGAAGCTGACCCCGGACGCGGTGTCCCGGTTCGTCGCTTCGCTGGACTGATCGGCGGAGCCCGCTCGCGGTGACACCACCGCGAGCGGTTCCGCCCCCCAGCCCGTACGGCAACCGCGACACCCGCTTGGCGGATCGTCATGAGTGGGCGCTGCCGTTCACCATCGTCACCCTGCGCGGCTTCCTCGGCGCCATCCTGGTCGACCTGGAAGAGACCGCGCTGGTCGACGGCTGCACCCGCGCACAGGCGTTCCGCCGCATCGTGTTCCCCTGCTGGCGCCAGGGCTGATGGCCACGTCGCTGTTCGGCTTCATCACGGCGTGGAACGAGTTCATCTTCGCCAACCTGCTGATCATCAAGAACCGCGACGACCGGACGCTGCCGGTGTGGCTGTCGTCGTTCAGCAACACCTTCGGCACCGACTGGGCGCCACGATGGCCGCCTCGACGCTGTTCATGATCCCGGTGCTGCTGGTCTTCCTGGCGCTGCAGGGTCGGGTCATCACGGGGATCACCACGGGCGCGGTGAAGGGGTGAGGAGTTCCCCCGCGATCGTGCCCCTGCCGAAGCAACTGGTGCGACTGCCAGGAGGGTTTCCCTCGACCACACCACCTCGGTTCGCGTCGGACCCGGTGCGGCGCGGGCGGTCCACCGACCGCTCGGGGCGACGGGCTGACGACGGTTGGTTGTCGTCGATCGAGGAACTGGGACATCCGCGATTGCTCGCGGAGAGCGGAAGTCGCTGGTCTTCGTGGTCAACCGAGTACGCCTACGAGACCTGGGAGTACTTCGGATCCCGAGTCGACATGACCGAGCTTCGAGTCGTCGGCGACCGCAATACTGCGTACCGGTCGAGAGCTGCGTGGCGCATCATGCCTGTTCGATCCGGATGGACGCATGGGTGGGAAATGTTTCTTGTCAGAAGTCGTCCACGTCAGGTCGAAGGCCGGACCACCGGATGGCGAGACCGGTAGGGTCAGTTCGGCGGAAACCCATGGTGCCCTTGGGGAAGGGCATCGGATCCCTGTTGACACGCTGATCATTGGTTGCGATGCTGCCCGGTTCTGCTCTGGCGGGCAAATTCATGCGCGTCGATTTATTCACCTACGAAGAAGGCGGGGACGTGACGCAGAAGGACGGGACGGCTGGGATGGGAGGGGTGTTGTCCGGCCAGTCCAGGAGCGCGCCGCGACCGATGCCGGTGGTGGTGCTCGCGGACGTAAGCGGCAGCATGGACGGTGAAAAGATCCACGTGCTCAACCGCAGCATCGCGGCCATGATCGCCGCGTTCGGCGCCGAGGACACCGTGCGCGGGGAGATTCACGTCGCCGTGGTTGCGTTCGGTGGAGATGAGGCTGTCCTCCACGTGCCGATGACGCCCGCCCCCCGCGCGCGGTGGACCGATCTCACGCCGCGGGGACGAACGCCACTGGGGAGCGCGTTCGACGCGGTTCGAGAACTGCTCGCCGATCCCGCGGTGATGCCGGAGCGCGCTTTTCCGCCCACGTTGGTCCTCGTGTCCGATGGTGTGCCCACCGATGACTGGGAGACTCCTCTCGACGGGTTGCTCTTGTCGTCCTGGGGGCGCAGGGCGTTGCGGCTCGCGATCGGTGTCGGCGTAGATCGCACCCCCGATGCCGACGAAGTGCTGGCGGCTTTCAGCACACCGGGCATGAACGTGCTGCGCACGGACCAAGTGCACGAGATCTCAGGTCACTTCCGCTGGGTGACGGCGACCGTCACCGGCAAGTTGCACGAACGCGTCGAGCGGCAAGCCGTTCACCTGTCGGATCTCGACTGAAGCCGATGCGTGAATGGCCGAGCAGTGTGCGCGGTGTGAGTGGCACGAGCTTGAACCTGCTGATCGATCGAATGTTGGGGCAGGGCGGGGAGGGCGTCGTCTTCCGCACCAGGGAGAGCGGCTTCGCGGTGAAGATGTGCAGCGCCGCAGGTGACACACCCGATGAAGTGGCGGAGCGGTTGCGGAGGTTGCGCTGGCTGCCGTTGGACGGTGTTCCGATTTGTCGGCCCCTTGAACCGCTGGCGCCACCCGACGTGGGTTACGTGATGCGCCTGTTGGATGACATGGTGGCGATGCGAGCGGTTTGCGGGCCGCCGGATGAGGGGATGAACGACTGGTACAGCGCGGGTGGTGGCCTGCGCAGGCGATTGGTCCTGCTGGCCAGGTGCGCGACCGTGTTGGCGACCTTGCACGATCGCGGCATCGTGTACTGCGACGTCTCGCCGGGAAACGTGCTGATCTCCGCACGACCCGAGCACGAAGAGGTCTGGCTGGTCGATGCGGACAACCTGCAGACCGAGAGCAGCACAGTCGGGCGCAGGCTGGCCACACCGTTCTACGCGGCGCCGGAGGTGTTGCGCGGCACCACGGGCAACACGGTGTTCAGCGACGCCTTCTCACTGGCGGTGATGGTCTACGAGGCATTGACGAACAACCACCCGCTGCTGGGCGACCACGTCGCCGACGGACCGCTGGAGTTCGAGGACGACGCGCAGCGAGGCCTGCTGCCGTGGATCGACCACAGCACTGACGACCTCAACCGGAATTCGCACGGGTACCCGGCGAAACTGGTGCTCACCAGAAAATTGCGCGAGCTTTCCCGACGTGCCTTCGAGGAGGGGATGGTCGACCTGAAAGTTCGACCGTCTGCGGGCGAGTGGGCGGACGCGTTGTATTCGGCGGCGGACCGGTGCGTCCTCTGCCGCACTTGTGCTCACAGCTTCTACGCGGCCAACGACAGGTGTCCCTGGTGCGGTGGAGCACGTCCGCCTGTACTTCCTGTGGCTGTGGTCGAACAGTTTCCGCCACTGGGCGCCGGTGTGGCCGCAGTGCTGCCGGAGCCGCAACTCGCCCTCGTCCTACAACCTGGACGACCGCTGCTGGTGACCGCGCGAACGGTGATCCGGTCCACGGCCGATCCTGCCGAGGTGCTGGCCAGGCTGGAGTGGGACGGCGGTCCGGAGGTGCAGGTGACGAACGTGGGAAGCGGCATGATTCGTCGTGTTCCGCGATCCGGTGGAGTGGGCAGGGAATTGCGCCCCGGTAGGAAGCAGATGGAACCGTTGCACGATCCGTGGGAACTGCACTTCGGTGCGTACCGCAAGCCGCACAGGTCGCTGCAGATCCAGCCCTTGGAGGCTGAGCGTGCGAGCTGAGGAGTTGACCGCGGGCGACGCCAGGCTCATCGAAGTGCGGGTGAGATCCGGAAGCGGGCAGAAGTGGTTGGCACAAGTCGCCAGCAAGGACAGCAAGGATCGGGAGATCGAGTTCCGGCGCGCTTCCCCCGATGCAGCGCACGACCTGATCATCTACAAGGGGAACGAGTCACCGGTCAGGGGCGAACTGGTCAATCCGCACGACCTGGCCTGGCTCGAAGCCGCTGGACACGTCGTGCTGGTCTGGGCCGCCTACCTCTTGGGAGAAGTGGTGGGGCTGCAGTGCCAGTCCTTCCTCGCGGCCGATCTCGGCAAGTGGATGGACATCGGTGTCGGCGACGCTGTCGCGGAACAGGTGAGAATCGCGTCCGAATCGAAGTCCGCGAGCTTCGACAAGGTACGTGAATGGTTGCTCGAGGAATTCACCCTCGCACCAGCGTCCGGGGAGCCGCACCTGCGGTTCGTGCACAGCGGTGGCCCGGTTGACGGCTTTGAAGCAGGTCTCAAGGCGTTCACGCTGCACGGCAAGCGGTGGGTGGCCGACGTCATGTTCGGGGACAACAAGCTGCAGATCACCCGGATGACCGACGCTTCGTCCCGAGGACGGGGAAGGTGGCCTCGCCTGAGCACGCTCGCCCTGCGGTTCTCCGATCGCGGAGAGGCGGCCGACGCCACGGAGGCGATTCGGGCGGCACTGCTGGGCCTCGCGTCCGACGGGCGCAGCTACCTCGATCTTTGGCAGGCCTACAACGACATCGAGCGCGAGGCCTTGGTCGACGAGGCGAAGCGCTTGAAGTGGGGTGTTTACGGCGGGTGCCAGGTCAGGTCCGATGGCGTGTGGAGTTTTGAACTCCAGCCAGGTGAGCGCACCGAGTCGTTCCTTGGGGCCGTGGCCGCGCACAGCGGACACCTCGAGCTCGAGGCGGCGGTCGATCTGCCGGTGGAGCTGAGCGGCAAGAGAGGGCGGTCCTCGCCAGGGGTGCACGGCGTGGTGAAACGCGTGGTGAAGGGCGGCATGACAGTGGAACTGGTCGTGGGGGGCGACGAACCGCCGCCGCCATCCGGCTACCTGTTCCACTCCCTGTCGGGCGACCGCGTCCGACTGCGCAGGAGGGACATGGCCCGCGAGCGCATCGAAGCCGACCAAGCCGAGATCCCCGGCCTGCGATTGCTCATCGAGGGACTCCCCAGGCCGGGTGCGCGGCAACTTCCTGATCATGGACTTGACCGCGTGATCGCGGCGGGGGTGCGTGGCGTGCCTGGCGCGGCCAAACCCACGGAGGTCCAGCTCGACGCGCTTCGACTTGCCTTGCGGACGCCCGACGTGCTGCTCGTGCAAGGCCCTCCCGGAACGGGGAAGACCCGGTTCATCACCGATCTGCTGCGCTGCCTCGACGAGTTCAAGGGTAAGGACGCGGACCGCACGCTCATCTCGAGCTTCCAGCACGACGCGGTGGACAACGTGGCAGGCAGAGCGCGGCGACTGGGTCTGCCGCCGACCAGGGTCAGCACCAAGCCCGATCGGGATCGGCAGGCCGCGCGGCAGTGGCGCGACGAGACCGTCGCACTGGTCGGGAGTCGGATCGACGCTCAACGTCCCGAAGTGGCGCGACGCGACCGGGTCGTCAAACTCCGACAGCTCGCTTCCGCGTACGACCAGCAGCTCGTGACCAACCCCGACTTGGCCGCCATCCTGGGCGAGGCGAAGCGGCTCGCAGGTGCGGAGCTGCCCAGCCCTCTGCGCGGCCGGGTCGAACGCGTGCTCGCCCGGCTGCGTGTCGATGACCGTTCCAAGCTCGCGCTGTCCCTCGACGAACGGGCGGCAGCGGCGCGTGCGACCCGGTCGATCCGGGCGTCTGCTACGGCGTTCGCCGACGACGGCGGAGATCGCGCAGAGCGCGCACTCCGCCTGCTGGACCCCGTGCTGAACGATGGGGACAGGGCGTTGCTCCACCGAGCGGCAGTCGCCGATGTGGCACCGGAGTCTCTGCTCGCCGAGTTGTCCGAACTGCGGGAAGGGCTGCTCGATCGATTGGCCGGTGAGTCCGCTGTGGCGAACGCCCCGAGTCACGATCCGGAGGTGGAAGCACTGCTGAACGAGATCGCGGAAGCGGCCGAACAGGCGTACTCGGAGTCGCCGGACAGCGTCGACGAGGTGCTTCGCGCTTACCAGGAGGACTTGAGGGAGGACATGGCCCTCGTCGAGGCCACCCTCACCTGGTACAACACGGTGCTGGCTGCCACGGTGCAACAGGCCAACTCCCTGGAGATGAGCAGGGTTCTCGACGCGGCCGTGCCGGTGTTCGACACGGTGATCGTGGACGAGGCCGCCCGTGCGAACCCGCTGGATCTGATGATCCCGATGGCCTTCGCCCGAAAGCGGATCATCCTTGTGGGCGACCACAAGCAGCTGCCGCACAGCCTTGAGCTGAAGGTGGAGCGGGAGTTGCGGCGCAACCGGGCGCTAGAGGACTCGGAGCTCTCGAAGAGCCTGTTCGAGCGGTGGTTCGAGCTGTTCGCGAGTGAGTTCCCCGCAGTGCGCACGATCAGGCTGGACACCCAGTTCCGGATGCACTCCGCACTGGGCACGTTCGTCAGCTCGACGTTCTACGGTTCCCCGGACGCGATCAAGGCTCATTCCTCCACCTCCGGATTGACAC
>JBDSAJ010000389.1:0-3424 GCA_039922235.1 Umezawaea sp.
CGACTGGGACGGCCTCGACCCGAACTTCGCGTTCACCGGTCTCGACAATTTCGCGGACATGGTCGGCGATCCCGCCGCGGTGCAGGCGATCCGCCAGACGCTGCTGATCGCGGTGGCGGTCACGGTCATCCAGAACGGGTTCGGGCTGCTGCTGGCACTCGGGGTCAACTCGATCATCAAGTCGCGCAACGTGCTGCGGGTGTTCCTGTTCGCCCCAGCGGTGATCACCCCGATCGTGACCGCCTACCTGTGGCGCAACCTGCTCGGTCCGTCCGGGGCGGTCAACAGCCTGTTCGGCGCGGTCGGCCTGGACTCGTGGCGGCAGGACTGGCTGGGCGACCCGGACCTGGCCATCTGGTCGGTCGTGGCCGTGGTCGTGTGGCAGTTCGGCGGGTACTCCATGGTCATCTTCCTGGCCGGGCTGCAGTCGGTGCCCAAGGAGGTCCACGAGGCCGCGGCCATCGACGGCGCGGGCCCGGTGCGCCGGTTCTGGTCGGTGACCCGGCCGCTGCTGGCCCCGGCGTTCACGATCAACCTGATGCTGTCGCTCATCGGCGGGATCAAGCTGTTCGACCAGGTCTACGCGCTGACCGGCGGCGGGCCGGGGCACGCCACCGACACGCTCTCGACGCTGATCTACAAGGACGCGTTCACGCTGGGCGAGTTCGGCTACAGCATCGCGCTCGCGGTCGTCCTCACGGTCATCGTCTCGGTCGCGTCCTCCGGGCAGTACCTCGTGCTGTCCCGCAACGAGAGGGCCGCGTCGTGAACCGCTACCGCCTGCGCACGTTCGGGCTGGAACTGGTGATGCTCGCCGTCGCGCTGGTCGTCGGCTTCCCGCTCTACGTCCTGGTCAACCTCGCCGTCCGGGCGCCGTCGGACACCTCGTCACCGCTCGCGCCGACCACCTCGCCCACCTTCGCCAACTTCACCCAGGCCTGGGAGCAGGGCGCACTGGGAGGTGCACTGGTCAACAGCCTGCTGGTGACCGCGGGCAGCGTCGTCGTCCTGCTGACCGTCTCGGCGCTCGCGGCGTACCCGCTGGCCCGCGCCACCGCGCGCTGGTCGCGCGGGATGTTCCTGCTGATCATGCTCGGCCTGGTCCTGCCGTTCCAGCTCGCCGCACTGCCGCTGTACCAGATGATGCGCGACCTCGGCCTGCTCGGCAGCGCGTGGGGGCTGGTGCTGTTCTACTCCGGCGTCCAGGTGCCGTTCACCACGTTCCTCTACGTCGGGTTCCTCCGCGCGCTGCCCCGAGACTTCGAGGACGCGGCGATGATCGACGGCTGCAGCCCGCTGCAGAGCTTCCGGTACGTGGTGCTCCCGCTGCTCAAGCCCGTCACCGTGACCGCGCTGGTGCTCAACGCGAACGCGGTGTGGAGCGACTTCTTCACGCCGCTGCTGTACCTCAGCGGCAGCACCCAGCAGACCATGCCGGTCGCGGTGGCCGGGTTCGTCGGCCAGTACGTCACGGACTGGAACCTCATCTTCGCAGCGCTGGTGATCGGTGTCGTGCCGATCCTGGCCGTCTACTTCGCGCTCCAGCGCAGCATCATCAACGGTTTCGCGGGAGGGCTTCGAGGATGACGGAAGCAGTGCGCCCGTACGGACTCAGCACCGAGCAGCGCCACGAACCGCTCGGCGTGGACCAGCCCCGGCCCCGGCTGTCCTGGAAGCTCGGGAGCGAGCGGCGGGGAGCCGCGCAGAGCGCGTACCGGATCACCGCTGCGGAGCGCGCGGCCGATCTCGACGACCCCGCCCGGCTGCTGTGGGACAGCGGTCGCCGGGAGTCCGGCGATGGACTGCTCGTGCCCTGGAACGGTCCTGCCCTGCGGTCGGCCACCCGGTACCACTGGCGGGTCGAGGTGTGGGACGAGCACGGCGAAGCCGCCGGAGCCGCCGAGAGCTGGTTCGAGACCGGCCTGTTGCACCCCGACGAGTGGACGGCGGTGTGGATCGGCCGCGACCCGCACACCGCGCCGGTCGTCGACCCGCCGGGCGCCGACGAACTCCTGCCCGGCGAACCGCCGCTGCACCTGCGCCGCGAGTTCGTCCTGGCCGGGAAGCCGGTGCGGGCCAGGCTGTACGCCACCGCGCGCGGCGTCTACGAACCCCGGCTCAACGGCTCGCGCGTCGGCGACGCCGAACTGGCGCCGGGCTGGACGGAGTACCACCACCGGATCCAGTACCAGACCTACGACGTCACCTCGGTGGTGCGCCAGGGGAACAACGTGCTCGGCGCCATCGTCGCCGACGGCTGGTGGAGCGGGTTCATCGGCTTCGACGAACGGCGTGCCGCGCGGCACTACGGCGACCAGCCCGCCTTCCTGGCCCAGCTGGCGGTCGACTTCGCCGACGGGTCCCGGCAGGTGGTGGCCACCGACGACCACTGGACCGAACAGCCCGGCGCCATCCGCTTCTCCGACCTGCTGATGGGCGAGCACGTCGACGCCCGCCACCACTTGTCCACTTGGGACGAACCGGGTGCCGTGCCGGGGTTCCGGCCAGCGGCCGTGGTCGACACCGATCCGGGACCACTGGTCGCCGAGCCCGACGACCCGGTCCGGGTCATCCGCGACCTGCCCGCGATCGCCGTCCAGCACAGGGGTTCCGGCCGGTTCATCGTCGACTTCGGGCAGAACCTGGTCGGCCGGGTCCGGCTGACGGTGCGCGGCGCCGCCGCGGGACGGCGGATCGTCCTGCGGCACGCGGAAGTCCTCGACGGCGACGAGCTGTACGTGGACAACCTGCGCCGTGCCAAGGCCACCGACGTCTACCTCGCGGGCGGCGGGGAGACCGAGGTCTTCGAGCCGAAGTTCACCATCCACGGCTTCCGGTACGTCGAAGTCGACCACTACCCCGACGAACTGTCTGCGACTGACGTGGTGGCCCGCGTGCTGCACAGCGACACACCGTGGACCGGGCACTTCGAGTGCTCCGACCCGGTGCTGAACCGGTTGCAGGCCAACATCACCTGGGGACAGCGGGGCAACTTCGTCGCGGTGCCGACCGACTGCCCGCAGCGCGACGAGCGCCTGGGCTGGCTGGCCGACGCGCAGATCTTCGCCCCGACCGCCAGCCGCAACGCCGACGTGTCGGCGTTCTTCGCCCGCTGGTTGCGGGACGTGCGCGACGGGCAGGACGCCGACGGGGCCTTCCGCGACGTGGCCCCGGTCGCCGCGCTGGACCGCGAAGCCGCGCCCGCCTGGGGTGACGCCGGGGTGATCATCCCGTGGCACCTGTGGCGCACCTACGGCGATCTCGGCGTGCTGCGGGAGTCCTTCGACGCGATGGTCGCCTGGGTGGCGCACGTCCGGCGGCACAACCCCGACCTGCGCTGGCGGCACCGCACCGGGAACTCCTACGGCGACTGGCTCCAGGTCGACGTGACCACGCCGCGCGATGTGCTGTCGACGGCGTACTT
>JBDSAJ010000390.1:0-4303 GCA_039922235.1 Umezawaea sp.
GCAGCAGGCGCAGGAGGTGGGTCACCATGTGGGCGACCTGGTCGGCCGAGTCCTGCTTGATCGTCGTCAGCGGCGGCTCGGTGTGCGGGGCGATCAGCGGGTGGTCGTCGAAGCCGACGACGGCCACGTCCTCCGGGACGCGCTTGCCCGCCTCGCGCAGCGCGTCGAGCGCGCCTGCCGCCATCAGGTCGCTGGCCACGAACACGGCGTCCAGGTCCGGCACGCGTACGAGCAGCGCGGCCATGGCCCGCTTGCCGCCGTCGCGGGAGAAGTTGCCGCTCTCGGTCATCAGCGCCGTCTCGGCGTCGTCCGCGCCGACCGCCGTGCGCCAGCCCTCGACGCGGTCGATGGAGGAGTACTCGTCCACCGTGCCGGTGACGCTGACGATCTTCTTGCGCCCCAGCGACAGCAGGTGCTCGGTCGCGAGGACGGCGCCGCCCGTGTTGTCGTTGTCCACCAGGTGCAGGCCGCGCAGCGAACCCCACGGGCGACCGGCGTAGACGACCGGCAGCGGGAGCTTCCGGGCGACGGACGGCAGCTGGTCGCCCTTGTGCGGCGCGAACAGCAGGGCGCCGTCGACGTGGCCGCCCGCGAGGAACCGCTGGGCGCGCGCCTGGTCGTCGGGGGAGTGCACGAGCATCAGGACCATCTGCACGTCCGCGGCGGCGAGCGCGCGGGCGGCTGCCCTGATCAACTGGCCGAAATGGGGGTCGTCGAAGATCTTGGGCTCCGGCTCGGAGAACACCACCGCCACCGCGTCCGTCCGCCGGGTGACCAGCGAGCGGGCCGCGTGGTTCGGCGTGTAGCCCAGTTCGACCACGGCCGCCGTCACCGCTTCGTGCGCCTCGGGACTCACCCTCGGCGACGAGTTGAGCACCCGCGACGCCGTGGCCCTCGACACGCCCGCCCTCTCGGCGACGTCCTCCAGGGTGGGTCGCGCCGCGCGCTGCGGTTGGACGGACACGGGCACCACTCCTCGGCGTTCGACGAACTGGCTCAGCTTAGCCGGGTCGAACTGTCGCGGGAGCGCTCCCACACGGTCCGTCAGCGAGTTCCCCCGATTTGGGCGGGCGTCGCCGCGGTCGGCCTGCGCAGCGGTGCGGGCGTGGGCGTGATGGACAGCCTGAGCAGCCCGTCCTCCCGGCGAACGGCCGTCTCCAGGCCCGCGCGGGCGGCAGTGCGCACCAGGCCGGTCTCCGACGGCAGGCACCACGCCACGAGCTCGCGGTAGCCCGCAGCGCGAGCGGTGTCGGCGAGTGCGCACAGCAGGGCCGTGCCCACCCCGCGGTGCTGCCACGCGTCCTCGACGAGCAGCGAGACCTCGGCGCTGTCCGGAGTGGACGTCCGGATCAGCTGGCCGAGCGCCACCACCTGGTTGGCGCACTGCGCGACCACGGTCGTGCCCCGCGGCGGGCTGAGCAGGCGGTGCAGCCAGCGGCGCGGCAGCGTGCGCATCCCGGAGTGGTAGCGGGTGAACAGGGTCCGCATCGAGCACCGGGTGTGCAGTGCCGCCACGGCGTCCTCGTCGGTCACGCCACCCGGCCGCAGCACCAGTGCCATGCCGTCCGTGCTGATCAGCGCCGTCGGTTGCGGGGTCGGCGTGCCGGACTCGCTGAGCAGGTCGATCAGCGCCGCCGCCCTGGCCAGCTCGACCTGGGTGAACGGCGACCACCCGCGCCGGGCCACGACGACCAAACCGTCACGGGTCAGCAGGCAGGCGTGGTTGCCGGGCTGTTCGTCGTCCAGGTCGCCCTCGGCACCGGCGGGCAGCACGACCACCGAGTCCGCGGCCAGCACGGCGCGCAGGGCGTCGCACGCGCTGCCGGGGTGGCGCACGGCGTTGCCCGCCGCGCGCAGGGCCGCCGTCGGCGCGTCGACCAGGTCGCGCACGTCGGCGTTGGTGATGCCGACGCACCGCCCGCCCTCGGCGCGGATCGCGTCGACCAGGTCGGCGGGCAGCAGACCCGGTGCGACCTGCACGACGATCTCGTCCAGCACACCGCCGGGCACCGGGATGACGGTCAGCGCGAGCACGTTGCAGTCGCGTTCGGCCAGGCGGATGGTGACCCTGGCGAGGGCGCCGGGACTGTCGTCCAACTGGACGCGCAGTCGCCAGGTCAGCGGTGTGGTCTTCCCGGTGGACTCCATCGCTCCAGGTTGCCGAGTTCCTGTTGCCGATGGGGGACGGGCTTGTTTCGACTTCCGCTCAGGGGCCGCAGGTGGGCGGCGGCAGCAGGTTGAGCGGGCTGCACGGCCATTCCCTGGTCGTGGTGGTCGTCACCGCCGGGACCGTGGTCGTCGCCGGGGGCGGTGCCGCCGCCTCGGTAGTGGTGATCGCCTGCGGAGGGCCGGCGGGGGCCTGCTCGATCGTCGTGGTGGTAGTCGTCGTGGTGGACGAGGACGGAACCACCAGGTTCGACCTGCTCGATGCCGACGACGGTCTGGAGGCGGTGGAGGGGATGTCGGTCATCCAGGTGGAGCCGGGCTTCGTGGGATCGCTCGACTGCTTCCCGGAACCGTCGAGGAGCACGCCCAGCAGCACACCTGCCAACGCCGATGCCGCGACGGCCGAGCCGCACGCGGCCCAGAGCACTCGCACAGCAATCTCCTTCAGAGGTATCACGAGAACATCACGTGGATGGGATTCGTCCGAGACAGTACAGGTGGTTCGACGCGGGATAAATGCGTCGGCGGAACTTGATCGAGCCATTTCAGCTCTGCGGGAGCACTCCGGAACTCGGTTCCCCCGCCGTTCTCCGAGTGCGCCGATTTCCGCCTTGGCGCGCTGACCGGGAAGAATGGCGTGCCGGCGAACTTTCCCTTCACCGGCTGGGCCGGTGGCGGCCGCCTTCGAGTCCCATGTACACGGTCGGGTGAAATGCCGTCGACCGCCAGGGGCGTGCCCGGTAGTGGCGAAGATGTGCCGACCCGCGCACGGCGGTGGCCCGCTCCAGCGCGGTCAGCGCTTGCCGCGCATCCCGTCCAGGTCGTGCTGGATCCGCGCCAGCCGCCGGTCGATGCTCGTCGTGCCCGCGATCCGCGCCAGCACCAGGCTCGCCCCGGAGAGGCCTGCCACCAGCACCGCACCGGTCATGTGCCACGTCGGCGCGTCACCGGTACAGGTGAACACGTCGGTGAACCGGTCGTTCGAGCACGTGGCGAACGGCACCGCGGCCAGTCCGACGCTGGCCACCGCGACACCGCCGAGCAGTGCCGAGCCGAACGTGCGCATCAGGTCGAACGACGCGTTGGCCGTCCCCACCGCTGCGATCAGGAACAGCAGCGGGATCGGGCTGGGGAAGGGACCCGCGGCGGCGCAGCCGAGCATGAGGGCCCCCACGACCACCTGCCCGACGGTCGTCTCCGTGCTCGTTCGTGAAGCCACCGGGGGACCCTAACCTGCCGCGCCGACCGGACGTCAGAACTTCGTAAGGCCGGAACGGGACTTCCGGTGTCGTCCTCGGTGTCTCATTTGTCGAGGATGGACGGACGACGACGAGTGGGTGGTGGGCATGTCCCGGCGGGCAGCGGTGAGCGCGGTAGCGGTGGTACTGGTCGTGGGGATCGGGGTGGCGCTGGCGCTGTTCCAGCCGTGGCGACTGGTCACCACCCGAACGGCCGACGAGGCGCTGCTGGTGCCGTCGGCGAGCGCGCCCGCGACCACCGGCGGTTCGTCGACCACTGGCGGGTCGACCACCGGCCAGGCGCCGTCGTCCGCCGAACCCGAGGTGTCGACGCCGCCGGCACCCGCACCCCCGAAGGGACCGACCGCACTGGCTTCGGGACCGTTCCGCTCACTGGAGCACGAGACCACCGGCTCGGCGACGCTCGTGCGACTGGCCGATGGCGGCCACGCGGTGCAGTTCGAGGCGCTGGACACCAGCGACGGCCCGGACCTCTACGTGTACCTGTCGGACCAGGCCTCCGACTCGGCGGAGTCGGCGTTCGGCACCGGCTACACCAGCCTCGGCAAGCTCAAGGCGAACCAGGGCAACCAGGTCTACGCCATCCCGGCCGACGCGGACCTCGACGGCGTCCGGAGCGTGGTCATCTGGTGCCAGCGCTTCTCCGCCGGTTTCGCCGTAGCCCCACTGGAACGTGCCTGAAATCCAGCGGAAACACCACGATCGGGCTAGGTGGAACAAGGCCTGTTCGCCGTATTGACCCTCATTGTCCAGACCTCTTAACGTGGTGTGCGACACAGGAACGTCCCTGGCCGGTGGGCGGGCGAAAGCCCCATCGGCGAGGAGTCGGCTCACTGGGGTGGGCCATCCGCGGGGCGGCGGCGCGGTTTCTCCCCGCG
>JBDSAJ010000391.1:0-4224 GCA_039922235.1 Umezawaea sp.
GGCGCCGGTGCTGCGCGGCCTGCCCCAGCGGTACGTGCCGCCGGTCGACAGCCCCCAGGTCATCGCGGAGTACTGCGACCCGTTCGCCAACTGGCTGGTGTTGGCCCATCACCTGGCGGCGCGAGGTGATGACCTGCGCGCGTGGGACGCACTCGGGCACGCCCAGCGGCACCTCCTGTGGATGGCACGCCTGGCCGAGGAATCCACGGCGCACTGGTTGACCCCGTCGCGAGGTGCCGAGCGTGAGTTGTCGGCGGACACGGTGGCCGGGCTGAGGGCGGCGACCTCTGCCGCGTCGCCGCAGGTGCTGACCGGCGCGCTGCGGGCCGCCTTGGACCTGGGCCGCCGCCTGTGGCCCGTGATCGCCGCCCGCTACGGACGAAGTGCCCCGACCGCGCTGTTCGCCGAACTCGACGCTGCGCTCAAGCGCCGCGCCACCGACCGGGGCCGCGGTGCGGCACGGGGGACTGATCAAGTTCGGTAGCCTCGAACCCGTGCCACCGAACCGGGGAGCGCGTTCTGTTGGGCGTGCGGAGGACATCGACCTGCTCGACCAGCTGTGGGGTGCCTGGCACGCCGTGGGGCTCGCGTTGACACCGGAGCAGTGGGCGGCGGGGTCGGGGCTAGGTGACTGGACCGTGCGCGAGCTGTACGCCCATGTCGCTCGCGGCGTGACGACGACGTCCGGGCTGGTGGCGACCTCGTCGGAGGCCGAACTGCCGGATGCCGCGGCGTATTTCCTGGCCTTGCGCGGCTTGGGGGCCAAGGGCGCCGAGCAGGTTGCCGCGCACGCGCGGGAATGGGCGGCCGCACGGGACGTCGAGACGCTCGTCGGCGACTTCGGCGGGCTCGCGGCGGCGACGGTGGCCGGTGTCCGGGCCGCCGCGACCGGAGTGGTCGTGACGATCGCGGGCGCCATGCGGCTGAACGACTACGCGCTCACGCGGGTGCTGGAGGCGACCGTGCACCTGCTCGACCTCGCGGCTGCCGTGCCCGGTGCGGTGGTGGTTCCGGAGCAGGCGTTGCCGCGCGTGGTCGACGTGCTGGCCGACCTCACGCCGCCCGCCGAGTTCATCGCACTCGCCACCGGGCGCCCCTCGGGCCCGGTTTTCCCGGTCCTGATCTGAGAGGCACGGCCGAATGTCGTTGTTCCCCAAGAGCACCCAGCCGCTGTCCGAACGGGCGCGGTGGCACCTGGGCGGACTGCTCACGACCAGGATGGCGGGCCGTGACAGCAACGGCTCGATCGGCGTGGTCGAGGAGCGGGCCGTGCGCGGGTACGCCACGCCACCGCACGTGCACGGTCGTGAGGACGAGACCCTGTACGTCATCGACGGGGAGTTGGAGTACGTCGTCGACGGTGTCCCCGGTGTCGCCGCCACCGGTGACGCGGTGTTCCTGCCCAGGGGACTGGGGCACCACTTCCGGGTGGTCTCCGCCGAGGCGCACTTCCTGGTGATCATCACGCCCGGCGGGTTCGAGGAGTTCTTCGAGCAGGTCAGCCCGGTGGCGTCGGCGAACAGGCCGCCGGACGCGCACGACCACGCCCACACCGATCCGGCGCTGATGGTCACGGCCGCCGCGGCGTTGGGCTCGACCGTGTTCCGGGGTGCGGGGGATCTCGTCGTCGACGCCGCCCGGACACTGGTGGTCTCCGGCGATCCGGCCGAGGTGTCCCGCTGCTACCGCGTCGTCGAGGACGCCGTGGTGGGCCCGGTGCCCGCACCGCTGGACACCGTCGTGGACCTGCTGCTCCAGGTGGTGAGCCGGGTGGGGGAGGACCCCGTCCACGCCAGGGCGCTGGTCCTGCTCGGCATCGTCGCGGAGGGCGGAGACCCGGCGCGGCACCGGGTCCACGACGCGGTTCCCGATCTGCTGCGACTGGTGCGACCCGATGCCCCGCACGCCGTCGCGCTCGCGTTCGCCTACTACTTCGCGCACTTCCCCGCGCACGCGGACGCCGTTCGGGCGGTGCTGGAACCGCTCGGGCTCCCCGACGTGGACCGGCTGCGCCTCCTGCGCTGCCTGGACCCGCCCGACGCGTCGAGGATCGGCCGGGTGTGGCCGTCGCCGACGGTGTGGGACCTCGACCCGGCCGAGCGTGAACTCGACCGGGCCTGGCGGGCGACGCTGCGGCTGGACGGGCCCGAGACCGCGGCGCTGTGGGAATCCGAGACGACGGCACTGCTGGCGTACCTGGGCGCCAAGGCCGAGAACGCCGTGACGAGGAGCGACCGTGCTTGATCTGCTCGACGCGAGGTTCCACGGCGCCTTCGCGTGCCCGACCTGCCACGAGCCGCTGACCGCCGCGGCCGACGGCCTGCACTGCCCGAAGTGCGGCCTCGACTACACGTCCGCCGCCGGGTACGTGGACTTCGCCCCGGAGATCAGGATGAAGCCGGGGCTGGGCCCGCTGTACCTGCAGGACCCCTTGCACGTCACCAGGTACGAGGCCGCGACGCGGGACGCCTTCCTGGAGATCATGGGCGAGAACTGGGACCGCGCCCTCACCCCGGACGGCGAGGACGACTACCTCAAGGCGTCGCTCGACACCGCGGACGGGCTCGTGCTCGACCTCGCGTGCGGTTCCGGCCGGTGGACCCGCACCCTCATGCGGCACCTCGGCGCCTCCAGGGTCGTCGGCCTCGACCTCAGCACCGTCATGATCGACCTGATCCGCTCCGAACTGCCCGCCCTGTGCGTGGTGCGGGGGACCGCGCTCCAGCTGCCGTTCGCCGACGGCTCGCTGGGCGCGGTCAACTGCTCGAACGCGTTGCAGCTGCTGCCCGATCCCCGGTCGGTCCTGCGCGAGGTCGGTCGCTGCCTGCGCCCCGGAGGGCTGTTCACCGCGTTCACCTTCCGCCGCGCCGACCGCCCCGCGTACCGCTACTTCCAGCGCAGGCACGAGCAGGCGTTCAACGTCCGAGCCTTCCGCACGACCGAGCTGGTCACCTGGTTGACCGCCGCCGGACTGGAACTGGTCGACCTGCGCACCCCGGCGGGCATGCTGCTGTTCACCGCCCGCCGCGTGACCGAGCCCCGCCCGGACTGATCCGGGCAGGGCTCGATCGTCGGCTACCCGATCCTGATCGGGGTGGACGCGCTGGGTGTGCCCGCCGAGTCGAGGGCGAACAGCAGGTAGTTCCCCGGCGGGGCGATCCCTGGATCGGTGGGAATGGTGGCCCGGTACGACTTCGACGACACCGACACCGGGACCAGCGGGATCCGTCGCTGGTCGTTGTCGACCGAGTGGGTCACCGAACTGGTCCGCACCAGCGCGAAACCGGTCACCGCGCGGTCGGTGCCGACGCTGATCGTCGCCCCGTGTGCCGCCGCCGTCGGCGCGGTGGTGATCGCCGGCCGCGGTTTCCGGGTGCCGTCCGGGTTGAGGAGGTACGGCGGGACGAGGACCTGCCCGTCCGGGTGGTTGGTGGCGCAGTTGCCGCACAGCCCACCGCCGCCGGAGAAGACCGTTCCGTCCGGCAGCAGGTTGGCCACGCTGTGGTAGTTGCGGGGAGTGGACATCGGGGCGAGCCGGGTGAACCGACCGGTGGCCGGGTTCCACAGTTCTGGTGCCAGCACAGCGGTCTGATCGCTGAACGGCACCGGACGGCCCTGGCCGCCGAGCACCACCACCGACCCGTCGGGCAGCACGACGCTGTTCGAGAACGCCCGCGCCGCCGCCATGTCGCCGACCCGGACCACCTTCGGGGTGGTCCCGGTGATGTCCACCGCGTACGCCCGACTGGTGGCGTCGACGTCCTGGTACGCCGTCGCCCCACCGACGGTGAGGATCCTGCCGACGTCGTACATCACCGCGTTGCCGTTCATCGCGTCCGCGCTGTCCCCGCGCCCGCCAGCGTCGGTGACCTTCCCCTGACCCGTCGTGTCGACCCAGTGCATCTTCGCGCTCGGTCCCGCGTGGAACACCCGGCCACCGCCGACGGCGAATAGCCAGGCGTGGTTGTCCGCGCGGAAGGCGCCCTGCGGATCGGCGGTCTGGAACGGCTCGGGCCGCACACCCGGCAGCGCCCGCCACCGGTTGCCCGTCGGGGAGTACACCTCTCCCGACTTGCCGCCCTTTCCTCCGCTCCAGGAACCGCCGACGGTGAACACCTCACCGGTGGACAGCGTCGTCTGGCCCTGGTAGCCGCGGGCGATGGTCATGTCCGGCGCGCTGGTCCACGCGTTGGTGGACGGGTCGTAGATGCTGGCCTTCTTCGC
>JBDSAJ010000392.1:0-5038 GCA_039922235.1 Umezawaea sp.
CAGTAGTCACTGGAGAGCCGGATGCCCTTAACGGGGCACGTCCGGTTCGGCGGGAGGCCGCGCGGAACAGGACCCGACAACGGGCACCTCGCCGCGCGGCCGACCCAGCGGTCATGCCGATGCTGACGTATGCGACCGAGGCGGGGCACGCGTTCGTGGACCGGGAGTTGTACTTACCCAAGGCGTGGACTTCCGATCCGGTGCGGTGTCGGGCGGCGGGGGTCCCGGTGGATCGGGAGTTCGAGACGAAACCCGCGCTGGTGCGGAGGATGCTGGCGCGTGTGGTGGCTGCGGGGGTGCCGTTCGGGTGGTTCGCCGCGGACTCCGGCTACGGCCGTGACCCCGAGTTGCGTGCGTTCTGCCATGACGGCGGCATCGCGTATGCGATGGCGGTCCCGGTGGACCTGCCGTTGGTCGGCGTACGAGGGGAAGCGTTGTCTTGCAAAGACATTCTGCGGTCGGGGGTGCATCGGTGGGAGCGCCGCACGGCGGGTGCGGGCAGCAAAGGAGCCCGGCTGTACGACTGGTCAGCGCACGCGGTGACGGTGAAGGAGCAGCCTCCCGCCGCCGGGTTCGGCCACACCCTGCTGATCCGCCGGTCCAAGGAGATGAGGAAACACAAGGATCGGCCGTCGTCCTACGACATCGAGTTCTTCCTGGTCCACGCGCCGGTGTCCACGACGACGACGGCGATGGTCCGGGCGGCCGGGTTGCGGTGGAAGATCGAGGAGGACAACAAGATCGGCAAGGACCAGCTCGGGATGGATGCCTACCAGGTTCGCAAGTGGACTCCGTGGTATCGGCACGTGACGATGTGCATGCTGGCACAGGCTTTCCTCACGGTCACGTGTGCGCGCCAGGGAAAAGAAGCGCCGCTCGACGAGAGCGAGACGGCCGGCTGAGGCTGGTTGTGCTGCCGTTGTCGATCGCGGCGATCCGGGGGCTGCTGGCCGCGGCCGTGCTGGTCCGCGCTGTCGACGTGGTCGCTGCGATCGCCCGTACCCTTTGGCGCCAGGTCCACCTGACCAGAGCCCTGATCAGCCACTATCGCCGACGAGGTGACCCGCTTCCGCGTGATCTCGGAATGTAGTACAGGACGCTGCCCTCCGACACGTCCAGCACAGCCTCGTATGCAACACTCATCCCGCGCGGAACTCCTTGTGAAGATGATCTTTGGTAGGACCACCTTCATAGCGGGAGTTCCGCGTCTTTCGTCTCCGCCGCGCCTGAGGTGCCGCGCCGAATCCACGACGACCACACAGCGCTACCAGGCGTTACGCGGAATAGCTCATTGCTTGGCAGCGGCCTGCCGCACGCGACAGCTAGGGCATTTGTCCGCCGAACCACACCCGGCTACCGGCGAATCACGGGGTCGCCGAAGACGCTCCTACCTGCGGAAAGGTAGCCAGCTACCGGACGTCGCCGTGAGGCTCTTAGCGTTGCGAAGGATGCCCTGACCGTTGCCTGCTGCGTTGTCGCGGAAAAACCTCATAAATCAACGAATAGCGAAGTCCGCGACTAGTCCGCCACCACCGGATGATGCACAGTTTGTTCTGACGGCGCGACCGTCGAAATCCCCCAGCAAAGCAGCTGGGAAAGGCGATACAAAGGAGGTCGAGATGCTTTCTATTCGCAAGCAGCTGACCGCGGTGCTGATCGGCGCCACGGCTGTCTGCGGGCTGCTCCTGCCCGCCACCACGGCGGTGGCCGCGCCGGCGGCGACCGAGTCAGTGGCCACCAGCGCGGCGAAGGGCGTCAAGGTCGAGGCCAGCACGACCGCGCTCACGCTCACCACGCAGATCACCAGGATCGTCACCACTGCGGTCGACCGGCACGAGAACCGCGAAGGCTACATCCGGTCCATTGTGAATGGCGCCTTCTACGAGGCGGGGCAGCGCTACAACGTCCTGGTCATCAAGTTCCGTCACCAGTACACCGCCAGCTGGACCAACCTCGTCTACGACGCCAAGATCAGCGCCGACGGGTACCCGGCCTTCCGGGTCGTCGTCTTCGGTTCCGGCCAGATCGTCAACAACAGCGACGGCGGCGCGCAGAACTGGGGCTTCAAGGGCTGGTTCGACCGCGATGGTGCCCGCGTCACTTTCCGTCAACCGTGAAGGAGCACACTGCCATGAAGATCAAGACCATGCTCGCCGCCCTGCCACTGGTCGCGCTGCCTCTACTCGGCGCCGTGGCACCGCCCGCACAGGCGGGGACCACCGACACCGCGTCAACCATGGCGGTTCAGGCCGAGCACGTGCCCAAGGTCAGCGTCCACCTCGACGACGGGGCCAACGGGGTCGGGGTCGCCAGCGCCATCACCGCGATCAGGACACGACACAGGAGCGAGTTCGTGCAGCGGGCGGTGGACGCCGCCTTCGAGAAGAGCGGTGGGCGGTTCAACGTCATCATCATGAACCTCTCCCAGAAACACCAGCAAAACCTCAACGGCAAGCGGCTGTACGCCAACATCGAGTTCAGGAACGTCCGATACGGACTATGGATCGCCGAGTCCGGCGAGTTCACCAACCAGGGTGACGGCGGCTGGGAGAACTGGGGCTACAGGGGCTGGTTCGAGCGCACCGGCAACACTGTCAAGTTCCGCAAGCCCTGACCCGAGCGCACGAGGAGGACAACGCGCCATGAAGACCATGCACCGCATCATCGCCGGAGCCGCCACCGCGGCCGCCCTCACCGCCGGGATCGGCTTGGCCGCCCCGCTCGTCTCAGCCGCCACGACGGCGGACATCGACGCCTGTCATCTCGACAAGAAGGTGGCCGAGCTCCAGAGCTGGGACACCAACGACAAGCACAACATCATGGTGTGGCGGGAGCGGGCTCAGGCCGACAGTCAGTTCACCGGCATTGTGGCCCAGGGTGAGGCGAGGGCCAGGCCGTGCAAGGAACCCTTCGCCGACAAGACCATGTACCACTGGGTGGTGTTCGACGGCCCGGGCCACTTCGTCCGCAAGGGCGACGGCGGTTTTCGGAACTGGGCCTTCTCCGGAAAGCGGACGGAGAGCGGCAACCGCGTCACGTTCCAGGTCCGCTGACTGGGCCGAGGGTGTGGAACCGAACGAGAATGCCGTGGCATGACGGCAAGTCGGCGGCCGGATGTGTGGTGAAGGGCCTGGGGTTTCTTCCCAGGCCCTTCACTGCTTTTCCACTCGCACTTGTCAGCAGCGGCGCGGTGGAGCTTGGCCACGATTCAGGCCAGGCGCTCCCGCGCCGCGGGTCGACCCGGCTGTCTCGCGCTGCCTGAGCGCGCTGTTCGACCGCGGGACACCCACTCACTGGAGAACTCGCGTTGTCCACACGTGCTCGCGTGATCGCCACGTTCGTCGCACCGACCGTCGTCGCCGGAATCAGCTGCACGGTCGCGGCCGGGGTGTTCGACGCTGCGGGGCCACCATCCCCCGCACTTCATCCATTCCAGACCAACAGGTCGAGCCCTTGTCCACTGTGGACAAGGGCTCGACCTGTTCGGCGGTACCACCGAGTGGCGGCGCGGCGATCTCGGCGTGCCGCCGCCGGTCCCGGTCGCATACCGGCCGAAGTCGAGCCGGCCGGTCAGTCCCGCTTCGGCGAACGCGGCCTCGATCACCGCACGGCCTTCCTGGAAAAGGGGCCCAGCTGTCGAAGTGGGCGGGCACCGAGGATCTTTACGGCCTCGGGGCCCTGCGCGCTGTTCAAGGTGATCGTGCTGCCGCCGAAGAACTGGGCGAAGCGTGCGCCACCGAGGAACAGGACCGCCGTGTCCACCGGGGCGAACTTCGCGGCGATCTCCTCGACAAGCTCCAGCGCGGCGTTGTCCCCGCTCACGTAGACGAGTTGTTCGGCCAGCTCGTCGAAGCGGATCACCGAGGTGTTCATGGAGCCCATCAACCTCAAGCGATACATTCTCGAACGGATGAACCAGGTGCTCGCCAACGAGCCGGACGAGGTGCGCGCGACCTACGTCCAGGCTCGAACCAAGGAGCACCGCGAGCAGTTGGACGCCGTGCGCTGAACCGGACCGGTGGCTCAACGGCGGGCGTCGTGGACCTCTGTCGGGCAGGCGGTGGTCGTTGCTGTTCGCGCTGAGCACCCAGCCGCGGTCCACGGTCAGGTCAGCGCCGCACCGATCTCGTGCAACGCGCCCGTCAGCTCCGCGCGCCGCTGCACCCCCGAGCTTGCGGTAGGTGTTGGTGAGGTGTTTCTCCACCGCGCGCAACGTCACCGCGAGCGACTCGGCAATCTCCTGGTTCGACTGGCCCGCCACCGCGAGCAGCGCCCACCCTGCGCTCTGACGGCGTCAACCTGACTGCCACGGGCGCGGACGCCCCGCCGCCAGAGGTCCTCGCTGTCCGACATCTCCGCGCACTGCCGCAGCGTGATCGCCAGCTCCAGGCCTGGTCCGGAGCCCTCCAGCACCTCAATGGCCCGGCGGGTCAGCGCCGCACCGCCCCGTTCTCCGCTGAGCATGCCCAGCACCCGCATCGTGCTTGCGCGCCAAACGTCCGCAGCAGCGCGGTTTTCCCGTTGCCCAGCGGACCCATCACTACGATCACGCCACCCGCGCCAGCCGCCACACGGCGCAGTACCCGGCCGACCACGTCCAGCTCGCCGTCCCGTTCGAGCACCATGGCTTCGCGCACCATCCCTCTCATCCGCCGGGAACCCAGCCGAGCCCGCGCGCACGGCCGAGCAGCGAGCCAATCCGTCCACGCACCGCGATCTCGGCGGCCTCGCGCACCGGCGGCACCGAGGCCGGCGCCTCGGTGACCTCCGCGAGGTCGAGCAGCGCGGTCGCGTACGCCAACCTCCTCGGTGCCCCCGCAGCAGCCGCACGGCCTCCTGGAGGTCGCCGGGGTCACCGCAGGCGCCGCGCGGCCCAGGTGCGCCCGGCCGAGCACGCTCGGCACCACCCAGGCACGAGCGTGGGTGAGTTCCTCGGCGCACAGCCGAGCGGCACCTTCGACGTCACCGCACGCGCGCGGGGCCCTCGCGGCCACCGAACGCCACGCCAGCATGGCGGGGTTGAGCCAACCGTGGGCGT
>JBDSAJ010000393.1:0-5220 GCA_039922235.1 Umezawaea sp.
TCGACGTGCTGCGGGCCGACCGGCGGCTCGCGGGCGTGTTCGCGAAGGCGGGGTCGCGGGTACTCGACGTCGCCGAACCGCGCCGTGCGGTGCTCGACGAGGCAGCCGAGCGGGCACGCGCGGTGGAAATCGTGGTTCAACCACCTGAGACGGGCTGACGCGGTTTGCTGATCTTGACGGGTGCCGCCGTGGCGCCTGTCCACAACAGAGGAGTGCTGGTGCACAAGAAACTCGTGCTGGTCGCCGGAGCGGTGGTCTTCGGCACCCTTGCCCTCGCCTCCCCGGCGATGGCCGCCCAACAGTCGTCCGCGGGATCGTTCGCCGAGACCGTGACGCTCAGCGACTCCGGGGCGCTCGGGTCGCCCGGCAGCATCGCGGTCCCGACGGGCGCGGAGCAGTAGGACGCGGGTTTTCCGGCCCTGTCCGCGACTGGTGGGCAGGGCCGGAAAATTCGGTGCAACCCATGCGACGGCCCATCGCATGGATAGGGGTGAGGGCGGCGAACGCGCCGCCCGCGAACCCTAGGAGCACAAGTGCGCAAACGACTCGTTGTGGTAGCCGGTGCCGTGGTGCTCGGCGGGCTGGGCATCGCCGTTCCCACGATCGCGCTGGCCTCCGGCGGCGGTGACGAGGCGCCCAAGCCCACGTCATCCACTCGGCCGGTGCCGACGACGTCCGCGCCGTCGATGTCGGTGACGACGAGCCCCGGCGCGCCGCAGCCGACATCCACCCAGCCGGTGCCGACGACGGTCTGGCCGGAGCCCACGGTGTCCACGAGCCCCGGCTGGCCGGAGCCGACGTCGATGCCGGCGACGCCCCCGACCACGATCTGGCCGGCGCCCTCGGTGACCACGAGTCCGGGCCAGTCGCATCCGCCGGTAACGTCCACCACCACGGTCGAGGTCACCCCGACGCAGTCGTACCCGGCGACCACGGCTCCGACCACCACCAAGCGCTGAGCGGGAGAACACCACGCGCGTGACCGACCCGACCTGGAACGCCGAGTTCACCCGGCACTTCGACCTCACCGCCGATTCGATGCGCTTCACGGCATACCTGCTGTGCGGCAACTGGCACGAGGCCGAGGACGTGGTGCAGGCCGCCTTCTTGAAGCTGTACCTGGCTGGGCCCAAGCTGGCCAAGCGGGACGGCTTGACGGCCTACACCCGCAAGATCGTGGTGCGCACGTTCATCGGCGAACGCAGGCGGATGAGGTGGCGGCGCGAGAAGCTGACGGACTCACCGCCGGAGATGCCCTCCGGCGGCGAGCACATCGAGGACCGACTCGTCGTGTGGCAGGCGATGTCGGTCCTCGGTGCCCGGCAGCGCGCCGTGCTGGTGCTGCGGTTCTGGCACGACCTGAGCGTCGAGGAGACCGCCTCGGCGCTCGGGTGCACGACGGGCACGGTCAAGAGCCAGAGCGCCCGCGGCGTGGCGACCCTCCGCCAACGCCTCGGACCCCAGTACGCCGACCTGTGGCAGGAGGTGTCTCGCCGTGCGTGAGGACGACCTGAAGAACACCTTCGAGCAGTTGCGCGCGGCCCCGATGCCGGTGCGGGCGCTCACGGCGGACGACGTCATCCGCGGCGGCGAGGCGGTGCGGAAGCGGCGGCGCACGATGGCCGTCGTCGGCAGCGGAGTCGGAACGACCGTGGTCGCGGCCGCCGCGGTGCTGGTGCTGACGCTCAAGCCCGGTGCCGCGCCCACCGACCCCATCGAGCCCGCCAGGCCGACGACCAGCGCGTCGACGCCGAAGTCCGTCGAGACCACGCCCTCCACATCGCCCGCCGTCCTGCCGCCGGTCGAGTCCTCGACGTCCGAACCGCCGCCGACGTCCACCACCACCTCGCCCTCCTCGTACGTCCCGTCCACCTCTCGACCGGTCGCTACGTCCGTGCCCGGTGTGCCGACCACGAACATCGAGCCCATGGCGACGGGCACTCCGTCCACCACCGTGATGACGACCAGCGCCGGGTAGGCGCGGCGGCACTCCGGGATGGCTCCCGCATGACCCGGTTCAAGATGATGACATCATTCGGATGATACGATCATCTGAAATCGACGTCGTCACACCGGGAGAGCCCATGACCACCACCCCCGAGATCAACCTCAGCGACCCCGACGTCGTGCGAGACCCGTTCACCTCGTACGGGGACGCGCGGGAGATCGCACCGCTGGCCAGGATCGTCATCCCCGGCATGAACCCGCTGTGGGGGCTGACCCGGCACGCCGACGCCCGCGCCATGCTCGGCGACCCGAGGTTCGAGATCAACGCGGACAGCTTCATCCGCCCGCCGGGCATCCCCGAGCACTGCCTGAAGTACATGCGGACCATGTCCGAGATGAACGGCCCGGAGCACGCGCGGTTGCGCAGGCTGGTGTCGCCCGCGTTCACCGCCCGCCGGGCCGCGGACTTCCGCTCACGCGTCGAGCCGATCGTCGAAGGGCTGCTCGACGAGCTGCCGTCGCACGTCGAGGACGGGTCGGTCGACCTGCTGCGCCACTTCGCGTGGCTGGTGCCCATCGACGCGATCTGCGAGCTGGTCGGCATCCCCACCGAGTACCGGCCGAAGTGGCGCGAGCACGCGGCGCACATCGCGGCGGGCTACGGGCAGGGGTTCATCGACGCCATCCCCGAGGTGATGGCGGGCGCCGAGGCCGCTGTCGCCGGCCGCCGTGCCGCACCCGACGGCGACCTGCTGGCCGACCTGATCCGGGTGCGCGACGAGGACGGCGACCGGTTGGGGGAGGCCGAACTCGTCACGCTGGTGTGGCAGCTCGTGCTGGCGGGCCAGACGCCCGCGAACCTGATCCCGAACGCCGTGCACGCGCTGCACGACCACCCGGACCAGCTGGCGAGGCTGCGGGCCGACGACTCCCTCATGCCCCGTGCCGTGGAGGAGCTGATCCGCTGGTGCGGCTCCACCCTGCTGACGATCCCGCGCTACGCCACCGAGGACGTCGAGCTGTTCGGCACGCTGGTGCACAAGGGGGAGGCGGTCACCGCCGTCGTCGCGGCCGCCAACCGCGACCCCCGCGCGTTCACCGCGCCCGACGAGCTGGACATCACCCGGACGTCCGGTGCGGCGCACCTCGGCTTCGGCCACGGCCAGCACTTCTGCCTGGGCGCCTCGCTCGCGAGGGTGCAGACCGAGGTGGCGCTCTCGGCCCTGCTGCGCCGTTTCCCCGCCCTCGCCATCGTGTCCGCGGACCGCGCCCCCGACCCCGGCAACTGGCGCCTCTCCTCCCTGCACGCCACCCTCTGACACCGCGAGTCGACCACTCGCGCAGGCCGTGTCGAACACCCACGCACCCCCATTCGTGTCCGAACGTGGGTTTCGCGGTGTCCGAACGCGGGACACACGGTGTCCGAGTGAGGGACTCGCGGGGGCTTGGTGCGCGAGTCCCTCGGTCAGACACCCCGTGTCCCTCACTCGGGCACCCTGAATGTCACGTTCGGGGTGCCCGAGTGAGGGACTCGCGGGGTGGGCACGTCTAGAGACCCCAACGCTGCGCGTTGGGGGGTGTCTGGGTGTTCGACACGGGGTCAGCCGGTGGCCAGCAGGCCGCCGTCGACCCGGACGGTTTCGCCGGTGATCCACGCGGCGGCGTCGGAGGCGAGGAAGGCGACCAGGCGGGCCACGTCCTCGGGGGTGCCCAGGCGCTTCAAGGGGTACTGCTGGGCGGCCTCTTCCTCGCGGCCGGTGTAGAGGGCCTCGGCGAACTTGGTCTTCACCACGGCGGGCGCGACGGCGTTGACCCGGACCTTCGGACCGAGCTCCCACGCCAGTTCCTCGGTCAGCCGGATCAGCGCGGCCTTGCTGGCGCCGTACGCGGCGATGGCCCCGGTGGACCGGATCCCGCCCACCGACGCGATGTTCACCACCGCGCCGCCGTGCTCGGCCATCCACGCCTTCCACGCGAGCTGGGTGAAACCCAGTGCCGCCACCACGTTCACGTCGAAGATCTTCCGCACGGCGCCGAGGTCGGCGTCCATCAGCGGGCCGAAGACCGGGTTGATGCCGGTGTTGTTGACCAGCACGTCGATCCGGCCGAACCGCTCGACGACCGCCTTGACGGCCGACGCGCGGTCGTCGTCGCTGCCCGAGTTGCTCGCGAGCGCGAGCACGCGGTCCTCCGCGACACCGGTCTCCTCGACCAGTTTCCGCCCGGCCTCGGCGATCGAGTCGGGCTTGCGCCCGGTGATCGCCACCGACGCGCCGAGCGTCAGCAGTTCGTGTGCGATGCCAAAACCGATTCCCCGGCTCGCGCCCGTGACCAGCGCGGTCCTGCCTGTGAACGTCTCCGTCATGCGGATGAATGTATGCCGGTGCCCACATCTGGCCAATCCGGTCGCGCGCAGCCCGTAGACTGGTGGCGTGGTCATCCTGATCGAGTAGGTCCAGCGCGTGTTCCTCCGCCGACCCCTCTTTTCCGCATGACCACTTCACCAGGAGTTTTGCTGTGATCACGGCTACCAACATCGAGTTGCGCGCGGGTTCGCGCATCCTCCTCTCGGAAGCCAACCTCCGCGTCCAGCCCGGCGACCGGATCGGCCTCGTCGGCCGCAACGGCGCGGGCAAGACGACGTCGCTGCGCGTGCTGGCGGGCGAGGGCTTGCCCTACGGCGGCGACGTGCGCCGCACCGGTGAACTCGGTTATCTGCCGCAGGACCCGCGCGAGGGTGACCTGTCGGTGATCGCGAAGGACCGCGTGCTGTCCGCCCGCGGGCTGGACCAGATCCTGCGGGACATGGAGAAGACGCAGTCCGCGATGGCGGAACTGGTCGACCCCAAGGAGTTGGACAAGGCCGTCAACCGCTACGGCAAGCTGGAGGACCGCTTCTCCTCGCTCGGCGGGTACGCCGCGGAGAGCGAAGCCGCGCGCATCTGCGCGAACCTCGGCCTGGCGGACCGGATCCTGGCGCAGCCGCTGAGCACGCTGTCCGGCGGCCAGCGCCGCCGCGTCGAACTGGCGCGCATCCTGTTCGCCGCCTCCGAGGCCGGTGTGGGCGCGAAGTCCAGCACGATCCTGCTGATCGACGAGCCGACGAACCACCTCGACGCCGACTCGATCGCGTGGCTCCGCGGCTTCCTCAAGTCGCACGAGGGCGGTCTCGTCGTGATCAGCCACGACGTGGAGCTGCTCGAGGACGTGGTGAACAAGGTCTGGTTCCTCGACGCCACCCGCGGCGAGGTCGACCTGTACAACATGGGCTGG
>JBDSAJ010000394.1:0-15676 GCA_039922235.1 Umezawaea sp.
ACGGACGAATTACCCCCACCGTCCGTCCGACGCCACCACCGGCACGGCCGGTTCACCTGTGCACCGGGCGACTCGGGATTCGCGCGGCCAGGTGGGCAGCTGTGGCGGCGCCCAACGCGGTGGTGCCGAGCGCGAAGGCGACCGTGGCCAGTGCTCCTCCGGACCGCACCGCCGCGTGGCCCGTCGCCAGCAGGAAGTACAGGCCACCGAACGCGGCGATGCCCAGGGGGCGGCCGCCACCTCCGTCGAGGTGTTGAGCAGTGCGCTGATGTCGGCGGCCCAGGCATCGGGGCTCGCCTGGGTCAGGGTGTGCACGAGGGCGTTGAACCCCAGGCCCAGACCGAGGCCCGAGGAGCACGACCAGGCTCGCGTAGTCCGGACTGCGTGTGGCGTGCGAGCGGGTGAGCGTCGTTCGCTGTTCCTCGGGCAATCCGGGGCTCAGGTGCTCGCTTCCGCTCCGGCAGGGGCGGACCTGGTTGGCAACGTCGCCCGGCGCAGGTGCTCGTCGAACCACCCGATCGCCCGGCTCGTCGCCTCGCCGGTGCCGGGTTCGGAGTAGAAGCCCATCGCGTCGAACGGCAGGATGTCCAGCCGCTTGGGCTCACCTGCCCGCGCGTAGGCGGCCTGAGTCTCGTCCAGCTCGTGGTAAGGATCGGAACCGCCGTTGGCGACGATCAGCAACGGCGTCGGGGCGAGCCTGTCGATGAAGTGCACCGGTGCCCAGCGCAGCAGGTACTCCTGTGACTCCAGCACGATCTCGTTGCGGAACGTCGGATAGCTCTCGCCGAGGTCCAGGTAGCTCTGGCTGACCTGGTCGCCCGCGTCGCCGAACCGCAGCCACGGGATCGAGGCTCCTTCGCCGGTCTCGTCACGCCGTTCCCGGTCCTGTTCCAGCATGGCGCGCAACGCGGAGAAGTGCAGGCTGCCCGCGATCTTCTCGGTGGCACGCCAGCCGTCGAACAACGACGGGCTCTGCGCGACGACGCAGCGGACCCGCCGGTCCAGCACCGCTGCCTGGACCATGACCGGCCCGGCGACGCTGTTGCCCCACAGCCCGATCCGCTCCGGGTCGACCTCGTGCCGGGTCCGCAGGTACGACACCGCGCTGCGCACGTCGTCCACCTGCTGCTCCGGGAACAGTTGACCGCGCGGCCTGCCCTCGCTGGCCCCGACGCTGCGGTAGTCGATCGCCATGACGGCGAATCCCGCGTCCACCAGGTAGTTGGCGACCGGCGCGATCATCTCCTTGACCTTGACACCGCTCTCGCCGCAGACGATCCCCGGCACCGGCCCGTCATCGGCGACGTCCGGCAGGTAGAGGTCTGCCGCACACCGCACGCCTGCGCTGAGGTAGTTGACCTGTTCGACCCGTCCCACGTCTGTTCTCCCTCCCGTGACTTTTAACTATACGATCATATCGCCAAAAGGGTGTGAGCGCCCGCGTCATGGACGGGGAGCCAGGCGAGCCAGGTGGAGGTCGACGAGGTGCGCGGCCTCATCCGGGGTGCGATAGCCGAGCAGCACCGCGTCGGCCAGGCCGCTGACCAGGGCCAGCACCAGGTCCGCCTCCGTCGTCGGGTCCAGGTCCATGGACACGTCGCCCGCGGCCTGGCTCCCCACGATCAGCGCGGCGATCATCGCCCGCAGTTGGGCATGACCGGCCCGGAACCGCTCGGCGATCTCAGGGTCCTTGAGCGCGCGCATCAGGAACGCGTTCGCCACCAGGGCATCGCTGCGCCTCTTCTCGTCGACCGGCAGCAGCGCCAGCACCGTCGCGCGCAGACCCGCCTCGCCGAGATCGGCGGGCAACTGCTCCTCCACCTGCCCCCGCAGGGTCGTGGTGGCATAGCGCAACATCTCGTCCTTGCTGGAGAAGTAGTGCTGCACCAACCCTTTCGAGATGCCCGCCTCGGCCGCGACCTCACCCAGGCTCACCGCCTCCAAACCCCGGTCGGCAGCGATACGTCGAACGGCCTCGGCGATGAGGCGTCGCCGTTCGTCCTGGTCGACGACCTTCGGCATCCACTCCTCCTTTCGCGATACGATCGGATTGTCAAGCTTCCTCGTGTGTTTTACGATTCGATCGTATCGTCAACTGGGCAGGAGGAGGTCCGATGACACTGGGCGGGTTCACCTCCCAGCAGGCACGAGCCGAGTTCGACGTGGTCTACGACCGGGGCCTCGCCGCGCTGCCTGAACCGGTCGGGCACTGGGACGTCCCGACCGACTTCGGCACTGCCAGGGTCTACCGGTTCGACCGCGCAGGCAACGACCGGGCGGCAACGCCGATGGTGCTGTTGCCCGGTCGGACGGGCACCGTCGTGATGTGGGAACCGAACCTCGCCACGCTCGTCGCACACGGCCCGGTGTACGCACTGGACCTGATCGGCGAGCCGGGGCGCAGCGAGCAGACCGCCCCGATCAGCGACGGCGCCGACCAAGCCGCCTGGCTGGACACCGTCCTGGGCACCCTGCAACTGCCCGCCGCACACCTGGTCGGCTACTCCTTCGGCGGGTGGCTCGCCGCCAACCTCGCCGTTCGCCACCCGAAACGCCTGGCCTCGCTGACGTTGATCGACCCGGTGCAGACCTTCGCCCGGTTCCCGATCCCGTTGCTGGTGCGGACGGCGCTGACGTTGGTGCCCGGCATCCGCGACCGCGCCCGCAAGTCGTTCCTGCGCTGGGTCTCCGCCGACGCCAAGATCGACACCGACGACCCGGTCGCGACCGTCATCGACCAAGGCATGCGCACCTACCGGATCGCGCTGCCCACTCCGACGGTGTTCACCGACTCGCAACTGCGGTCGATCCCCGTACCGGTGCTCGCGCTGATCGCCGGCCGCAGTGTCATGCACCACGCGGAACGCGCCGTCGCCCGTGCCCGCGCCACGATCCCGGATGTACGGGCGGAACTGTGGTCCTCGGCTACCCACGCCATCGCGGGCGAGTCCGCTGACGACGTCAACGCCAGGGTGCTGAGGTTCTTGGACGAGGTCGAGCGATCGGGGTGAGGGCGTGGCAGAGAAGGAGAAGTCGTCGAGCAGCCCTCTCCTCGGGCTGCTGCTGTGGGACGCCGGCCTGCCGCTGGCGACCTACTACCTCCTGCGGGCGGTGGGGCAGAGCGAGCAGGTCGCACTGCTGGCAGGCACGGTCCTGGCCGCGGCACGGATGATCTGGGTCGCCGCGCGGACACGGTCGTTCGACGGGTTCGCTGCCGTGCTCGCAGCGGTGTTGTGCATCGGGCTCGTCCTGTCGGTGGTCACCGGCGACGCTCGGTTCATCCTGGTCAAGGAATCCTTCGGCACAGCGGCGGCCGCGCTGGTCCTGCTCGCCAGTTGCGCCAGTCGGAGCCCGCTGGTGCTCGTGGCGGTCCGGGCCGGATCGAACCACGCCAAGCGGGCCGAGATCGACCGCCTCTGCGGAAGTGTGCCGCCCTTCCGGCGCGCGTTCGTCCTGATGACCGCGGTGTGGGGTGTCGGACTGCTGCTGGAATCGATCCTGCGCGTCCCGCTGGTCTACCTCCTCCCCGCCGACCTGATGGCCGGCCTGTCGGTGGTGCTGCTGCTGGTCGTCATCGGAGTCCTGTCCGTTTGGACGACCTGGTTCGCCAACCGCGTCCAAAGCCGCCACGCGATCACTACCCGTGCGGGTCAGCGTGGGGGCTCGTCCGAGGAGTAGTCCGGCAGCGGGAGTGGCCTGTCGGACAGGAATGCCTGGACCAGGGCGAGGTACGTGTCGGGTTGGCCCGCCGCGAGGGCGTGGCCCGCGCCGTGCACGTACACCAGGGTCGAGTTGGGCAGCGTCCGCCGGTAGTCGCGGGTGATCTGCCACTTCACGAAGTCGCACTCGCCGCGCAGGACGAGTGCGGGCACGGTGACCCGGCGCAGCGCCGGGCGCGGATCGGGGATGTGGGCGAAGTCGGCGTTGGTGACCTGGTTGACGTAGAAGCCCTGCATGTTGCCGTGTGCGGGCGACGAGGGTGTGCCGGGGCAGCCTGCCGAGTCCCTTCCGGTGAGCGCGAGTTCGTGCAGCCAGCTGTCCGCCTCGGCGTCGGGCACCAGCGCGTGCGCGGCACGGGGGTTGTTCTCGGTCAGCAGGAACATCGCCAGTGCGCGCGGCGTGAGGTCCGGCGCCTCGGTCCACGGGGAGCCTTCGTCGGCGTCGGTGACGATGTCACCCCGCCAAATCGGGCCGGGCGAGGTGATGATCGCCTTCGCCACCCGGTCCGCGTGGGCGGCCAGGTACTGCGCCGCAAGCGATCCGCCCCAGGACTGTCCGATGAGGACGACCCGGTCGGCGCCGATGGCCGCGCGGATCGCGTCCAGGTCGGCGACCTGGCGAGCGACGGTGTACCCCGTCACGTCGGCGAGCCGGGTGGACCGCCCCGCACCGACCTGGTCGTAGGTGTACACGTCGTAGCCGTCGGCGGCCAACGCGCGCCCGGCGGCCGGGATGCCCTCGCCGGGCGTGCCCGGCCCGCCGTGCAGGAAGATCACCGGGGTGGGCCGCGCCGTCCCCGAGGTGGCCGGCGCGTGCTGGTAGGCGATGCGTGAACCGGTTGGCAGGTCCCAGAACCGCACCCCCGGCGGCGCTGCCGCGCCCAGCACGATCGGGCCTGGGGTGAACAGGGTGAGGGCAGCGAGGACGCCTGCCAGGATGGTCGTGGCCCCGCTGAACCCGGCCGCCAGCCGCCTGTTCCGACGAGTGCCGAACGTCGCGAAACCCGCCCAGGCCACCAGGAACGCGGTCGCGGCGAACACCGCCGCGGCGACGGCCGTGATGACCGGGATGGTCGCGGTGACCGATGCGGCCACGAGGAAGGCCAGGCCTGCCGCGGCGAGCGAGCCCACAGCGGCGAGAACCAGTAACGTCGCGCCGGCGACGCGGCGGAGGATGATCCGATGCACGACACGGACCGTAGTAATGCCGGACAGGCAGGGGGATCCACCTGCGAGCCCGTTTTCGACCCCCGCCGAACGGCGGGGTCAGTACGCCCTGGGGTGGACGAGCCCGCTGTCGTACGCCGCCACAGCGGCCTGCACCCGGTTGTGCACGCCCAACTTGTCGTAGATGGCGGCGACGTGGTCCTTCACCGTGGTGGAGCGCAAACCCATCGCGGCCGCGATCTCCGCGTTGGACAGCCCGGTGGCGAGGTGGGTCAACACGGTGGTCTCCCGTGGCGTGAGCACGCCCGGCCCCGCGCGACCAGGCGCGGCTGCCGCGATGCTGCGATCGATGAGCAGCCTGGTCATCCCGGGGTCGATCACCGCTCAGCCGCGCGCGATCACCCGCACCGCGTCCACGATCCGCGCGGGTGGGGCGTCCTTGAGCAGGAAGCCCGCCGCTCCGGCCCGCAGTGCGGCGAACACGTAGTCGTCCTGGCCGAACGTGGTCAGGATCAGGGCTTTGGTGGCCGGTGCTTCGGCGGTGATCCGCGCGGTCGCGGCGATGCCGTCGGCACCGCGCATCCGAATGTCCAGAACAGACACATCGGGCCGGAGGGAGATGGCGGCCTCGACCGCGCTCTCGCCGTCGGCGGCCTGGCCGATCACGGTGATGTCCGGCTCGGCGTTCAGGATGGCCGCGATCCCGATGCGAACGATGGCCTCGTCGTCGGCGATGGTCACGGTGATCGGGTCGGATCGGGTAGCCACACCCGTATCGTGCCATCCTGGCAAGCTGTGGCCCGGCCCCCGATGGCGTCCGCCATGCTCCGCACCCGCCGGTCCACACGGGCAGGCGACACCGCCACTTCGACTCCGGTGGCCAGGTAGCCGACCGTGACGACCGACCCCGTGGTGACCAGCAGTTCCGCGACCCGGTACGCGGTGACCTCCACCGCGGGCGACACCGCCCGCACCCTCCCGTTCCTGCGGTGCCCGGCCCGGCACCGTTCGGCGAGCACCGCGATCCCGGTCAGCGTCGGTGGGGCATCATCCACATCGGACCGCTCGACGGCGAGCACCCGCCGCAACGCCGTCAGCCCGGCGCGCTCTGGTCAGCACCACGGCGAGCCGATCCTCCTCTGCCGCCGCTGCCACCGCCTCGGCGTGGCTCCGCGCGTGCTGCCGCACCCCGGCCGAGATCCGCCGATGCTCGGTCCGGGCCGCATCCCGTGCGCTGCGTTCGAGCGCGACATGTGCGCGAACCACCGCGTCCGCACGCCGCCCACGAGCCTTGGCGGCCCCCAACCCCGCCGTCCACACCGCGAAGGTCGGGACCGCGAGCAGCGCGGCCAGTACCAGCGCGGCACCGGGGCGACTGCCGGTCATGCCCGCGCCACTCGCCAGCACCACGCCACCCGTGACCGCCACGGCTGCAGGCGCGGGCCAACTCGACCGAGCGGGCCTCACCGCGGCCACGGCGTGCACCAGCACGAGTTCCACCCAGCAGAGCACCAGGAACCCGTCACTCACCGGGGCCGAGACCCAGTCCAGCAGGTCGAACCCCAGCCACAGCACGAACGCGCCCACCGCCGCCGCGAGGCTCCACCCTGGCGAGCGGTGCCGGAACCCGACCGACACCGTGTGCGACACGTGCACGATCAAGAGCGCCAGGCTCGGCAGCAAGGGGTCCGGCCGCTCGTCGGACACGAGCTGGAAACCGATCGAGGTAGCCGCCGCCAACAGCACCGACACCCAGTCCAGCGGCGGACGCCGGTTCCGGGACGCGGGCGGCGCGATCGGGAGCCGTGCCCGCACCACCCACCCGGCCCCGTCCGGTCCTGCCTCGAACGTGCCACCACACCCGGTCACCGCCGACCGCAGACCCCTGAGCCCACGGCCCGAACCGACGCCGACGACGGCGGGCGAACCTCCGTCGTCGGCGACCGTCACCGTCACCTCGTTCGCATCGCCGTCGACCAGGACCCGGACCGCCGCGCCCGAGGCGTGCCGCACCGCGTTCGTCAGCGCTTCCAGCACCACCCGGTACACCACGACGACCACGTCCGACGGCGCGCCGTCGATCGTCCGGCGGATGTCGACACCGGCGAAGCCCGCCGCGATCCCGTCGACCTCGGCCAGGGTGAGCGACGACCGGTCCGCCTCGGCGAGCCGGTCCAACTCGGCGACGACCGCCTGCCCTCGATGACGGCGTGCCGAATTGCCTGAGCTGTCAGGTCCGGGTCGGACAACCTGGCTGCCGCGCCCGCCGACACCACGATCGACGTCAGCCGGTGCGCGGCCACGTCGTGCAGCACGGCCGTCAGCCGCTCCCGTTCCACCGCCGCCGCGACCTCGGGGATCCCTGCGGCGGCAGCGCGATGCGCAGCGGTCGCGGACCGAACGACCCACCACCGCCTGCACCACCGGCCCAACGCCCAGATCGCGGTCACCACCCCGGCCACGACCAGGCATCCACCCGCCGCGAGCCGCAGGGACACCCCGGACATGACAGCTATCCCCGCACCCGCGAAGAGCACCCCGGACATCCCCACCAGCGCGGTCCGCACCGTGCACCGCGCGGCCAAGACGAGCGGGCCGACCACGACAGCGACCGCGCTCCACGTCACCAGGCCGCCCACGAACCGCACGCTACGGGACACCGGCGGGCCCATGAGAGCGCGATTCAGCGACCTGGTGCTGTTCGTCCGGTCAGGCAGTGCTGCACGAGCGGGCCGAACCGGGTGACCAGCTCGTCGACGGACGACGACGCGATCGGTTCGATCCGCACGATGTACCGCGCCACAGCCAGGCCCAGGATCTGGACGTTGACCATGCCTGCCCGCAGTGCGGCATCCGGCGTGTCGAGCATCGCGGCGAGCCGGTCGGTGATCTCCCGGTCGATGAACTCCCGCAACAGCGCTTCGGACTGGCCGTCGGTGGACGCCGACCTCGTCAGCATCACCAGCGGGGCGCGGTCGGACTTGTCGAGGTTCTCCAGGAGCGTGCGGACGATGCGCTCGCCGATGGCGTCGAGGCCGGCCGTGAAGATCGACTCGATGGCGGGTGGGACGTCGTCGGACATCTCGATCGCGGCGGCGAACAGGCCCTGCTTGGTGCCGAAGAAGTAGAACACCATCGCCGGGTCGACCCCAGCTGCAGTGGCGATCGCGCGCACGGTCGTGCCGCTGTAGCCGTGCAGGCCGAACAGGTCCCGGGCGGTCTGGAGGATCCGCTGCTTGCTCTCCGCGCCGGACCGCCAGCGCCCAGGACGTCGGTGGGTGTCTTGTTCTGCCATGGCCGCCGAAGCCTAACACCCCTTTCTTCATCACTCGGTGGAGTTTTGTTCCCCTCCTCCGTAAGGTGTTCTTCATCGGGTGGTGAAGAAAGGGGTGGGCAGGGATGCGGGTGATCGTGATCGGCGCAGGCCTGGGCGGATTGACACTGGCGCACGGATTGGTGCGGGCGGGGATCGAGGTCGTCGTGTACGAGCGGGACGGCGCGCTGAGACGTCCACAGGGTGTCAGCCTGCACGTCGACGGCCGAGGCTCCTCGGCGTTACGGGCCTGCTTACCCCCAGCACATGCCGCGATGGCCGAAGCCACCATGGGCGGCCCGCGCGACCAGACCCTGACACTGTCCGAAGTGGACGGAGCGCTCACCGTCGTGGGCACTCAGCCGTCCGACGGGATGGCGGGCCGGGCGCGGCCGGGTCGGCAGGCTCATCGTCCGCTGCTGCGCGCGGTGTTGTTGACGGGACTGGAGGACGTGGTTCGGTTCGGGACGGAGTTCACCCGCTTCGAGCAGCGAGCCAACGGCACGGTCCGGACGTGGTTCGCCGACGGCAGCGAGGATGCGGCGGACGTGGTGGTCGGCGCGGACGGGATCGGTTCGGCCGTCCGCCGCCAGTACTTGCCGCACGTACGGGTGGTCGACACGGGACGGCGCATGCTCATGGGCGCGACTCCCCAGCGAGCCGTGGCCGGGCTACCCGAACTGATCGGCGACAACCCCGCCAGCGCACGGGTGCGCGGCACGGTGATGGCGCTGGGCGTGCTGCGGTTCACCGAGACTCCCACAGCCGCGCGGCACCGGTGGCTTCCCGCCCTGCGCCAGAGCGCGGTCGCCGAGGTCGAGGACTACGTGATGTGGGCATTGCCCACCACGCAGGAACGGCTCGGCTCGACCGCGGTGTGGCACAGTGCCAAGGAGTTGACCGCAGACCTGCCCTCAGCCCTGCGGTCGGTCGTCACCAAGGCGTGGCCGGACATCACGGTATCGCTGCGAATCGGGGTGATCCCGCCGATGCCGGCCTGGCCCGCCGGCCCGGTAACGATCGTCGGCGACGCCATCCACCTGGCCCCCGGTTTCGGCGGCAACCTGGCGATGCGGGATGCGCACCACCTCTGCGAGGCACTGGTCCAAGCGGATCGCGGCAAGCTCGACCTGCTCGACGCGATCGGCGTGTACGAGAACACCATGCGCCGCAACAGCTTCACGCCGGTCGCGGCGAAGGCGGGCGCATGAGCCTCGGCATGGTGACGCAGAAGTCACTGTCGTTGTTCAGCGCGATCGGCGGTTGGCGCACGGTCGCCGAAGGGGTCGCGTCGCGGGCGTTGTTCCTGGTCGCGTACCTGCTGACCGGGCAGGTGCTGGCCTCCGGGCTGATCGCGGTCGGTGGCGTGGCGGTGCTCGCTGTGGTGCGGCTGTGCACCGCCCGCAAGGTCTGGCAACCGGTGCTCGGGCTGATCCTGGTCGGGGTGTCCGCGCTACTCGCCGGGAGCACCGGGAACGCGATCGACTTCTACCTCACCGCCCTCATCTTCCAGGTAGGCGGCGGCGCGGTGTTCCTGGTTTCCATGCTGGTGCGATGGCCGGTCGTCGGGTTGGTGATGGGCACAGTGCGCGGTGAGAGCAGCGCCTGGCGGCATGATCGCGGGCAGCGGCGGCGCTACTACGCCTGCACGGCGGTATTCCTGGCGAAGTTCAGCATCGCCACAGCAGTGCTGCTGCCGCTGTACTCGGCAGGAGCCGTGGTCCCGCTCGGCATCGCCGCCACGCTCGTGGGAGGCGCGCCCGCGGCGGGCGCCTGCGTCTACCTGTGCTGGCGAATCCTGCGCAACGACCCGCGGACCACCTGAGTGGGGATGGACAACGTCTTCACCAGACGAAGATCGGGCGCGCCCGCACGGGTGGGCGCGGGGGCGCGACCTTCGGCAGGTTGAGCTGTGGTGGGATGCGGTACCGGGTCGGCGGCTCGTAGTTCGGGTACGGGTGAGTGCCGTTGTAGTCGTACGGGAACCGGTAGCTCCCTGGATTCAACGGCAGCCTCGGGAGTTTCGGCACCTCGATCAGCGGCAGCTTGTTCAGCTCGAATGGCGACCGGGTCGTACCCGGCTCCACGGTCCTGGTGTTGGCCTTCTGCCTGGCGGCGAGGGTGTCTGTCACGCCCTGGTCGATCAGGGTGGGTGCGGACCGCAGGGCGGACATGCGCAGCACGAAGGCATCGGCCAGTTGCTGGGCGCGTGGTGTGGCGCGTTCGACGGGTTTGGTGATGTCGGTCTGGGCGACCACGGCCTTGGCTTCCCGGTCGACCGCGGCGGTGAGGTCGCCGGGATTGCGGGCGGCCAGCGCCATGAGTCGGTCGTAGGCCTTGCCGATCCGTTCCTGGAGGGTCTTGTCGAAGGTTTCGGCGAACGCCTGGAGCACCGGTTCCACGATGGGCACCGCGTCGGTCAGCGGTTTGGCCAGTGCCACGATCCGCTCGCTGACGATCTTCTCGGTCTGCAGCGCCACCTTCTTGCGGCCGTCGTCCACCAGGTCGACATCGCTGCCGCGAGGCAGGTCGGCCGCGGCGGACTCGACGGCCGCGATCTGCTTGGGGGTCAACTCGGCAGGCAACTCGACCGGGCCGGTCGCTCCGACCCGCACCTTGGTGGGCAGCCTGTCCACCTGCATGCGCTTCGCGGTCTCGTCGGACAACACCCGTTCAGCCTCGGGCACGGTCACGGTGTAGCCGGCCTTCGCGTTCGCAGCCCGTGTCGCCAGGGCGTCGACCGCACGGCCAAGGTCCCGCTGCCCGGCCAACGCATCCCGATAGGGCTGCGGGAACGCGGCTTGGACCTTGTCGTGCAGCTCGCCCGCGACCCGCTGCGACAGCTCCGCCTCGATCTTCTTCGCGGCATCCGCGTAGCCCTGCTGGGCCCACCTGATCCGCAGCTCCAGGTCCTCGGTCGGCGCACCCGGCTGCATGCCGAAGAACGTGAACGCGCTCAACGCGACCAACCCGGACGCCACCGGGCCGCTGTAGCGGGTGTAGAACTCCGCGCCGCGGTTGAGCGCGGACGCAGTCCGCAGGCGCAGCCCGCCTTCCGCGCGGCGGGCCAGCAACACGTAGGTCACCAGGTGCACGGCCAGCAGCAGCCCGAACACCGCGACCTCGTTCAACTTGAGGTAGTCGGAGAAGAACCTCGACACCGCCTGGAAGAACCGCTGCAACGAGATCAACCACCCGGTGCTCAGCGAGTCGCCGAAGAACCGGACGTAGAGCGACAGCAAGAAGTAGAAGGTCACGGCCAGACCGGCCGGGACCAGGTAGAGCACCCCGAAGGAGAACAAGTTGTAGCGCAGGCCCACTCCCCCGCCAGGCCGCGCCTCGATCCGCCGAGCCTGGCGGCGGGCGAACACGACCAACGCCCAGATCCCAGCCACGACCAGGCCGAACGGGGCGATCAGCCACACCACGACGACCAGTGCGCCCAGCAGGAGCCCCTTGTTCGTCCCACGCATGGCCACCCCTACTCCCCTCCGCAGCGTGATGCGCGCGCCGATGAACACAGTTGTACCGGCCGGCGAATCCGGAGTGCCCGTCATTCGAGGCGCGGATCCCCCGTTCAGCCGCACGGACCACCCGACCGGTGGGTACAGCGACACACCTCCCGGACTACCCGGAGCGGATCGGCGCGGAAAGGCCTGTGCACAATGACATCGTCGTGCTGTTCACCTACGACCGTCGGCCGCACCACGTGCAGTCCGTGGCGGTGAGCACGCTTTGGACGCGACGGCACCGCACTGCGCGCCGACCGCCACTTGAGTCGACTACGCGCTCGCCGGAGCACCGCGTTCTACGGCCGTTGAGGGGAACTTCAGCCCACCAGGACCTCGACGGCCCGCATTGCTGACAGTCTCCAGAGATGGATTTCGAGCCAGCAGACCGGCATCCCATTTTCCGTCATCGTGACAGTGAGCCACTGCGAAAGCGACCACTGCGGTCTCATAGCCAAGGTGCAGATCAACAAGTTCGCCAAGCGAGTGCAGGTCTTCTCATCCGCGAATCGATGTCAACATTCCGAAGATGACCATGAGAAAGGTAAACGCATTGCCGTTCGCCACCGAGACACCGCAATCGCAAGCGCAATCACCCGTGGAGGTGCCATGAATGAAGCGCAGCTACCAAGAAGCCGCACGATCAGACGATGGGTTTTCGTAGTATCAGTTCTTGTCATTCTTGGCGCTATGCAGACTGAAGCTCCGATTCTCCTGTTTCGCAATATTCTTCCGGAGTCCGGCGCCATGAGCCTTGCCGAGACCATTCGCACGGCCACTCCAGGAGTACTGGTAGCCCTACTGGTGACTTATCTTTACGAGCGGAGCAAGGACGCCATGTATGCGCGGCGGGACTCAAGCGCCGCATTCGCCATAGCCGCGACGGTGAGCGCGATGCTGAAAAAAAGACGATGCGCTCCGCTATGAAAACTACTTGCGCCAGGCTCCACCTGTCGATTTGCTGGAGGCTGGAATGCAGAGACTCTACGGTGAGACGACAAAATTGGACTCGCTTGTCGACAGCCTCGTGCCGTCACAGGGCTTGATGCATGACGTCGATGTGCACTACACGCTCCGCGACCGTCCCGGATTCAAAGATTCGTGGATCCTCGACATAGCGTACAGGGCCATGACGCATGATTTACCGGAATACGTGGTCGCCTACGCGGTCAGAGGCGAAACGTCGTCGCTGCTTTCCAATTGTCCGTCAATCAGCACAATCTTCAGCTTTGACCATCAAGAGGGGGCGGAAACAGCGGCCGCCAATGCGATGCGAGATGCTGGAGCGGTACGCTTTATGGTCGAGGACGAAGACGGAAAGAAGTTCGACCGAATCTCGGACATGACACTGGAACGCGTTCCAGATGACGACTACTCAAACTATAACGTCCCTCATCTAGGCTCGGACAATGAAAAGATCGTCCTACTGCGTGGATCCATACCGAATGGCGAAGGTCGCAACGTGATCTACACGACCAGGAATTCTGGAATCGTTGATTCGACTTCCAGATTTTGCTTCTACTATGAGAGCAGGCCATCGTTCGTTCGCCGGGTGGCATTCGACTGGAACGGCATGACGACTGCCGACGCCAAAACGGCCCAGCATCACATAATACCATTCTTCATGCCCAAGGGAAATATTCCCGTAGTGTCCAAGGGAGACGTCCGAGCGGAGATCTTGATCGAACAATGGCTTCTTCCGGGACAAGGTGTGCTTCTGGTTTGGTAACCAGAAGCACGGCGGGGATCGCGCCGGACCGGTCATGGTGCGCGGTGCCGGTGGTGAGCGTCGTGCCGAGTCAGTGCTGCGCGGCCAGCACCAGATTCCCGATCGGCGGGTCCACGCGTGATGCGGCACCAGCCGCCGGGTAGGGCTGGTCATGCAGTCCAGCGCGCGGGCCGCGAACAGGCTCGCGGTGCCCCGGTTCGTTCCGGGATGCGCGAACAACACCGGCATTGCCCGGTTGAAGTCCTGCAACCGGGCAATGCCGGTCAGTCCGACCCGACATACCGGCCATCGCTGATCCCCGCCAGCGTGAGAGGCCCGTGCTCGGCGATCTCGCGCAGGTGGAACTGCTTGGCGAACGCCAGCACCGAGGCGGTCTTGCCCAGGCCTGGAAATGCGTCGATCGCGATCGCGCCCTTGGCCCTGCCGCCGTCGTGGGCGTTGCTGTCCACGACGTCCCACAGGTCCTCGCGCAGCTCGGCCAGCTGAGATGTCCGAAATGGACTGAGGTTCACGCGCCACTCCTGACCACGTCGGACGTGGTCCGCCCGCGAAGCCTCGGATCTGATTGCAGGACAGCGGTTACGGCCGGTGTCTCGACGAACTCGTTGTCATGATGGTCAGGTGACACATGACGTTGAACCTGACCTCGACGCTGGGATCGCCGCCTGGTTGGCCAACCACGCACTGCCCGGTCGTCGGATCGAGCGAACTCGGACGCTGACGGGCGGCTACCGCAATCACAATCTCCAACTGGTCACCGACAACGGCGAGCAGTTCGTCCTGCGTCGTTTCCTGCACGGCAACACGTGTGCCATCGAGGCCGCGCTGGCCGCCCGGCTCACCGGCGTCGCGCCGGTCGCCGAGGTCATCGCCGCCGACCCGCAGGGCGCCACAGCGGGTCAGCCGGTGATGCTGTCCCGCTTCATTCCCGGCGTCCTGCTCAGCGACGCGCTGTCTGCAGTGGATGGTGATCAGGCCCGGCAACTCGGGCACGCCGTCGGCGCGACGTTGGCCGCGATCGGCGTCGTCACCTTCTCTCGGCCAGGGTTCCTCGTTGACCCCGACCCCATCCTCGATGCCGACGGCACCGAACCAACTGCGGCGCTGCCCGCCTTCGTCGAGCGCTGCCTGCGCAACGGCAACGCGCACCACGCGCTCACACCTGCCGAGCGCAACGCCCTGCTCCGGCACGCCACCCAACACGCCCCACTGCTCACGGCCGTGAGCGGCTCCCGACAACTGGTGCATTCCGACTTCAACCCCAAGAACGTGCTCGCCTACCACCACAACGATGCTTGGACGATCACCGCCGTCCTGGACTGGGAGTTCGCACTGTCCAGCACCCCGCTGATCGACATCGGCAACATGCTCCGCTTCCAGGACGAGCTGCCCCCAGCCTTCGCCGCCAGGTTCGTCGCAGGGTTCGCCGACGCCGGCGGAGACCTCCCGGACAACTGGATCCAGGTCAGCCGGGCCCTGGACCTGTTCGCGCTGGCCGACTTCCTGACCCGGCCACCCGACAACCCGTTTTTCGGCAGAGCAGTGGCCCTCATCCGGCAATGGCTATGAACGAGTTACAGTCCCGATTCGTGCAGAACGAGGCCGTTCTCGGTGGCCGAACGCGGACGTCACCGTCGTCCCAGGCCGACGTCCTGTGGAAGCGGAAGGGAAGCGGGATGGAAGCGCGGTGGCGGACGGTGTGGCCGCAGATGCACCGGAAGTGAAGTGAGGGAGATCAGGTTGAAGAATTCCTGGATGCGCCGTGCCGGGATCGCGTTCACGGCGGCCGCGGTGGGGGTCGCCATCAGCGCCGGAAGCGCCAGCGCGTCCGACGGGTCCGTGTTCACGTCGAACCTCAGCGGCCACGCCACCTGGGTCGAGAACGGCGACACGCTCACCGTGTGCGACGAATTTGGCGACAACATGGGCGTCCGCGGGTACATCTACCGCCCCAACGCCGGCGACCCGGCGAACGGCACCGTGCTGCTCAAGGGCGACGACCCGAGTACCACCGACGGCTGCGCCTCCTACTCCAAGAACATCGACGAGTCCATCGTCATCTCCATCAAGGTGTGCAACTACCAGGGCGCGAGCATCACCAAATGCCAGTACGCGCGCCTGCGCTGACCGCCGGCCGGTAGGACGAGCCATGCTCCGCCGTCGTGGTCGCCCCCGCCTCCAAAATCGACGGCCTGAAGACGGAGTTCAGCGACCCGGTGACGGGCGATCCGCGGGACAT
>JBDSAJ010000395.1:0-5621 GCA_039922235.1 Umezawaea sp.
GCTCGGCCGCTTTCTCCAGCACCCGGTCCTCCACTTGGCGTGCGAGTTCTGGTGTCAGGTTCATGGTCAGTTCGTGCACGGTCCGCACCTTGTACAGGTCGATCTCTCCGCGTTCCATCGCCGCCAACGACGCGGGCAGTCGTTCCACCACCCCTTGGGCCAGGGCGACTTGATCGGCGGCCCAGATCGACGACCAGGTCAGCAGCAGCGCCACCGACTCCGACCGGGAGCGGCCGTCGGAGCGGGCTGCGATGCCGGCGATCGCGCGCAGGAGTCGGGCGTGCAGGGAATTGATGCCCCGGTGACATTCCAACGCGATTTGTTCAAGCTCACGAATCTCATTGTCTCTCATACATGTAATTCTACCGACAATGCAAGATCGATTCGATGACACGAATCGGTGAAGAAGGTGATGCATAATCTTCAAAACCCCAAGAGTGAAGGCAAAACCGCAGTTCAGCTGGCCGCGTGACCGCAAAAAGCGAGCCAGGGACTACGGAACGTGGCCGATTTTACTTGGGGATTTGACCCTTAAAATTGTCGATCGGGCAGGCTCTACGACCTGCCCTTTTAGCCCGATAAAGGGTCAAATGAGGGGTCCCCAAGTCACATCGGCCACAGCACGACAGCAGCCGAAGCCACCAAACCGACGCAAACCCCATAAGAAATACCCGACCGAGCAACTCGCCGCGTCCGATCCAGCAAACACGCAAAGACTTCGCCGAACCCACCAACCCCTACTTCCCCACCAACACAAAAACCAAAAACCGCGAATAAGAAATCCGCCGAAACCCTTCCGCCTCCCGCTCCGCCGACTCATACCGACGACGAGCCCTCTCCACGCCGTCCTGCGCCTTCCGAAGCACCATCGCATGCCTGCTCTGATCCTGCGAAGCCTGCGCGTTGATCGCCCGCTGCTCCAAGTCCAACCCGGCCAGATCATGGCTCAACCGCTGGTTGAGCAACGTCTTCCGCGCCTGCACCTGCGCCTGAGCCTGCTGCTCAACCACCCCCAACTGCAGCAACTGCGCCCGGAACCGGGCTTCGATCACCTTGAGCTGCCCGTCCTGCAACCGGATCGGCTGGGACCGGCGGGCGTGGTGTTCCTGTTCCCTGCGCCAGTCCTCCAACCGGTTGGCCTTGACCTCACCGATCCCCGGCACCCGCACCGAATATCCGGACGTCAGGTGGAACTGGGCGATCTTCGTCTGGAACTGCCCGTTGACCATGTACCCGACACCGCTGAAGTCGGCCGCGGTCACGATCCCCGCGTCGCGCAGGTTCCCGACGAGCTTCCCGCCGATCCCGTCGATCCCGCTCTCGGCGATCAGGATCTTCTCCAGCTTGCTCCGCACGTGCTCGGCCTGCGCGGCCAACAACGCCTGGGCGAGTTCCTGGCGCAACTGGGTGGCGGTGCCGGTGCGCTCGGTGGCGATCATCGCCAGGTGCCGCGAGTGCTCCTGGTTGACCACGGCCAACTCGCTGGCGTGCGTGGCCTGCACGGTCTGCCGACGCTTGCGACCCTGCTCGACGCCCTGCTTGGCGGCAGCGGCCAGTTCTTCCGCCCGCCGAGTCGCCTCGGCCAACTCCTGGTTCGCCACGACCAGGTCCTGCCGCGCGCGGTCCCGATGAACCCGCGCCTCTCGCGCGGCGGTGGCCTCGGCACCGCGCAGGTAGGCCAGGGCCAGGGCCGCGCACCAGAGCACTCCACCGAACAAAGCGGAGCCGGCCGCCACGGCAGGGCCGACGAGTGCGAGCGCACCGAGTACCACGACGCCCACGAGGACGGCGACCATCAAAACGGTGGCGGCGACGAGACCAGGACCGCGACGGGTGAAGCGCTTCTCCACCACGGGTTCGGCTTCCGGCACGTGGTCGACCATCCACGCGGGCAGTCCACTGACGGTGGGCTGGTGGAACGCGTGCCTGGTGGCCAGCGCTTCGACCGTGATCGGCTTCAGCTCCGGCAACAGGGTCGGCGGGATCGCCACCAGCGCCTGCACCTGGCCGACCAGCAGCCGCACCTCGGGCGAGACGTGGTTGAGCAGGATGGAGAACCTGCTGGAGGTGATCGGGTCGGTGAAGTCGTCCTCGGCGAGCAGCAGGTATTCGCCGCCGTCCTCGCGGAGTTGTTGCCACAGCGCGGGTTCCGCTGCCAGCGCGACCAGCGACAGGTAGATCACCCACGCGGAGAACCGGTCGATCGTCGGGTCGAAGTCCGACTGCGACCGCGACGGCGACTGGTAGTTGCGGTGCCCGATCTCGGCGGCTCCCGCACCGGCCAGCGCCGGGACGTACATGCCGTCGTAGTCGACCAGGCGCAGCGACCCGTCCGCGACGACGAGCAGGTTGCCGTGCTGGAGGTCGCCGTGCGCGATGCCCGCGTGCTCCAGCTCGGCCACCAGTTCGGCGAACCGCTGCGCCACGCGGGCGACGGCCGTCGAGTCGTTCACGTGCTCGTCGAGCCACCGGGTGAGGCCCGTGGCCTCCACCCAGTCCATCTTGAGGATCGGGTAGCGGCGGCCCTCGACCATGATCCCCTGCGGCAGGTAGGTGAACCCCACCTTCCACCGGTGGTCGAGCCGGGCCAGGTGGTCGCTGACCGCGCGGTAGCGCACCTCCTGGTCGGCGACCTCCCTGGTGAAGCACTTGATCGCGTAGCGCCGCCCGTTCGCGGCCGTCACCGAGAACACGCTGGCGAAGTTGCCCGAGATCGCCCTCGGCCGGTGCAGCTTGTCCAGCTCGACCTTGGCGCCCTTGAGCTCCGGGTCGTCGAAGCAGAGCGCCGTGTTCTGCAGCGCCTCCACGTACGCCGCCCCGGACGGGAACCTCGCGGTCGCCATCGCGCTACCCCAGGTCGACGTGCACGAGCGTCACGTCGTCGTTCTTCATCCGGCCGCCCGCGCGTTCGGCGGCCACCCAGTCCGCGAAGTCGTCCGCGCTGCCCGCCGCGCTGAGGTCCCGCAGGACCTCCCACGGGCAGTCGTCCTGCTCGACCTCGGTCAGGAACCAGTGCGCGAGCGCGTCCGTGCCGAGGAAGAACTGGTCGCCCTCCTGGTAGTCGCCGCCCGCGAGTCCCGCCTTGGACGCGATCAGCTCGTCGTCGCGGTTGCGGCTGTTGAGCAGCGCGGGCGACGTGCCGAGCGCGACGGCCGTGTCCACCGGGAACGCCCGCACCATGCTGTCCGCGCGCACCTGGAACAGGCAGCTGTCGCCGAGCGCGGCGGCGTGCCACATCCCCACGTCGGTGAGGTGGAACGCGAGCAGCGTCGCGTACGCCCCGCGCTCCAGGCCCGGCTGCTCGTACCACTTGATCGGCCGGTCGGCCTCCTCGCGCCCCGCGATGTAGGCCGCGAGCCAGGTGTCCCACTCGTCGACCGCGCCCAGCACGACACGGGCGAACCCGGCCTCGCTGTGCAGCACCTCGGGCTTCGCCCGCACGGCCTCCACCGTCGAGTCCACCAGCAGTCGGGCCCACGGCCGCGCCAGCAGGCTCTCCGACGCGCCGTCCGCCACCGCGACCGACACTGGCCCGTCCGTCGGCTCGTCCGACGCGATCACGGGCACCACGACAGCCGCGTCCTCGCACTCTTCCGCTGTGGCGCCGTCCTTGGGCACGGACAGCGTCGAGACGTAGGCCAGCACGGTGTCAGCGCAGGTCGGTGGCGCGAGTACCGATGTCGAGGAACTGCACGATCGACGCGATGTCGGCGTTGTAGACGAACCCGCGGGTCGCGTCGCTGACGGAGAAGCCCTGCGTCGCGGCGTAGGACCGCATGTCCGTCGGCAGCACGCTCGACATGCCGAACAGCGTCTTCGCGTACGCGTCCGGCAGGTTCGTGTCGGTGTCCGGGAACGTCACCGGGTCCGCGCTGCCCGCCGACACGTGCAGGTTGAACAGCAGCGCCGCGCCGTCCGCGCTGGCGTGCGCCCGGATGCCCGCAGCGGGACCGTCCGGGTCGCCGTCGGTGGCTTCGCCGTCGGTCAGGTTCAGCACGATCGGCGGGAAGCAGCCGGGGTGGTCCACCAGCCACTTCGACACCAGCGACTCCGCGTACTGCAGCGCCCGGCCCATCGGCGTGCCCGCGTTCGCCACCGGGTCCATCCACACCGGGAACCGGGTCGTCGTCTCGACCAGCCCGCCCGCCCCGTCCGGCACCTTCTTGACGCGCTCCTCGACCCGCGCCGGGTTGTCCGCCACCTCGCTCAACGGCACCAGGTCCCGACCGGCCAGCACACCCGCGTACGCCGAACCCACCGACGCCCCGTACCCGACCACGGCCACGTGGAAGTAGTCGCGCACGCCCTCTTCCTTGGCGCACTTGACGGACAGCTCGGTCAGCAGCCGGTTGATCGCGTCCGCGACCACGTCGGCCTTGCGCTGGGGGCTGTCACCGCCGATCGGGTCGTTCATGGACGCGGACTGGTCCACCAGGAACACGAAGCAGGTCGGGTTGACCCTGCTGATCTCGGCCGAATACGCCACGCGAGGTACCTCCGGAGTCAACCGCGTCAATGACGGAACCCACCGTAGTCCGTGTGCGCTCAGTCATTGTGGTCGCTTGCTCTTCGGCAGCTTGGCGACGATGGCGTCGTACGAGAGGTCCACGAGTTCCCGCACCTCGTCGGGGGGCACGCTTCCGTCGAGGCGCAGCGTGTTCCAGCCGTATCGTCCGATGTAGGCACTCACGGTGATGTCGTCCGGATAGCGGTCCCGCCACTCCTCACCGCACTTCAGGCCGACCGTCCGCGCGTCGAGGCCGATGAACGCGAAGGACTTGCCACCCACCTTGCAGACCAGGTCGCCGTCACCCCAGGGATAGGTCTCCTCGACTCCCGGTTTGGCCACGCAGTACGCGATCAACTCGGTCAGTGTCATGCCGACGATTCTGCTACGGCAGCGCGGCGACGAACCGCGTGAGCAACCCGGCGAACTCAGCCCGTTCACGCGGACTCCAGTCAGCCATGGCCAGGTCGAAGGCCGCTCGGCGAGCTTCGTGGATGCGCTCCGAGGTCGCCCGCCCCAGTTCGGTGCGGACCAGCAGCGCCCGGCGACCGTCGCGCTGATCGGCTTGCCGCTGAACCAGCCCCGCGGCCACCGCCTTCGCCACCAGCTTGCTGGCTCTGGGCTGGTCCATCGCCAGGGCCGTGGCGATGGTCGTGACGGTGGCTTGCTGGTCGGTCTGCTCGGCGGCTTCCACCGCGTCCAGGACGTCGTAGGTGGCGAGGTCTGCTACCAGGTCGGCTTGGCGGGCCAGCGCGCGTCGGGTCTGCCTGCGGCGAATGGCGATCATGGCCTGTTCGACGGCTTCGGTGTGTGCCTTGTGGTCCATGGGGCTCCGATGCATACTCTTTTACAAGTAGTTGTCAGAATACATGGAGGATGGCGTGAAGCCCATCGGGTACTGGTTGAAGCACTTGGACGAGTTGATCGACACGGCGTTCGAGGCGGCGTTGGGGGATGTCCAGCGACGGGAGTGGCAGGTGCTGAACGTGCTCGCCGTCGGAGAGACCGACGAGGCCGGGGTGGTGGCGGCATTGCGGCCGTTTTCGTTGGAGGGCGCGTTGGAGAGGTTGGTGGGGCAGGGGTGGGTTGAAGGTCGGTACGCCCTGACCGCGGC
>JBDSAJ010000396.1:0-10758 GCA_039922235.1 Umezawaea sp.
CGACGGCGGCGGACAGGACGGCGACGTCGAGACGGCCCGCCACCCTGAACGCCTCACCGTCGTTGTACGCCGAGGAGTCGGGGTCCATCTCCTGGACGAACCACAGGCCCTGCTGCCCGAAGGTGACGGGGAAGGTGTTGCTGGACATGGTCGGCGAACCCATCTCTCTCTGGCCAACTCTCACGGTTTCGACCGACGTCAGGCGAGGCGTTCCGCGAGGGTGCGCGGGGTGTTGTGGGTGAACAGGTCCCTGATCGCGACGGTCATCCCGCGCTCGCGCAGGTCGCGCACGCACATCGCGGCGATGAACGACTCGCCGCCGAGCGCGAAGAAGTTGTCGTCCGGTCCGCACGGCTTGCCGAGGCGGGCGCTGTAGACCTCCCGGATGAGGTCGAGCACCGACGTCCCGGCGGCGACCGGCGCGGTCCGCGCGACGGTCGAGCCGGACCTGGGCGGCGGTAGCGCGGCGACGTCGAGCGCACCGTCCGAGGTCCTCGGCAGGGCGGTGACGCACACGACGTCCAACGGAACCCGCTCGGCGGGCAGCCGGTCGACCAGGCCCGCGCGGACGCGCTCGGCGAAGGCGGTCGCCACCCCCGGCGGGAACACCTCCGCCACGACCGGACCTGCCGACACCGGGTCGGCGACCAGGAAGTGCGTGGTCGCGGCTACCGGCGGCGGCAGGAACGACACGTCGAACGCGCCGTCGCGGTCGGCACCGGCCCAGCTGGTCCGCACCAGCCAGCCGTACCGCTCCCCCATGCGCGACAACACCTCCGGGTCGATCCCGACGCCCTTCGGCGCGGCACCGCCCTCGGGTGCGAACCCGTGGGAGTCGCGAGCGGCGAGTGCCTCGTCCAGCCTGCCGTTCGGCACCGCGAGGTAGCCGAACGGGTCGGTCTCGCCGGACAGGCGGCGCTCCAGCGCCGAGAGCACCAGCGCCGAACCCGGCTGCGCCGCGACCTGCTCCGGGACGTGCGCGCAGTCCACGTGCAGCACCGCGTCGTAGCGGAACAGGGTCATCTCGGTCGCCGACTCGCCGCGCCTCGGGGCGATCTCGACGTGCGTCACCCGTGGCAACCGAGCGGGAGCAGCGGCCAGCCAGGCCGGATCGACGCTGAGTTCCCGGTCCTGGTTGCGCTCGTGCCGGATCGACTCGCGGATGGTGTCCGGCGCGTCACCGCGCAGCTCCCGCTTGAGCGCGAAGAACGCGTCCGCCAGCACCTGGTTGCGCAGGTCCCCGAGTACCACGTGACCGCCGGGCCGCACCACGGCGAGCGCGGCGTCCAGCACCTCGTCGAGGTAGCGCAGCGAGGGGAAGTACTGGACGACGGAGTTGACCACCACGACGTCGTACTCGCCGTCGGCGACGCCCGCCGCGTCCACCGCGTCCGCCTTGGCCACCACCACCTCGGTGGTGGGGACGGTCCGCTTCAGCTCGTCCGCGAGCTGGTCGAGCACGCCGATCGCGGACGGCGTGAAGTCCGTCGCCACATAGGTCTCGACGGTTCCCGCCGCCACCAGCGGGCGGACGAGCAGGCCGGTGCCCGCCCCGATCTCCAACACCCTCTTCGGCCGCAGCGCGGTGATCCGCTCGACCGTGGTGTCGACCCACTCCCGCATCTGCGCCGGGGCGATCGCCTGCCCGGTGAAGCTGTCGTCCCAGCCGGTGGTCGCCGTCTCCTCCAGCGGCCGGTCGTCGGCGCCGACCGCCTCGTGGATGTCGTCGAAGACCGCGCGCCACGAGTCGACCGACGCCGCGGGCCCGTCGATGGCGTCCGCGGCCCGCTCCGGCACCACGTACGCCACCAGGCGCCCGTCCGCCGACACCACTGCCGCCTCACGAACCTGGGCATCGGCCACGAGCGCGGCCTGCACATCCGTCATGTACTCAGCCACGTCCGCCTCCGCTGGTCCGGCGCTCGTCGACGCGCTCGCCGAGCTGCTTGACCACGGCATCGCGGTCGATCTTCCCGCTCGACGTCTGCGGCAGCGCGGGGAGCAGGTGCAGCGACACCGGCACCGACACCGCGGGCAGCACCTCGCGCAGCGCGTCGAGCAGCGCGTCGACGTCCAGCCTCGGCAGCCCCGGCTCGGCGGTCACCGCGGCGTGCAGGCTGCGCGTGCCCTCCGACAGCTCCAGCACGACGCAGAGCGCCTCGGCGACACCGGGCTGGTCGAGCAGGGACGCGTCGACCTCCAGCAGGTTCACCCGCGTGCCCCGGATCTTGACGTCGTGGTCGAGCCTGCTCAGGTACTGCACGACGTCCCCGTCGAGCCGCACCAGGTCACCGGTGCGGAAAGCACGCGTGTGGCCGTGGGCCGTTGGCGCGATCTCGACGTAGCGCTTGGCGTTCAGCTCAGGCTGGTTGAGGTAGCCGAGTGCGAGCGCGGCGCCCGCCACCAGCAGTTCACCGATGGTGTCGTCGTCCGGCTCGACCGGGTCGATCAGCAGCTCGCAACCGGGCAGCGGGCTGCCGATCGGGGGCTGCGACGGCCACTGGGACGGCGGTCCGGTCAGCGTGTGCGCGGTGACCATCGCGGACTCGCTCTGCCCGTAGTGGTTGTTGAGCCTGCAGTCGATCAGCCTGGTGAAGAACTCCCTGATGGGCGGGGAGCAGACGATCTGCTCACCCGCCGTGTTGATCTCGCAGAGGTCGAGGTGCGCCAACGACTTCTCCGTCGAGGCCGCGACGGCGAGCATGTGCAGCCCGAGGTACGGCTGGAACAACCGCTCGACCTTGTTGTCGGCCAGCCAGTCCAGCAGCTCGAACGGGTCGGAGCGCAGGTGTTCCGGAACGATCACCAGCGTGCCGCCGCCCGCCAGGGTGCCGAGGATCTCCTGGAAGCAGACGTCGAAGTTGAGCGGCGCGAACTGCGCGGTGCGCAGGTCCCCGCGCCGCGAATGCGTGCGCTGCCACTCGACCATGTTGTCGATGCAGCTGTGCGGGAGCGCGACGCCCTTGGGCCACCCCGTCGAGCCGGAGGTGTAGATGACGTAGACCGGCAGGTCCGCCGAACAGGCCACGACGGGCCAGTCCGCGGGGTCGGGGGCGTGTCCCGGCCGAGGTCGCGGAACGGCGACGACGGACGCGGCGGTCGGCAGCTCCGGCGCTTCGCCCACGTGCAGCAGCACCTTGGGCGCGCTGTCGGCGAGCATGTGCGCCAGCCGCCGCACCGGGTACTCGGCGTCGAGCGGCACGTAGGTGGCGCCGATGCCGAGGATGCCCAGCATGGCGGCGACCACGTCGGCGCTGCGGGGACCCGCGACGGCGACCCGGTCACCCTCGCCGACACCGTGCTCACGCAGCAGGTCCGCGATGTCGCGGGCCCAGCCGAGCAGCTCGCGGTAGGTCAGCTCGGTGCCCGAGTCCACGACCGCGACCTCGTCGGGCCGCTGCCGCGCCGAGTCCACGACGGACTGGAGCAGGCACGGCGGTTCGGCGGCACCTCCCCAGACCGAGAGCCGTTCGGAACCGGCGGACGCGGCGGTACCGAGACCGAACTCGCGCATGATCCTCCCCACATCGCGGCGCACCCCGGACTCGGCGGCTTCGAACCGGGCGATGACCCTGTCCTGCTGCTCCGGGGTTTGACCTTGGCTGAGCTTGAACATCGAGTCGACGTGCTCGACCCGCATCGCGAAGGCGCCCACCCCGCCCTGGATCGACCGGAAGTAGTCCACCGAGGACTCCGGGTCCCAGCCGGGGCCGAAGTCGCGCTCGAAGGCGAGTGCGGTGCGGCGCACGACGTCCAGCGTGTCGGCGGGGTCGGTGAACAACCGCAGCCTCGCTTCGACGTGCACGGTGACGAAGTTCCACGTCGGCGCCGCGGGCTCGACCTGGTAGTCCGCCGGTGTCACGTACCCGTTCGGCCCAGCGAAGACGAGCTTGACGAGCATGTCGTCCTCCAGCCAGCGCCAGTGCGGGTTGGCCCGGTTCATGTGCCCGAGCAGCGTCGTGCCCACCAGGTCCCCGCTCTGCGGTGAGCCGGGCGCGAAGATGACGGGGACGTGCGTGGCCTGCGGGACCCGTGGGCCCGGTGTCACCAGCGTGGCGAGCGGGTGGTGGCGCAGGACGGAGCGCGTCCAGGCGTGCTCGTCCTCTTGGTAGATCTTCGGCACGTACATGGCTGGTCTCCTCCGCTCAGGCGAGCCGGTCGAGGATGGAGCGGGTGATCTCGCCCGCGCGCACGGCGGTGTTCGACAGCAGCCCGGCCGAGATTCCGTGCGTGTGCTCGGAACCAGCGCCGTGCACGTAGATGCCGCACCGGGTGGTGTCCGAGGTCAGCACCCGGTAGTCGCGCTCCAGCAGCACCCGGCCGTCGGCGTCGCGCTTGCAGTCGGCACCGAGTTCGCCGAGCAGTGCGGCCGGGTCGACCGGGCGGTAGCCGGTGGCGAAGACCACGGCATCCGCGTCGAGTGCCTCCACCACACCGGTCGGCAGGTGCTCGACGGACAGGCGCACACCGCCGGGGTGCTCGTGGATGCCTTGTACCCGCGAGGTGTTGAGCACCCGCAGCCGCTCGCGGCCGTTCACCTTCTCCTGGTACTGGCGGCGGAACAGCTCGGTGCTCAGCTCGCTGTCCACCACGGAGTAGTTGGTGTTGGCGTGGTAGCGCAGCAGCGAGTCCTTGACGGTGCCCGGCGCGGTGTGGAAGGCGTCGACCGCCGCCGGGTCGAAGATCCGGTTCGCGAACGGGTTGTCGTCGGCCGAGCTGTAGCCGTACCGGGAGAACACCGCGCACACCTCGGCGTCGGGGAAGCGCCGGTGCAGGAAGTCGACGGCCTCGGCGGCGCTCTGGCCCGCGCCGACCACGACGACCCGTCGAGGCTGCTGCGTCGGCAGGGCCGCGACGCCGCCGAGCAGGCCCTCGCTGTGCAGCACGCGCGCCGACGCGGTGACGCCAGCCGGGAGGTTCGGCGTCAACCCCGTGCCGATCACGACGTTGCGCGCCCGGTGGGTCGTCACGCCCTGCTCGGTGCGCACCACGACGTCGGCGTACTCGACGACGTCGTCCACCACGACCGGCCGGATCGCCTCCACCCGTGCGCCGTAGCCGACCTGGACGCCCACCTTGGCGGCGGCCCACTCCAGGTAGGCGTGGAACTCGCTGCGGTACGGGTGCTGCATCTTGCTGTTGATGAAGTCGGTGAGCCTGCCCGCCTCGTGCAGGTAGGCGACGAAGCTGTAGGAACTGGTCGGGTTGCGCAGGGTGACCAGGTCCTTGAGGAACGAGACCTGCATCGTGGCGCCGTCGAGCAGCATGTCGCGGTGCCACCCGAAACGCGGCTGCCGCTCGAAGAAGGCCACGTCGGCCCGCCCGGCCTCCTCCAGCGCGATCGCCAGTGCCAGGTTCGACGGGCCGAGCCCGCACCCGACGACGTCGAGCACCGGTCCGGTTTCCCGAGTTGTCGTCACGTCAGCGTCCCCTGCCGCCGCGGCGCGCGGCTGTCGGTTCCGACTCGAACAGCTCGCGGTGCAGCCGCGAGGCGCGGAACGGGCCGTCCGCGTACCGGGACTCGGCGGCCAGCGGCGTGCGGGTGCCGTCGCCGCGGACCAGTTCGCCGGTGAACCAGTACTCGGGGTGGATGCCGTCCGGTGCGGGCTTGGCGACGCAGGCCAGCTCGATCACGTCGCCGTCGCCGACCTCGAACGGCTCCCGGTCGGTGAACGGGACGTAGACCGGCAGCCAGTTGGTGACGGTGTCCAGGCTGTCCAGCACGGGCTGGCCCGGCGCGCAGCGCATGTTCAGCCACAGCAGCAGACCGTCGACCCGGCCCGGTCCGACGACCTCCAGCCGGACGGCGGGGAAGGTCGACGTGCCCTCGTCGAGCCGGAGGTCTTCGACGACGGCATCGTTGGTGCGCAACGAGGAGCGGTCGACGTTGCCGACGCAGAACCTCAGGTCGAAGAAGCCGCCCGCCGACACGAGCAGCCGCTCGACGTAGTCGACGAAGTCGGGTCGGACCGAGTACCGGCCGTCGAGCAGGTCTTCCAGGCACACCGCCGCCGCACGGGTGGCCACCATCGACGGGATGGTCGCCGCGCCGGGCTCCAGGTGCCGCTGCCGCGCGTCGGCGAGCACCGCGTCGATGCCTTCCGCGCCACCGATGTTGCCGACCAGCTCGGCGATGCAGAGGTCGGCGCGCCGCGGCAGGGACACGGTGGTCGACTCACCGCCGAACACCTCGATGTCGTGGGGCAGTCCCGCGGCCAGCTCGGCCGCTCGGGCCGCGCTGTCCTCGTCGATGTCCACGGCGAACAGCCGGGCCGCTCCCGCTTCGGCGGCGTGCGACGTCCACAGCAGGTCCGGTCCGCACCCGAGCTCCACGACGGTGGCCCCCGGCGCCTCCTGCTCGATCGCGTCGCGGAAGAGCCGGTTGCGCGGCTCGTCCTCCAGCATCACGTGGTAGAGGTAGTCGTCGTAGACGGGGTACTCGCCCACCGAAGGCCACAGGTACGGCGCGGTGCCGTCCGCCGCCGTCGAGACGCGCAGCCGGGTCTGCTGACCGCCCACGACCACGTCCCGCCATTGCCGTTCGCTCATCGGGCGTCCCCTTCCCAGCCGTAGTGCCGATTCGCCGCCGCGCGCCACAGCGCCGACGGCGGACCCCAGACGTCGATGGCGGCGTACGCGGCTCGGTAGACCGCGGTGACCGCGGCGTCCGACGTGCCCGCGGCGCCGTGCAGCTGCACGGCGGCGTGCGCGGTCCCGATCGCCGCTTCGACGGCGGTCGCCAGCGCGGTGCGGGCCAGGTGGTCGTCGGTTCCCCCGTCGAGCGCGCAGGCCGCCTGCCACACCTCGAACCTCGCCAGTTCCACGGTCATCGCGGCGCGGGCCAACCGGTGCGCCGACGCCTGCCGCTCGACGAGCGGCTTCCCGCCCAGCAGCCGGGTGGCCGTCCGGCCGGCGGCCAGCTCCAGCGCCCGCCGTGCGACACCGACGTAGTAGGCGGCCGCGCGAACCCGATCCCGGTCCAGCACGGCGGAACCGCCCCGAACGGTCGGGGAGTCCACTTCGGACACCAGCTGCCAGCCCTCGTCCCCGGCGGCCGCGCGGATCACCGCGTCCGGTCGCTGCGCGTCGTCGTGGGCGGCACCGGTCGGGACGACCTGGCTCGCGTCGACGGCGGGAGTTCGACGCCGCAGGAAGTCCACGGCGGCCGAGCCCGGCTCCCACAGGTCGAGCACGACCTGCGCGCCGCGGACGAACCGGCTGTCGCAGAGCCGCGCGCCGAGTTCCTCGTGCACGAGGCACAGGTCGGCGTTGCCGAGTCCGAGGCCGCCAAGGTCGACGGGCAGCGCGAGTTCGACCAGCCCGACGGCGGCCAGCTTCTTCCACACGGCGTGCGGGTCGGCGGGCACGACGTCGGCGAGCTGGCCGTGGACGAGCCCGCGCAGTTCGCGCTGGCCCTCGCTCAGGGTGGTGTCCATCAGCCGCTCCTGGTGCTCTGGTCGACCGCGATCAGGTCGAGTTGCAGCTCGCTGGCCCCACCGGAGATCGACAGCTCCGGAGCCTCCGCCGTCGCGTGGCGCAGGACCTCGCGCTGCTCGGCGTCCGCCAGGCCCGCCAGTTCCGTGGCAGCCCACCGGGCGACGCCCTGCGCGGCTTCCCCGCACGCGAGCTTGGAGTAGGCCGAGGACACCTCGTCCATGTCGAAGCCGCTGGCGGTGTTGACCGCGCGGTACGCCAGCGCACGGGCGCCCGCCACCGCGCGCTCGTGCCGCAGTAGCTGTTCGCCGAGCCCGGCGCGTTCCGGTGCGGGAGACGCCGAGACCAGCTCCTCGGCCACCCGCAGCCACCGGTGCGCGCGGCTGAGGTAGTCGAAGCCCGCGCGTTCGAACCCGATCGCCCTGATCAGCAGCTGCCAGCCCTGGTGAGCGGGGCCGATCAGCGCGTCCGCTCCGACGCGGACGTCGTCGAGCACCACGGTGTAGTACGGCTCCCCGGCCTCCCGGCGCACCCGCTGGAGCGAGACACCGGGCGCGTCGAAGGGGACGAGGAGGAAGCTGATGCCGTCGTAGCGGTCCCGCCCGGCGCGGGTGCGGACCGAGACCAGGCCGAAGTCCGACCAGTCGGCGTAGAGGTTCCACGCCTTGCGGCCGGTGACGCGGTAGCCGTCACCGGCCGGCACGGCGGTGGCCTCGATGGCGGTGAGGTCGCTGCCCGCGTTGGGCTCGGACAGCAGCAGGCTCGCGAACGCCCGCCCGGCGGCGATGCGCGGCAGCCAGTGCCCGCGCTGCGCTTCGGTGCCCGCCGTGAGCAGGGAGCAGCCGACGCCCTGCACGGTGACGAGGTGGACCTCGTCGGGCAGACCGGCGCGGCCCATCCGTTCCGCGACGGCGGCGTGGTCGGTCAGCCGCAGGCCCCGACCGCCGTACTCCTCCGGGTAGTGGACGGCCACCAGCCGCCGGTCGCCCAGCAGGGCGAACAGCTCGCGGTGGGACGCGTCGGCGCCCGCACCCGCAACGACCTCGTCGACCTCGTCGAGCAGCCCGCGGGTGACCTCGTCCGGGGTGAACCGCACCGGTCAGGCCCCCGACCGGTGGGCGGCGAAGGACTGCCGCAGCCTGGCCAGCGGATCGTCGGACGGCGCGGCCGCGGCAGGCGCGGTCTGCTCGCGGAGCTTCTCCACGCGGGCCGCGAGGTCACCGAGGACCGGGTGTTCGAACAGCGCCTTGACCCGGACCGGCAGGCCGGTCTCCTTGGCGATGCGGCCGACGAGGTGCATGGCGGACATGGAGTCGCCGCCCAGCGCGAAGAAGTCGTCGGTCAACGCTGCCTCCGGGCGCTCCAGCAGGTCCGCGGCGAGCCGCAGGACGAGCGCGGGGACGTCCACCTCGGCGACAGCTCCCTGGCCGGGGGTCGCGTAGCGTCCCAGCGCCTCGGCGAGAGCGCGAGCGGCGGCGGCGAAGTCCTCCTCCGGCCGCATCAGCGCGGCGCGGATGAAGCCCTCGCCCGCCGAGGTGTCCGCCCAGTGGAAGGGCCACCCCGGCAGCACGGAGACCTCCTGCTCGGTCAACCAGTCGCACAGGTCGCTCGCGCGCCAGCCCTCCGGCAGCCGCAGCCACGCGACGCTCATCGGACCGGTCGCCGGTGCCATGGTCACCGGGCCGCCCTCCAGCGCGCGCTCCAGCACCTCGCGGTTCGCCGCGCCGACCTGGCGGGAGCTGAGGTCCTTGTCCGCGTCGATGTAGTCGCGGATGAGGGCGAAGATGAACGGCGACACGTTGAGCAGCAGGTCGTCCGTGATCTCCTGCAACCTGGGGTACAGGCGCGAGTCGACCACCAGTGAGCCGATCTTCAGGTCGAGCGTAGGCCAGGTCTTGCCGGTGTCCTCGATGCCGATGTGGCGCACCCCGATGGACTCGAAGTACTCGTAGTGGTCCCAGCTCGCGAGGTGGCCGCTGAAGAAGCGGAAGCTGTAGTCGACGATCAGCAGGACGTCGTGCTCGGCGCAGCGCCGGGCGATGGTCTTGACGACCTCGGGCTCCGGGTCCGCGCCGGTGGGGTTGTTCGGCGTCACCAGGAAGATCACGTCGGTGTCCCGGTAGAACTCCGGGTCGTCCGGCTCGGCGAAGATCCGCTCGCTGATCGGATTGAGCGGAACCTGGTGCCTGCGCAGGATCGCCGGGATGTTGTCGAAGGTCGGGTGCAGCAGCGAGACGCTGAACTGCTTCTCCCGCAGGTAGTTCGCCACCACCTCGATGGACAGCGACGACGAGTAGTGGTGCAGCGGCCTGCGCTCGCGGGTCACCACGCTCTCCTGGCCCGCCAAGCGGTAGAAGGCCTCTTCGAACTCGCGCTGCAACGTCAGCTGCGGCACGGAGTCCGCCGCCCCGTACAGCTCCGGCAGCCGCGAGACCACCGCGCTCATCTGCGGGGTCTGCGCCTGGCGCGCGTGGCCGTCGGCGAGGTTGTGCGTGTTCATCAGCCCCGCCCACTCGTGCCGGGTCAGGCTGTCGGCCACGTCGTCCGCGGGCGGAACCGGGGTGTGGTTGTCAGGCGAGCTCGACACGATCACGGCCTTTCACGTCAACAGGAGTGGTGGGGTGCTCGACGGGCAGCGGCCGTCCGAGCGAGTGCACGGACGCGGAGAGCGCCCGACGGTCGACCTTCCCGTGACCGGTCAGCGGCATCCGGTCGACCTGCGCCCAGCGGGCCGGGATCATGTAGTCGGGCAGGCGGTCGGACAGCGTCGCGCTGAGCTGCGCCGTGGTCGGTAGGGTCCCGTTCACCTCGACGAACGCGGCGAGCCGGGTCCCGGTCGAGGTCTCGTAGGCGACCACCGCCGCGGCGGTCACCGAGGGGTGCGCCAGCAGGCCCGCCTCGACCTCGCCGAGTTCGACCCGGAACCCGCGCACCTTGACCTGCGCGTCGGCCCGGCCGCGGAAGACGAGGGCACCGCGCTCGTTGACCGTGCCGAGGTCCCCGGTGCGGTACATCCGCGACCCCGGAGCCCCGTGCGGGTCGGGCAGGAAGCGGTCGGCGGTCAGGCCCGGCTGGTTCAGGTAGCCGCGGGCGAGGCCGGCCCCGGCGATGTGGATCTCGCCGGTCTGCCCGGCCGGGACCTCGGCGAGGTCGGCGTCGAGCAGGCGGACCTCGACGTTCTCGATCGGCCTGCCGATGGGCACCAGGCCCGCGTCCGCGTCGTCGAGGTCGGGCCGCGTGCAGCGGTGCACCGTGCTCCACACCGTGCCCTCGGTCGGGCCGTACTCGTTGAACAGCACGTTGTCGGGCGCCGCCGCGTGGTGC
>JBDSAJ010000397.1:0-5578 GCA_039922235.1 Umezawaea sp.
CGACCAGCTGCTCGTCATGTCGGAGCGGCTCGGCGCGGTCGTGCGGGCGGACCAGTTCGCCGGGCGGGATTCCGTCTCGCTCACCGAGCTGACCGACCTCGCCTACGTCGCCACGCCCGCGGAGATCACCCCGGCGTACTTCGACAAGCTCGATCGCGAACTGGCCGAGCGCGGGATCACCAAACGCGTAAAGCTGACCGACACCGGCTATGGCGGAGCGGCCGAGGTCATTTCCAACGGAATGGCGTTCTCCATTTCCATGGTGGATCCGAAGAGCCCCATGCACGGGTATGGGCTGGAGAACATGGCGGTGTTGCCGTTCACGGATTTCCAGCCGCGCCTGGACACCGGCCTGCTCTGGCTCCGCGACCGAGCCAATGGCGGCGACCTGGACGAACTGGTCGCCGCCGCCCGCGAGGTATTCGCGGAGCCACTCAGCAACTGACCCGTGAATGGTGTGACCACTGCGGTCATACCATTGTCCGTGACATGATCATTCCGTTTTCCGCCAGACGCGCCTAGCTTTGATTTCAGAGCGAAGAAGGCGTGAAAGGACGGAATGATGGCAGACACAATCGGCCTCACCGGACCACTGGACGGGGTGCGGGTGATCGACCTGTCGACGGTGGTGATGGGCCCGTACGCGGCTCAGATCCTCGGTGACCTGGGCGCTGACGTGATCAAGATCGAGTCGCCGGTCGACACCGTGCGAGTGGGCCAGTACCGCACCACTCCGGGCATGACCCCGCTGAACCTGAACGTCAACCGCAACAAGCGCAGCGTGGCCCTCAACCTGAAGGACGAGTCGGAACGCGCGCAGGCCCTCGACTTGATCGGCACCGCGGACGTGCTCATCACCAACATGCGCCCCGGCGCGCTCGACCGGCTCGGCCTGGGCTACGACGACGTCGCCAAGGCCAACCCGCGGCTGGTCTACGCGCACGCCCAGGGCTTCCGCGGTGACTCCGACCGCGCGGGCAACGCCGCCTACGACGAGACCGTGCAAGCCGCCTCCGGACTGGTCGACATCGCCAACCGGGCACTGGGGACGCCCGTCTACCTGCCGACCATCCTCGGTGACAAGGTCTCCTCGCTGACCATCGCCTACAGCGTGCTCGCCGCGCTGGTGCACCGCGACCGCACCGGGCAGGGCCAACTGGTCGAGATCCCGATGACCGACACGCTGATCGCCTTCAACCTGGTCGAGCACCTGTCCGGGCACGTGTACGAGCCCTCGCAGGGCACCACCGGCTTCCCCCTGTCGATGACGAAGGGCCACCGGGCGGTGCGCACCAAGGACGGCCTCGCCTGCGTGATCCCCTACAACCCGCCGAACTTCCGCGACTTCTTCGCGGCCGCCGGACGTCCCGACCTGGTCGAGGACCCACGGGTGAACGGTGAGGTCATCGACGGCGCCGACCACGAGGCACTGGCCGACCTGATCGACGAGTGCGCCCCGGCGCTGACCACGGTCGAGTGGGCCGAGGTGTGCGCCAAGCACAGCATCCCGATGGCGCCGGTGCTGGAACTGGACCACGCCCACGAGGACGAGTACGTGCGCGACGGCCACCTGCTCGACACCGTCGAGCACCCCACCGAGGGCTCGATCCGCACGGTCGGCATCCCGGTGCGGTTCTCCACCACGCCCGGCACGATCCGCCGCCTGGCTCCGCTGCCGGGCCAGGACACCGCCGACGTACTCGCCGAACTCGCACGGTGACGGAGGAATCAACCATGAACACCACTGACGTGCGCACCGAACGGATCGGTGCGACCTTGCTGATCACGATCGACCGCCCGCGGGCCCGCAACGCCGTCAACGCCGCGGTCGCCACCGGCCTGGCCGCCGCGCTGGACGAGCTGGAAGCCGATCCCACGCTGCGGGCCGGGGTGCTCACCGGCGCGGAGGGCACCTTCAGCGCAGGCATGGACCTGAAGGCCGCGCTGCGGGGCGAGTCGCCCGAGGTGCCCGGTCGCGGGTTCGGCGGCCTGACCGAGGCCGCGCTGACCAAGCCGCTGATCGCCGCCGTCGAGGGCTGGGCCATGGGCGGCGGGTTCGAGCTGGCGCTGGGCTGCGACCTGATCGTCGCCGCCGAGGACGCGAAGTTCGGCCTGCCGGAGGTCAAGCGGGGGCTCATCGCCGCGGGTGGCGGTGCGATCCGGCTGCCCAACCGGATCCCGTACCACCTCGCGATGGAGTTGCTGCTGACCGGCGAACCGGTGAGCGGTCGTCGGGCAGGCGAACTCGGCCTGGCCAACCGGGTCACGGCCACGGGTGAAGCCACCGCCGTTGCGCTGCGGCTCGCCGAGCAGCTGGCGCTGAACGCGCCGCTCGCGCTCGCCGCCGTGAAGAAGATCGCTCGTGGGGCACACGAGCCGGAGGCCTTCGCCTCGCAGCGCGAGGAGATGGCCGGACTGATGGCCTCGGCCGACGTGCGCGAGGGCATGACCGCGTTCGCCGAGCAGCGCGCACCGCGGTGGACGGGGAAGTGACATGAGGATCGAAGAAGTCCGGCGGCACGTGACGACTCCGCTGACCAGCCCGGCGTTCGCCCCGGTGATCCCCCGGTTCACCGACCGCGAGTACCTCAACATCGTCTACCGGACCGACCCCGACGCGCTGCGCGCCGCCGTCCCCGAACCCCTGGAGATCGACGAGCCGCTGGTCCGGTTCGAGGTCATGAAGATGGGCGACGTCAGCGGGTACGGCCCGTACACCGAGGCGGGCCAGGCGATCCCGGTCAGCCTCGACGGTGAGCGGGGCGAGTACCTGCACGCGATGTACCTCGACAACTTCCCGGCGACCGCGTCCGGGCGCGAGGTCAGCGCGTACCCGAAGACCGTTGGCGCGCCGAAGCTGTACGTGGACAGCGGTGTGCTGGTCGGCACCCTGGACTACGGCACGCTGCGGGTCGCCACCGCGACCATGGGCTACAAGCACCACGAGCTCGACGTGCGCGAGGCCGAAGCGCAGATCACCGTGCCGACCTTCATGCTCAAGACCATCCCCGGCTACGACGGCACCCCACGCGTGCAGGAGCTGGTCCGCACCGAGATCACCGACATCGTGGTCAAGGAGGCCTACACCGGGCCCGCGCGGCTGCAGCTGTTCCAGCACGTCCTGGCCCCGCTGGCCGACCTGCCGGTACTGGAGGTCGTGTCCGCCAGCCACATCCTCACCGACCTGACCCTCGCACCCGTCAAGCCGGTCTTCGACTACCTGGCAGGAGGTTCACGATGAGCCGGGACTTCACCACCGCCGCGGTGATCGGCGCGGGGACCATCGGGCTGTCCTGGACAGCGCTGTTCGCCGCCCACGGGCTGACCGTCCGGATCAGCGACCCACGGCCGGACCTGGCCGACGCCGTCGCGGGCGCGCTGGCCGAGTTCACCCCGCACCTGGCCGCCCAAGGCCTGGACGTGGACGGTCTCGCCGACCGGGTACACCTCGCCGCCGACGTCGCCGAAGCGGTTCGGGACGCCGATGTCGTGCAGGAGAACGGCCCGGAGCGGGTCGAGTTCAAGAAGGACCTGTTCGCCACCCTGCTCCGCCACGCGCCGGAGCACGCGCTGCTGCTGAGCTCCTCGTCCGCGATCCCGTCGACCGCGTTCACCGGGGAACTCGAGGACGCGAGCCGGGTCCTCATCGGCCACCCGTTCAACCCGCCCCACCTGATCCCGCTGGTCGAGGTCGTGCCGGGCGAACGCACGAGCGAGGACGCGGTCCAGGCGGCCGTGGACTTCTACACGCGAGTCGGCCGCACGCCGGTCGTCGAGCGCAAGGAGGTGCCGGGGTTCGTCGGGAACCGGTTGCAGAACGCGCTCAGCCGCGAGGCGATCTACCTCGTCGAACAGGGCGTGGTGAGCCCGGAGGACCTCGACAAGGTCGTGACGAACTCGCTCGGCCTGCGCTGGGCGACGGTCGGACCGTTCCTCGGCTCGCACCTGGGCGGTGGCCCCGGCGGCTACCGGCACATGGCCGAGCACATCGGCCCGTCCATGAAGCGGATGTGGTCGAGCCTCGGCCAGCCGTCGCAGGACGAGGAAGAACAGGAACGGCTCGTCGAAGCCGTGGAAAAGGCCTACGGCTCCACCGCGTACGCGCGCCTCGCCGCGACCCGTGACCGCAAGCAGCTCGCCATTCTGTCCGCACTGGAGGAGAACTGACATGACCACCACCATGGAGCCCCTTGAAGACCAGCTGACCGCGGACTTCTACAACTACGAGGCGCTGCTGTCCGACGAGGAGCGCAAGATCCTCCTCAACGCGCGCACCTTCATGCGCGACGAGGTCAAGCCGCTGGTGAACGAGAACTGGGCCAAGGGCGAGTTCCCGGTGGAGCTCATCGGGAAGTTCCGCGCGAGCGGGCTGGCCGGACTGCCCTACGAGGGCTACGGCGAGCACCGGCCCGCGGTCAGCAACCTGCTCAACGGCATGCTGGCGATGGAGATGACCCGCACCGACGCCTCCGTGGCCACGTTCTTCGGTGTCCACAACGGACTGGCGATGTACTCGATCCACTCCGGCGGCAACCAGGAGCAGCGCGACCGGTGGCTGCCCGAGATGGCCGCCATGGACAAGATCGGCGCGTTCGCCATGACCGAGCCGCTCGGCGGCTCCGACGTCGCGGGCGGCATGCGCACCACGGCCCGGCGGGACGGCGACACCTGGATCCTCAACGGCGCCAAGAAGTGGATCGGCAACGCGACCTTCGCCGACTACGTCGTGGTGTGGGCACGAGACGTCGACGACAACAACGTCAAGGGTTTCGTCGTCGAGAAGGGCACACCCGGCTTCACCCCGGTGAAGATCGAAGGCAAGATCGCGTTCCGGATCGTGGAGAACGCCGAGATCACCCTGACCGACGTCCGGGTGCCGGAAGCCAACCGGCTGCAGAACATCAACTCCTTCCGGGACGTCGCGGAAATCCTGCGCGCCACCCGTGGCGGGGTCGCCTGGCAGGCGCTCGGCGTGATGATCGGCGCATACGAGCTCGCGCTGGACTACGCCAAGCAGCGCCAGCAGTTCGGTCGCCCGATCGCGAAGTTCCAGCTGGTCCAGGACCTGCTCGTCAAGAGCATCGGCAACATCACCGCGTCCTGGGGCATGCTGGTGCAACTCGCCCGCCTGCAGGACGCCGGGATCTTCCGCGACGAGCACTCCTCACTGGCCAAGGCCTTCGTCACCACGCGGATGCGGGAAGTGGTTGCCTGGAGCCGCGAGATCTTCGGTGGCAACGGGATCCTGCTGGACTACGACATCGCGCGGTTCTTCGCCGACGCCGAGGCGATCTACTCCTTCGAAGGCACCCGCGAGATGAACACCCTGATCGTCGGCAAGTCGATCACCGGGCACAGCGCCTTCCTCTGACCCCTTGCACTGAACCGGCTCCGGTCAGCGGAGCCGGTTCACGGCTGGGCTTGGACGGCGGCCGTGGCGGCCAGGACGTTGACGTAGTCGCGCAGCTGGACGACCTGCCCGTCGCGGGCGGTGAGCACGACGATGTTGGGGAGCACGAACCCGCCGGTGGCCGAACCGGTCCCGATGGCCTCCTGCTCGACGATGATCGTGTTCGGG
>JBDSAJ010000398.1:0-15290 GCA_039922235.1 Umezawaea sp.
GGCCCCGTTGACCTGGGTTTTCACCCAGGTCAACGGGGCCATTCGACGTCCGGGTGCGGGGCGACCGGCTGGGAGAAGTCGCGTTCCAGCACCTCGCGCGGAACGCTCGCGCCGCGGCGGCCCAGCAGCGCAACGGCCGCGTCGTAGACGCCCGGCTCCCGCGCTTCACCGCCCAACGGCTCGACGAGCGCAGATCGGCGAGCTCCCCGACAGCACGTTGTTCGAGGCGTCAGGTAGTTCGTTCCACGAACTGCCGGGTGTAATCTGGCCTGGTGGGCAAACAAGCTGATGGCCGGATAGGGGTCGTGGCCGCACTGGTGCGATCAGCGTTCCTGGTGAACGCCGTGTACGCCGAGTCGGGGCGGGAGCACGGCATCACTTCACAGCAGGGGCAGTTGCTGTGCGTGCTGATGGCGCAGCCCTACGGCATGGGCGAACTGGGCTCGATCCTCGGGCTGGCCAAGTCGAGCCTCACCGGCCTGGTGGACCGCACCGAGCGCAACGGCCTGGTGCGGCGTGAGCCGGACCCGCGTGACATGCGGGCGGTGCGGGTCGCGCTCACGCCGCGGGGCAGCGAACTCGCCGAGGAGTTCTACGACGAGACCTGCCGCCGGGTCGACGAGCTTCCGGCAGGACTCGACAACACCGAACGGGAGACGCTCGCCCACCTGCTCGGACGCGTCGTGCTGGACAACAAGGTCCCCGAGGTATTCCTGGAGGACAAGCACTGAGACGCACGCGACATCACTTGTAGTTCGTGGCGCGAACTACTATCGTTCGTGCCACGAACTACAAGTGATGGAGCGTGAATTCATGAGTCGTACTGTCGTGGTCGTCAGCGGTGGCTACGGGGGCGCGTCGGTCGCCAAGGCGCTGGAAGCCGAGGCCGACGTCGTGCTCGTCGATCCACGGGACGCGTTCGTCAACGCGGCGGGGTCGCTGAGGTCGGTGACCCAGCCCGACTGGGCAGGCAACATGTTCTTCCCCTTCGACACGCTGCTCGCGCGGGGCACGGTGCTGCGCGACCGCGTGGTCTCGGTGGATCCCGGCGGTGTCACCCTGGCCTCCGGCGGTCGGGTCGACGCGGACTACCTGGTACTGGCCACCGGCTCCAGCTACGCCTACCCGGCCAAGCCCACCGCGGAGTCCACCGCCGAGGCGATGGACGACTCCCGCCAGACCCACAAGGAACTGGTCGGTGCCGACCGGGTGCTGATCCTCGGTGCCGGGCCGGTCGGGGTGGAGTTGGCCGGGGAGATCAAGGAGGTCTGGCCGCACAAGCAGGTGACCATCGTCGACCCGGTCGAGCGGCTGCTGCCCGGCTACGAGCCGGAGATGGTCCAGGACCTGCACCGCCAACTCGACGAGCTGGACATCCAGCTGCGGCTCGGCGCAGGCCTGACCGCCGTGCCGCCGACCGAGCCCGGTCAGGTCGGGACGTTCACCGTCACCACCGCCAGCGGTGACGAGATCACCGCCGACATCTGGTTCCGCGCCCACGGCGTGCGCGTCAACAGCGACTACCTCGCCGACGGTCGGCTCACCACTCGCACCCCGGCCGGGCAGGTACCCGTCACCGAGACCCTCCAGGTGCACGGGCACGAGCACGTCTACGCGGTCGGTGACATCACCGACGTCGCGGAGGCCAAGAGGGCAGGCTACGCGATGCAGCACGCGGAGGTCGTGGCGAAGAACATCGCCGCCCAGCTGCGCGGCGAACAGCCCTCGGCCACCTACCAGCCGTCGCCCCACCCGATGATCCTGCTCCCGCTCGGACCGCGTGGCGGTGTCGGCCAACTGCCCACACCGAACGGTCCGGCCGTCGTCCCGGCCGAGACGGTTTCCCAGTACAAGGGAGCCGACCTGTTCACCGGCCGCTTCACCGAGCAGTTCGGTTCCACCGCTGCCTGAAAGAACCAGAGTCCGAAAAGGACAGTCGGGTACCCGGCCCACGTCGGGTGACCACGAAAGGTAGAACAATGTCCGTACTCTTCGGTTTTGGCGCGCACAGCGGCATCGACGACGGACCGGAACTGCTGCGCGTCGTCCAGCAGGCCGACCGCGACGGGCTGGACCACTTCTCGCTGTCGGACCACCCCTACATCGGCGAGCGCCTGGACGCGTACGCCACCATCGGGTTCCTCCTCGGCCGCACACAGCACATCGCGGGCTTCGCCAACGTCACCAACCTCCCGACCCGGCCCCCAGCCATGCTCGCGCGGACGGTGACCACGCTGTCAGCGCTCTCCGGCGGCCGCGTCGTGCTCGGCATGGGCGCGGGCGGGCTGTGGGACCGAATCGCCGCCATGGGTGTCCCACGGCTCTCGCCCGGCGAAGCCGTGGAAGCCTTCGAAGAGGCCATCGTCCTGGTCAAGATGCTGTCCGGCGGCGGCCCGCCCGTGACCTACCAGGGCCGCCACTACCAGGTGCACCAGATCGAACCGGCTCCGGTGGCCGCGCCACCCGTGTGGACCGGCTCGGTCGGGCGCAAGTCCCTGGCCGCCACCGGCCGCGTGGCCGACGGCTGGATCCCCGGCCACGCCGCGGACTGGCTCAGCGAGCGATACCGGGACTCACGGCCCGTCATCGACGACGCCGCGGCCGCCGTCGGCCGCGATCCACGTGAGGTCCGCACGATGTACAACCTCCCCGGACACATCACCGACCGACCGCTGACCGCCACCCGTGACAGCGAGGGACGCTGGATCGGCGGCTCCACCGACCAGTGGATCGAGGAACTCACCTCAGCCGTCGTGGAGCACGGCGCCTCGGGCTTCACCCTCTTCTCGCCCAGTCACGGCACCCAGGACGCCGTCTCCGTCAGTCGCTGGGCCACGGAGATCGCCCCGGCGGTCCGTGAGGCCGTCGCGGCGGAAGCTCTCTCGGGGTCGAACTGAGGGTGCCAGCAGGGCCGGATCGCTTTGCGTGAGCCGGCATTTACCCGCCGAGGGTGCGACTAGGGGGTTATGAGAGCGTTCCCAATCCTGGGAGAGTGGCTTCTTCCCTGCTATGTCGAACATAGGAGCCAGGCAGTGCGGAAAGTGTTGACGGCGATGGTGGTCGTGCTGATGGCGACGATCCCGGTCACGGCCGCCTCGGCAGGCAGCCGAGGTGCCCGGTCGTGCGCGAGCGGCCAAGCGCTGTTGTTCTGCGAGGACTTCCAATCCCTGCCCACGGGTGGCGCGACGAGCCTGAAGTGGGGGGTGGACACCAAGCACGGCACGCTCAACGTGGAGCAGGAGCGGCGCGGGCAGAAGGTCCTGCACGTGCGCACCGAGGGCAACGGCCGGGCGTTCCTGCGGGTCGACGACTTCGCCGCGCCGGGCAACAGCTTCTACGGGCGGGTCCGGGTCAAGGTCGACGCCTTCCCCACCGCACCCGACTGGGCGCACTTCACCCTGGTCGAGGCGACCGGTCAGGGGCCGGAGATCGTGCGGCCGCTGGGCGGGCAGTACGCGCCGCCGCTGGACAAGGTGCTGTGGGGCGTCGGGGCGGACGGCGGACCGACCGGCGACTGGACGAACTGGCGGGAGTCCGCACCCACCCGCGATGACGTGTGGCAGTGCGTGGAGTGGCGGATGGACGCCACCGACAACCGCGTCGAACTGTGGTTCGACGGGGTCGCCAAGCCCGATCTCACGGTGTCCACCACCAACCACGGCGGCAACGCGGTGGACTTCCTGTTCCCCCGCTTCGACACGGTCAAGCTCGGCTGGCAGCTCTACCAGCCCAACCAGGGCGATCACGACCTGTGGATGGACGACATCGCGCTCGGCGCCACCCGGATCGGCTGCTGACGGAGACTCCTCGTTCGCGCCTTGGTCGACCGCCAAGTCGACCAAGGCGCGACGTCGTTTCCAGGGGAAGCCCGCCGCTCGACGTTCACCGGTGCCGTCGAACCGGTCGTCAGAGGCCGAGTCCGCGCAGCAGGATGTCGAATCCGCGCCGGAACTCCTCCTCGGGCGGGATAGCCCGCGCCTGGAGCGCGGTCTCGGACAGGATCGGGAACTCCTCGGCGGACAACGCGGCCAGAGCGGCGGTGCCCGGTCCGGCCAGCGGACCGAAGTGCTCGACTTGAAGGGCACCGAACACGTACCCCAGGATGGCCCGGAAGGCGATCACCCGTTGCCTCCCGACCAGCCCCGCGTCCGTCAGCACGGTCAGCACCGCCTCGCCCCAGCGGCGCGAGCCGGGCGAGCGGTGCCGGTGGGTGAGCAGCAACGGCACGACCACCGGGTGGTCCGACACCGCCACCCGCACGCGGTCGACGAGCACGCTCAGCCGCTTGCCCGCCCCACCTCGCGGCATGCTCGGGTCCGCGGCCGTCAAGACCAGGTCCACCACCAGTTCCTCGACCTGGCTCCGGTCGGCGACGTACCGGTAGAGCGACATGGTTCCCATGCCGAGTTCCTGGGCGACCGTGCGCATCGAGAGGACATCCAGCCCGTCCCGGTCGACGACGGCCAGCGCCGCGGTCGCGATCTGGGCGGTGGTCAGGGATCGAGGTCTTGGCATGGCGTTTGACAGCGTACAACATACGCGCATAACTTCGTAGGCGTACACCCAACGCTTACAGGAGTCCTCATGCGAGACATCAGCGAACGCGAACTGGTCGCCGTCACCGGCGAGCGCGTCCGCGTCCCCTACCCCGATGCACTGGTACACCTCCAGTTCCGGCGGTTCGCCGGGTGCCCGATCTGCAACCTGCACCTGCGCTCGATCGTGCGACAGCACGACGAGATCACCGCCGCGGGCATCCGCGAGGTGGTGTTCTTCCACTCCCCCGCGGCTGAGCTGCGCGACTACGACCTGCCCTTCGCGGTCATCGCCGATCCGGGCAAGCGCTACTACCGCGAGTTCGGCGTCGAGTCCAGCCGTCGAGCGCTGCTGCGCCCACAGGTCTGGGGCGCGATCCTGCGCGGCACGGCCCTGACGCTCCTGGGCGAGTACCGGCCGCCGACGGTCAGGCAGGAGGGCGGCAGGCTGGGCTTGCCCGCCGACTTCCTGATCGCTCCCGACGGCCGGGTGCTCGCCGCCAAGCACGGCACGCACGCCAACGACCAGTGGTCGGTGGAAGAACTGCTGTCGCACGCCAGGGCGGCGGCGATCCGATGATGCGGTAGGCCCGTGCCGAGGGAGACCAGATCGCTGGGACACAGGGGGTTTGACCTTGACCTCGGGTCAGGGTGCACGCTGACCGGGTGACCAACTCCGACTCCGCTTGGACCGGCATGGTGCCGGTCGACGACACCGCGCTGGCCGTGACCGACACCGGTGGGCCCGGCCGGTGCGTGGTCTACCTCAACGGCCAGTTCGCCACGCGGTCGTACTGGCGGCGCGTCATCGCCGAACTCGGCGGCGACTACCGGCACCTCACCTACGACATGAGGGCCCGCGGCCGATCGAGGCGTTCGGCGGACTACTCGTTCGAGGCGAACGTCCGCGACCTCGGCGCCGTCCTCGCCGCGAGGGGCGTGGACCGGCCGCTGCTGGTCGGCTGGTCCTACGGCGCGCCGGTCGCACTGCACTGGGCCAGCCGGAATCCGGACCGCGTCCAGGGGATGGTCTCCGTGGACGGCGCGTACCCGTACGACTTCTCCTACGCCGAGGAGCGGATCCGGCGGCTGTGGCGCCGATCGGGCCGGCTGCTGCCGCTGCTCGCCCCACTGGGCATGGCCGCGAAGATGTCCGCAGCGCAGCACGCCCAGAGCAACATCGAACTCGTCCAGGTCTGCGCCGCTCTCGACCCGGTACTGCACGGTGCGACCTTCCCGGTCCGGTACGTGGTCGCCACGGGCGCCAACCTCGGCGGCGGCCGTGCTGAGATGGAGCGCATGCGCGCCACCCTCGCCCCCGTGCTCGCCCGCAACCCGAACATCAAGATCAGCGCGAAGGTCGCGGGCAACCACGGCAACATCCTGCGCAAGGACTTCCGCGCCGTCGCCGACGCGGTTCGCGAACTCGCCGACACCCACAAGATCGGCTGAGCACGATGACGGGCGGGGTCACGATCGGTCAGGCAGCGGCATTCGCCGGGGTCACGGTCAAGACCGTGCGGCACTACCACAAGCACGGGCTGCTCGACGAACCTCGACGCGACGGCTCCGGCTACCGGCGGTACGGATCGGCCGACCTGCTGCGGCTGGTCCAGGTCCGGACCCTGGCCGCCGCGGGCGTGCCGCTGGCCGAGATCGGGGCGGTGCTCGACGCCGACCCCGACCGGTTCGCCGCCGCACTGGTCGACGTCGAACGGCGCCTCGACGACCGGATCGACGACCTGGTCGCGCGGCGGGACATGCTGCGCAGGCTCGCCACCGGAGACCGGGCCCTGCTGCCCGACCACGTTCTCGCGAAGCTGGACGGGGTGGCCGCCGATTTCGGCTTGACCCCGGACGACATGACCATGGCCCGCGAGGGCCTCGTGCTGATCAGAGCCCTGGTGCCGGAAGGCTTCGACGACTACGTCTCCAGGGTCGAACGCGCACTCGACGACCCCCGGTACGTCTCGTTGATCAAGCAGGTGTGGTGTGCCGCCAAGTGGGAGCCCGACGACCCCCGTGTCGACGAACTCGCCACCGCCATGGCCGACTACTACCTCGTCCACCCCTCATCGCTGCCCATCCCGGCCGGACTCCACGCCCGCGCCGACGGCGCGCTCCGGCACGGTCTGCTCGCCCACCACGGAGAGGAGGGAAAACCGGCCTGGGCTCGACTGACCGCGTTGGTGGAGGCCAGATGGCGCTCGGCAGGCATCGGACCGCCGGACCGGACTCCACTCGGCTCGCCTTCATCACCCAGCAGTTGAGGACGATTTTCGGTGCTGTGCCGCCACTTACGCCGGTTGCGGGGCGTGGCCGTCGAGGAGTTTGGCCAGCAGCGCCTGCAACTGGCGGCGTTCCGCCGCGTCCAGCGCGCCCAGCAGCTCGTCCTGGACCAGCTCGGCGTGGTGCTGGACCTGCGCCAGGTACTGGCGACCAGCGTCGGTCACGGCGACGATGTTGCGGCGCCGATTGGCCGGATCGACCTCGCGCTGGACCCTCGCCGCCGCTTCGAGCCGGTTGAGGATGCCGTTGACGTCGTTGCGGTCCAAGCCGACGCGGCGGCCGATGTCCGCCTGGCTCAGCGGTCCGCAGTCGTCGAGGGCGGCCAGCACGGAGTAGTCGGCGCGGGCGCTCAACGGCATACCTCGGGCGAACAGCCGCGCGGCGAGCGTCGACACCTTGTTCGTCTGCCAGCTGACCAAAGCCCGCAACCTCGCCGGCGGCGCCACCGCTCCGTTCGTCTCTTCCACGGCGTCATCCTAACCGTTGGACATCCCAACATCAGGACTGCTACGTTGGATCTCCCAACGTTGGGTAACCCAACATGTTCCCGAGGAGTGACCGCAGTGCCCAGTGATCACCGCAGTTCCGCAGTTCCCGACCTGTCCGGCCGCCGGGTCCTCGTTCCCGGCGGCACCGGAGGTGTGGGTGAGGGCGTGGTTCGCCGCTACCTCGCTGCCGGGGCCGATGTCGTCGTGCCGACTCGCAGCGAGCGGCGAGCGCAGGAGTTCCGCGAGGTGCTCGGTGCCGCGGCGACGGATCGCCTGCACCTGGTCGTGCACGACTACACGTCCTTCGCGGGCGCGGAGCACCTGGCCGCCGAGGTGGAGCGCAACCTCGGCGGCATCGACGACGTCGTCACCCCGATCGGTGGATTCCTGGCAGGCCACCGCCTGTGGGAGGTGGACGAGTCCGAGTGGCGGAGCGCCTTCGTCGAACTCTCGACCGCGCACGCGGCGGTGATGCGGGCATGCGTGCCGCGCCTGAGCCGGTCCGGCGCCTACGTGGTGATCGTCGGGGAGTCCGCGGTCGAACCGGTGCCCACTGCCGGGCTCGTCAGCATGGAGCAGTCCGCACTGCTGATGATGCAGCGGGTGCTGAACGCCGAACTCGACGACGCCAAGCGGGTCTTCGCACTGGTGCTCGGTCCGATCCGCACGCGCATGGCCGTTGACGGCGGCCCGGACCTGGTCAGCGCGGATCAGGTCGGCGAGGTGGCGGTCACCGCCTCGGCGAGCACGGCGGCCGGTCAGGAGATCCGACTGCGTGACCAGGCGGAGTTCGACCGGGCCGTCACGCTGCTCCGGGAGGGCGCGCCGACCGACGCGGACACCGTCGCCACCATGTCCACCATGCACCCGAAACCCGGCCGAGGCCGAGAACTCCTGGCCCTGTTGGGCGAACTGGCCCCGCAGATCCGCGCCGAGCCGGGCTGCCTGCGCTACTCGGTGCACCCCACGCGCGATGACGCCGACGGTCCCGTGCTCATCCTGATGGAGTTCACCTCGACCGAGGCGTTCACCGCACACAGCGCACGTGTCGCACGACAGGTTCCGAGGATCGCCGAACTCCTCCACACCCCACCCACACCACCCGCACTTTTCGGGCCGGACGTGTCCGGGGGCGCACTGCTCCCGGCCTGACGAGTTGGTCGAAGCGGCTCCGAGGGATACTTCGAAGCCCGCGAAGGAGTGTTGAGTCACTGGTGGCTCGAACGCCTGGATCGTTGACAGGACGGCGGATTTGGTCGCACGTTTTGCGGTGCGGTCCGACCAGAGCGGTGAGTACTTTCACCGGCTTCTTCGAGTACCTGGGCGAATACGGCGGGGGTAGGGCGATCCGCCTGCACTGGAAGGACATGGCCGTCGCCGAACGGGCGCTCGCGGCGTTGCCCGATGGGGATGACGGGCCTGTGGAGCACCTGGAGAGGATCCGGAAGGTGCTCGACGAGAGCAACGTCGAGGTCCTCCGGGCGTAGCGCGGACCCCGCACCGCCCGTGGCCCTGGACGTGCCGGGGCTGATCCCGGCGGACCGGCCGGCCGCGCGGCACGACCTGACCGACACCCGGCTGCGCCGGGGCCAGGGAGCCCGGCTGCCGAGCACCCACTGGACGAGCAGGTCGCCTGCCAGTACGTGCCGGCCCTGCACCAGGCCGGGCGCACCGCCGACGCGCTGGAGCACCACCGGCTGCTGCGGGAACGGCTGGTCGAGGAGTTGGGCGCCGATGCCGGCATGGCGCTGCGGGACCTGCACCGGCTGAATCGCCCATCCGAACCACAGCCGGCAGATTCGGGCCACGGCCGGCAGGTTCGAGCCACGTCCATCCCTTGACGTCCTCGACGAATGGCGAAGACTGGGGGTGCTTCCGCAGCCCGAAATCGACCTGCGGCGCACCCAGGCCATTCACGGACGATAGCGGTGCTTTCAGCCACGGCACAACCACACAGCCGGTGCTAAAAATGTTAGCGCTAACTTTCTCCATAAATTTCAGCACCCGCACGTTCCGATGCTCTCACCGGCCAATTGGGAGCGCTCTCCTGTTTTATTGCGCCATTCAGCTTAATATCCCGGCGAAAGCTCGGAGACTCCTTGTGAACGCGAACATGTCGCTGCCACACTCCTGTGCGGCACGGCTTCGCGGTGCCGCACAGCACTCACCCTGACGTGCGCATTCGACTTCCTACCGGTCGATGTGCGCGGTGAGGCGGGTCCCTGTTCGATCTCGGCATCGCCGGCCGGTCCGGAGAAGTGGAGGCGTCGATGAACATTTCCAAGTCGTGCCGAAGACGCACCGCAGTCCTCCGTTCCCGCCCTGCACAACGCCGCGGAAGGTGATACGACAGCGCCTTCGATTTCGGTCTGCCACTCCTCTGGCGCCGTCGAATCCCGGCACCGGGGCATGAGCGCCGGTCACACCGACAACGCCGCCCACTCAGAGGTGAAAACGTCACCTTCGGCAACGGCGCAGCGACCTCCACCGCCCGCATGGCGATTCACCACCACGGGAAGTTCCGTCGAGATCCACGCCGGCAGCCCCGCCGGCCGCTGCACCGTGCCCGACACCGCCGGCGGGCATCCCTTCGTCCAGCGCGGAACCACTTGGAGAAGCTAAATGTTCGACCTGACCCGGCGGCAGCTCATGAAACTCGGCGCGGGTGTCGCACTGACGCAGGCGGGGTGGACGGCGAGCGCAGACGCGGCCACCACCACGCCACCGGATGTGCTGGCGGCCAACGACCTCGCGCTGTGGTACGACCGCCCTGCCGGTTCGGACTGGCTGCGCGCCCTGCCGGTGGGCAACGGCCGCCTCGGCGCGATGGTGTTCGGCAACACGGACACCGAACGCCTGCAGCTCAACGAGGACACCGTCTGGGCGGGCGGTCCGCACGACTACAGCAACACGAGGGGTGCGGGCGCGCTCGCGCAGATCCGCCAACAGGTGTTCTCCAACCAGTGGACGCAGGCGCAGTCGCTGATCGACCAGACGATGCTCGGCAGCCCGGCCGGGCAGCTGGCCTACCAGCCGGTCGGTGACCTCAAACTGGCCCTGCCCGCTGGGAGCGCGTCCGGGTACCAGCGGTTGCTGGACCTCACGACGGCGACGACGTCCGTGACCTACACGGCGAACAACGTGCGCTTCCGGCGCGAGGTCTTCGCGAGCGCGGCGGACCAGGTGATCGCCGTGCGCCTGACGGCGGAGACACCGGGATCGGTCACGTTCACCGCGTCGTTCGGCACGCCGCAGCGGGGGACGGCGTCCAGCCCGGACGGCACGACGATCGCGCTGGACGGCATCTCCGGCGACCAGCGGGGCATCGCGGGCACGGTCCGGTTCCTCGCGCTGGCCAGGGCGGTGGCGGAGGGTGGCTCCACCAGCAGTTCCGGTGGCACGCTGCGGGTGTCCAACGCCAACGCGGTGACCCTGCTGATCTCCATCGGCACGAGCTACGTCGACTTCCGCACGGTCAACGGCGACTACCAGGGCATCGCCCGCAGTCGCCTGAACGCCGCACAGGGCTCGACCTACGATGCCCTGCGCGCCCGCCACGTCGCCGACTACCAGGCGCTGTTCGGGCGCGTCACCCTCGACCTCGGCCGCACCGCGGCGGCCGACCAGCCGACCGACGTCCGGATCGCCCAGCACGCCAACACCAGCGACCCGCAGTTCTCCACCCTGCTGTTCCAGTACGGCAGGTACCTGCTGATCTCGTCGTCGCGCCCCGGTTCGCAGCCCGCCAACCTCCAGGGCATCTGGAACGACCAGATGGCCCCGTCGTGGGACTCGAAGTACACCATCAACGCCAACCTGCCGATGAACTACTGGCCGGCTGACACGACGAATCTGGCGGAATGCTTCGAGCCGGTGTTCCGGATGATCAACGACCTCACGGTCACCGGTGCCCGCACCGCCCAGGTGCAGTACAACGCCCGCGGCTGGGTCACCCACCACAACACCGACGCCTGGCGGGGCTCCTCGGTCGTCGACTTCGCCGCGGCGGGCATGTGGCAGACCGGCGGGGCGTGGCTGTCGACGCTGATCTGGGACCACTACCGGTTCACCGGCGACGTGGAGTTCCTGCGCACGTACTACCCGGCGCTCAAGGGCGCCGCGCAGTTCTTCCTCGACACGCTGGTCACCGAGCCGAGCCTGGGCTACCTGGTGACCAACCCGTCGAACTCGCCGGAGCTGAACCACCACTCGAACGCCAGCGTGTGCGCCGGTCCCACGATGGACATGCAGATCCTCCGCGACCTGTTCGACGGCTGCGCGTCCGCGTCCGAGGTGCTGGCGGTCGACGCCGACTTCCGCACGCAGGTGCGGGCGGCCCGGCAGCGGCTGGCCCCGATGAAGGTGGGCTCGCGCGGCAACGTCATGGAATGGCTCTACGACTGGGTCGAGACCGAGCCGAACCACCGGCACGTCTCGCACCTGTACGGCCTGCACCCGAGCAACCAGATCACCAAGCGCGGCACGCCGCAGCTGCACACCGCTGCCCGTCGGACGCTGGAGCTGCGCGGCGACGCGGGCACCGGGTGGTCACTCGCGTGGAAGATCAACTACTGGGCGCGGCTGGAGGAGGGCGGCAGGGCGCACGACCTCCTCCGCTCGCTCGTGACGACGGCGCGCCTCGCGCCCAACATGTTCGACCTGCACCCGCCGTTCCAGATCGACGGCAACTTCGGTGCGACGTCCGGCATCGCCGAAATGCTGCTGCACAGCCACAACGGCGAGCTGCACGTCCTGCCCGCGCTGCCACCGGCCTGGGCCGCGGGCAGCGTCACCGGTCTGCGCGGGCGCGGCGGGTACACGGTCGGGGCCACGTGGAGCGGCAACGGGGCCACCACGCTGACCGTCACCCCGGACCGCGACGGCACCGCCCGGATCCGCAACCGCATCCTCACCGGCACCTACGAGGTTCGCGACACGACGAGCGACACCGTCCTCCAGCCCACCAAGCCGGAAGCGGGCGTCGTCGAGTTCCCGGTCCAAAGAGGACACGTCTACCGGCTGACCGGCCAGGGCACGGGATCGACACCGGTGGTCCAGCCAGGCGTGTACTACCGGCTCGTCGCCCGGCACAGCGGGAAGCTCATCGAGATCAGCGGCGTGTCCACCGCACCCGGCGCGCTGCTCCAGCAGTGGCCGCAGACCACCGGTCTCAACCAGCAGTTCGACTTCATCGACGCGGGTGGCGGCTACTACCGCATCCGGGCCCGGCACAGCGGACTGGTGCTCCAGGTCGCGAGTTCGAGCACCGGCGCCGACATCACCCAGCAGGCCGACACGAACGCGACCAGCCAGCAGTGGCGGGTGGTCGACCAAGGCGGCGGGGTGATCAGCCTGGTCAACCGGCAGAGCAACCTCTCCATGGACGTCTGGAGTGCGTCGACCGCCGACGGCGCCCGTGTGTCCCAGTGGAACACCAGCGGGGCGGACAACCAGCGATTCCAACTCCAACCAGCGTGACAACCGAAGGGACAACGATGTTCCACCAGCACAAGGGGTCGTGCCATGTTCCGGCATAGGTCCGTGATCGCCTTGGTCGCGGCCAGCGCCGCGCTCCTGCTCGGCGCGGCGGGAATCGCTTTCGGCGGCACAGCTACCGACCACGTTGGCACGGCGGCCGCGACCGCGGGGTGCGGCAAGACCCCGCTGGCGAGCGGCCAGCACACCATCAGCAGCGGTGGCCAGAACCGCTCGTACATCCTGCGACTGCCGCCCAACTACGACAACAGCCGCCAGTACCGGCTGTTCGTGGGCTTCCACTGGCGCGGCGGCACCGCGAACGACGTCGACACGGGCGGCACCGACGGCTACAACTGGTCGTACTACGGGCTGAGGAAGCTCGCCGACGCCGCCAACAACGGGACGATCTTCGTCGCCCCGCAGGGCAACGGCAACGGCTGGGCCAACCCCGGCGGCCAGGACCTGACCTTCGTCGACGACATGCTCAAGCAGCTCGAAGCGGGGCTGTGCGTCGACACGACGCAGCGCTACGCGGGTGGCTTCAGCTATGGCGGCGGCATGTCGTACGAGATCGCCTGCGCTCGTGCCACCGTGTTCCGCGCGGTCGTGGCCTACTCGGGCGCGCAGCTCAGCGGGTGCGATGGCGGCAACCAGCCCATCGCGTACATGGGCGTGCACGGCGTCAGCGACAACGTGCTCAACATCTCCCAGGGCCGCGGGCTGCGCGACAGGTTCGTGCGCAACAACGGCTGCACGGCCCAGAACCCCCGTGAACCGGCCGCGGGCAGCCGCACGCACATCATCACCAACTACAGCGGCTGCCGGGCGGGCTATCCGGTGGTTTGGGCGGCGTTCGACGGCGGGCACACCCCAGGCCCGATCGACTCGGGCGGCGACGGCTGGCGCACCTGGACGTCCGCAGAGGTGTGGAAGTTCATCAGCCAGTTCGAGGGTGGCGGCGGACCGACCACCACAACAACAACGACCACGACCACGACCACGACCACAACGACGCCGCCCGGTGACACGACCTGCCGGGTCACCGACGCGATCAGCGCGTGGAACACCGGTCTGACGTCGAACATCACCATCACGAACGCCGGCACCACCCCGATCAGCGGTTGGTCGCTGGCCTTCACCCTGCCCGGCGGGCAGACCATCACGTCGAGCTGGAGCGCCACCTACTCCCCCACCTCCGGACAGGTGACGGCCAAGAACGTCACCTACAACGCCGACATCGCACCGAACGCGTCGGTCACCGTCGGCTTCCAGGCCAACCACACCGGCGACTCCTCGGCACCAGGCTCGTTCGCGCTCAACGGCAAGACGTGCGCGACCGCCTGATGGCCATCACAGAGAGTGCGAGCACAACCATGCGAAAGAGCAACCTCCGTCCACTGTGGTCGTTGATCGCGGCCGCCGCGCTGGTCTTCACCGGCGTGGGCACCGCCGACGCGCAGCCGTCGCCCACGGCCGCGGATTACACCGCTGCCGCGTCAGCTGGCTGTGGCAAGGCTCCTACGCTGCGCAACGGCAGCCAGACGATCCAGACCGGCGGCAAGAACCGGTCCTTCATCCTGAGCATCCCCGACAACTACGACAGCTCCCGCCAGTACCGGCTGGTCTTCGGGTTCCACTGGCTGGGTGGCACCATGGACCAGGTGGCGGGTGGCGGCAGCGACGGCGCCGTCTACGCCCACTACGGGCTCAAGCAGCTGTCGAACAACTCGACGATCTTCGTGGCACCGCAGGGCCTCAACAACGGCTGGGGCAACTCCGGCGGCGAGGACGTCAAGTTCGTCGACGACATGATCAGCCGGATCGAGGGCGATCTCTGCGTCGACCAGGGGCAGCGCTTCGCGCTGGGCTTCAGCTACGGCGGCGCGATGAGCATCTCGCTCGCGTGCTCCCGCCCGACCATGTTCCGCGCCATCGCCGCCATCGCCAGCCCTGGTGAGATCAGCGGGTGCGCGGGTGGCACCACACCGGTCGCCTTCATGGGCATCCACGGCATCAACGACAACATCGGCACTGGACGGGGTGAGCGGGACAGGTGGGTGCGCAACAACGGCTGCACCCCGCAGAACGCACCCGAACCGGCGGGGGGCAGCCGCACGCACATCACCACCACCTACTCCGGTTGCAAGACCGGGTACCCGGTGGTCTGGGCACCCTTCGACGGCGGCCACCAACAGGGACCCGTGGACGGCTGCGCCGGTTGTGAGAGCGGCGCCCGCAGCTGGGTCAAGGGCGAGGTGTGGAAGTTCTTCACCGGCGACACCACTCCCACCCCGACCGCGTTCCGGCTGCGCGGCGAAGCCTCCGGCCGCTGCCTGGACGTCAACGGCGCCGGCACGGCCAACGGCACAGGGATGATCACCTGGGACTGCCACACCAACGCCAACCAGCAGTTCACCCTCAACGGCCAAGCCCTCCAGGTCGTGGGCAAGTGCGTCGAAGCCCCCGCCAACGCGGGCTCCGGCACCCAAACCCGGATCTG
>JBDSAJ010000399.1:0-4463 GCA_039922235.1 Umezawaea sp.
TCGACGGTGATGCGTCTGGACGATCAGCCCGGCGAGCTGGCCGGCTACGGGCCGATCGACGCCACGACCGCCCGTGCGCTCGCCGGTGATGCGACCTGGCGGCGGTTGCTCACCGACGAGCGCGGAACGCTGCTGGAGGTCGGCCGCCGCACCTACCGGCCACCGGCCGCGCTGCGCGACTTCGTCCAGGCCCGCGACAAGACCTGTGTGTTCCCAGGGTGTTCGGTGCCCGCTCACCGTGCCGATCTCGACCACACCACCGCGTTCCCGGCAGGTCCGACCGAGGCGGCCAACCTGGGAGTGATGTGCCGGGCGCATCACCGACTCAAGGGGGATCCCCGCTGGACCGTGGCCCAGCCGACCCCCGGAACCTTCGTCTGGACCAGCCCCAGCAAGCGGGTCTACGTCCGGCAGCCGGTCGCGGCCTGACGCGCCACACGCATCACCTCGACCGTCCCCAGACTGATCGAACGGGTAACGCCACGATGCACCACGACCCCACCACCGCACCCGCTGACGCTGCGGGGAAATTGCGGCCTGGACAGGGCCGTACCCCCTGTCCACGGGTGGGCAGGGGGTACGGAGAACCCGGTTAGGCGAACGGCTGGACGTTCGGCTGGAACACCTGCCCGTTGGCGGGTGCCTTGAGGTTGACCAGGTAGTCGGTCACCAGCGTGTCCACCCCGGCGCTGTCACCGAGGATGCAGTGGCCGAACGCGTCGACGCTGATCAGGCGCGCGTTGCCGAGCTGCTTGGCCATGTGCTGGGCGAACTTGTACTGCGTGGCGGGGTCGTAGTAGTTGCCTACGACGACTACCGGGTTGGGGGTCTTGCGGTTCCACGGGCCTGACCAGCGGTCGGGGTGGTGGACTGGCCAGCTCGCGCAGGTGAGCAGGTCGGAGGCGGCCTGGGAGCGGCCGAAGGTGGGGGATTCGCGTTCCCACTGCTTGGCGACCAGCGGGAACAGTTCGGGTACGCGGACGAATGGCTTGTCGGTGCAGTTGACGCCGTAGTACGAGTCGTCGAACTCGTAGGGGGTGTCGCCCAGTACGCGGATGTCGGCCAAGCCGCGGTTGTTCGCGAGAAGTGGCACGTCGGTGACCGCCGCTGTTGCTGACAAGGTCGCGACGCCGTTGATGGCGTTGTGGACGGTCTGGAGGTACTCGGCGAGCGCGGTGAAGGTGCCCGGCGAGTAGAGGTTGCTGCTGACGCGGCCGATGACACCCGCGAACGTGGCGGTGGTGCCGTCGGGGAGCGTCACGGGCTGGGTGCGCAGGTGGTTGCGGAGCGCGTCGAACTTGGCGCGCGGGTTGCCGTCGCTGAACGCGCACTTGGCGCCGACGGTGTCGCAGCGCTTGAGGAAGGCGTCCAGCGCGATCTCGAAGCCCTGTGCGCGTTCCCGGTCGTACTGCGTGCCGTTGTGGGTGCGCAGGTTCGGGTCGACGTTGCCGTCGATCACGATCGCGCGCGACTTGCTCGGGAAGATGTTGGCGTAGGTCGCGCCGAGCAGCGTCCCGTAGGAGAAGCCGACGTAGGTCAGCTGCTTGTCGCCGACGCCCTGGCGCATCAGGTCGAGGTCGCGGGCCACGTCCTCGGTGGACATGTGCTGCAGCAGCGGTCCGGCGACCTTGGCGCACGACTTCGTGTAGTCGAGCGTGGCGTCCATCGTGTCGCGGATCTCGGTCTTGGTGACCGGGACCGGCGACATGCGGCCGAAGACCTCGTTGGCCTCTTCGTTGGTGGTGAAGCACTTCAGCGGCGCGCTGCGGCCGACGCCGCGCGGGTCGAAGCCGATGAGGTCGAAGCGCTTCATGATCTCGGCCTGGAAGAACGAGCTGCCGTAGGCCGAGTAGATCAGGCCTGCGCCGCCGGGGCCGCCGGGGTTGATGAACAGCGAGCCGATCTTGTGCGCCTGGTCGTCGGCCGGGCGCTTCATCATCTGGATGCCGATGGTCTCGCCGCGCGGCCGGTCGTGGTCGAGCGGCACCGGGTAGGCGGTGCAGCTGACCTTGTCGCGCTGCGCGGCGGGGATCTCCGCGAGCACGTCGGCGGCGCACTTCTGCCACGCGGCGGGCTTGGCGGATGTTGCTTCGGGTGCGGGTTGCGCGGCGGCGGATCCACCGAGTGCCAGACCGGACCACACGACCCCCAGGGCCAGTGCCGATGCCAGCGTTCTGCGTGCGTTTGGTAGTGCCACAGGTGCTGCTCCTTGGTCTCCGCGTGCGTCGCCCCTCGCTTGACGTACGACGCAACCGACGGAGAATGCCACCCGTTCGAGTGGCAGCACACCGGTAGATCGGATGGTTTTGGTCGCTGTGCCGGCCTGTTCGACCACGCACAGCGACCGATTACGCCATTTAGCCCACTGCTCGTGCCAGTGAGAGGGCGAACCTGCCCTCGGCGTCCGTCCACCACCGGTGCAGGTCGAAGCCCGCGTCCTCCAGCTCGGACCGCACGCCTTCCGGCCGGAACTTCGAGGACACCTCCGTGCGCAGTTCCTCGCCCTCGGCGAACTCCACGTCCAGCTCCAGCTCGGCCAGCCGCGCCCGCACCGGTCGGGTGGCGCGCAGCCGCATCTCGATCCACTCCTGCTCGGCGTTCCACAGCGCGACGTGCTCGAACGCGTCCACGTCGAAGTCGCCGCCGAGTTCGCGGTTGATCACCCGCAGCACGTTGCGGTTGAACTCCGCCGTCACGCCCTGCGCGTCGTCGTACGCCCGCACCAGCACGGCGGGGTCCTTGACCAGGTCCGTTCCGAGCAGCAGCCACTCCCCCGCGTCGAGCACCTCGCGCACGGACGAGAGGAACTTGCGCCGCTCCTCGGGGATCAGGTTGCCGATCGTGCCGCCGAGGAACGCGACCAACCTGGGCGCGTCGCCGGGCAGCAGGCCGAGGTGCTCGGTGAAGTCGCCGACCACGCCGTGCACCCGCAGGTCGGGGTAGTCGGCGATGATCGCGTTCGCCGCCTCGGTGAGCGCCGACGTCGACACGTCGAGCGGCACGAACTCCTTGAGCGTCCCGTGGTCGCGCAGGGCGTCCAGCAGCAGCCGGGTCTTCTCCGACGACCCGGACCCCAGCTCCACCAGCGAGTGCGCGGCGGTCGTCGAGGCGATCTCGGCGGACCGCGAGATCAGGATCTCCCGCTCGGCCCTGGTCGGGTAGTACTCGGGCAGCCGGGTGATGTCCTCGAACAGCTCGCTGCCGACCGCGTCGTAGAACCACTTCGGCGACACCCACTTCGGGGTCGCCGTCAGTCCCGCCCTGGCCTCGGCGCGCAGCGCGCGGGCCGCGTCCTCGGGTGTCAGGTGCACGTCCACCACTGGCTCTGTCATGGTTTTCCTGTTCTGCCTCGTGGGCCGGGAACTATCGGTTGAACATCCACTGTGGACGGCTGTGTGCCCACCGTGACGACGGAACCGTCGGGGATCTCCTGCCAGTGCTCGTCCGCGTCCCACGGCTCGGACGCCAGTGCGACCGAATCAGGAGTGGCTCGGACCCACAGCGAGTGCGTCCACGTCGTGCCGACGAGCACGGTTCCGTCGGTGAGCAGCAGGTTGAGCCGCGAGCCGGGTGCGACCGCGGCCACATCGGACACCACGCCCGCCAGCACGGCGGTCGGGTGCTCACCGGCCGCGAGCCGCGTGCGGACCAGTGCCCACAGCAGCGCCGCGTCGGTGGGCGCGTCGAGGGTCAGCAGTTCCGCCACCGGCAGCGCTTTCGCGAGGTCGGTGACGGACTCCGGCCAGTCCGCGACGCGGCCGTTGTGGCTGAACAGCCACTGCCCGTCGGTGAACGGCGCGCACGCCGTGTCCACGATCGGCATCCCGACCGTGCCGGACCGGACGGCCGCCAGCACGGCGCCGGACACGCTGGCGCGCGTCACGGCGGCCAGGTTGGCGTCCGCCCAGATCGGCCCGGTCCGCCGGTAGCGGACCGCGGCCGCGCCGGGTGCGGGGAACCAGCCGACGCCGAACCCGTCGACGTTGACCGTTCCCCCGCCCCGCATGTCCGTCGGCGCGTACGACTGGTGCACCAGCGAGTGCGGCGGGTCGAAGACCAGCTCTGCCACGGGCACGGCGGTGCCCAGGTAACCCAGGTGGCGGCACATGTCAGCTCAGCTCAGCTGCCTTCGCGTCCCGCGCGCAGCGGAACCCGGCGAAGATCTGCCGCCTGATCGGGTAGTCCCAGTTGCGGAACGTCGACCGCACCGCCGCCGGGTCCGCACCGAACGAGCCGCCGCGCAGCACCTTGTGCTCGGGCCCGAAGAACACCTGCGAGTACTCGGCGTACGGGAACACCTCGAACCCGGTGTAGCCGTGGAAGTCCGAACTGGTCCACTCCCACACGTCGCCGATCAGCTGGTGCACGCCCAGCGGCGACGCCCCGGCCGGGTAAGCGCCGACGGGCGCGGGCTGGAGGTGCCGCTGGCCGAGGTTCGCGTGGACCTCGGTCGGCTCCTCGTC
>JBDSAJ010000400.1:0-8598 GCA_039922235.1 Umezawaea sp.
GCAACCGCCAAGTCTCGTCCACAGTGGACACCTGGGCGGCGGCTGCCAGCCGGTTGACCGGCACCCCGGTCGCGGACCGCGAGGCGAACACCGAGGCGTTCCGCAGCCACGGCACGGTCCCGCCCGCGGTCGCGAGCACGGCCACCCCGGCCGCCGCACCCGTCGTGAGCAGGAAACCCCGCCGGCTCAACGCACCGGTGGCCGGTCTCGGGTCCTCGTCGGTCCCGCGGCTCAGCGCCTCGCGGATCACCGGCAGCTTCACCGCGATGTGCACCAGCAGCGCGCCCGTCGCGATCCACGCCACCGCGTAGTGCGCCGTGGGGAAGAAGAACGCCCACGGGTAGTTCTGGGCGACGTTGAACACGCCGGTCAGCAGCTCGAAGAACGACGCGCCGATCAGCACGAAGATCGAGCCGCGCTCCAGCGCGTGCGGCACGGACCTGACGAGCGGCCTGCCGAACAGCTTCGGGTAGACGCTCCACAGCTTCGCCAGCAGCAGCGGGATCGCCGCGACCCCGGACGTGACGTGCACGCCCTGGGTGATCCGGTACAGGCTGACCGGCCGTGACGGCCAGGTGAACCACGCGGCCGGGTGCTGGATGCCGTGGCTGATCAGGCCGGTGGCGAAGCACAGGCCGAACGCGATGCCCAGCCACAGGCCGATCCGCGCCGACACGCGCGGCCCGTGGGTCGGACTGGTGAAGTCGGTTTCCGCCGGTGGTCGAAGCTTCACGACTGCTCCAGTTCCGCGAACCAGCGGCCCGCCCGTTCGACGAGCCAGCGAACGCGGAAACCGGCGGTGTGCGCGACGGTCTCCAGCGCTTCGGGGTCGAGCCACGCCCAGTCGAACCACGAGCCCCACGAGTCGTCGCCGCCGACGCGGGCCCGCTCCTGGTGCAGCCCGCAACCGGGAGGGTCGACCTCCAGCAGCACCGTTCCCCTGCTGTGCAACAGCATCCGGGCACGGCGCAGCAGTGCGGCGGGGTCACCGCCGATGCCGATGTTGCCGTCGGCGAGCAGCACGTGCGACCAGCGGCCCTCACCGGGCAACGGCCTGAACAGGTCGCGGTGCAGCGCGGGGCCGCCGCGCGACTGGGTCAGCGAGATCGCGACCTCGGAGTTGTCCACGCCGAGCGCGATGATCCCGCGCTCGACCAGCGCGGCGACCAAGCGGCCGGGACCGCAGCCCAGGTCGATGGTCGGTCCCGCGCACGCGTCCACCAGCACGCGGTCGGCGTCGTCGGCGTCCTCGTGCCACCTGGCGATGGGCATGTCGATCCGCCTTCCGCTCCCCAGGTCGAGCCAGCACCGGGCCCCGCGCAGACCCACGTCGAACGCCGTCATCGCACCGCGCCCACGAGCAGCGCCTCCGCGAACCGGCTGCCTGGCAGCACAGCCGCCACCTCCCGAGCGGTGACCATGTCGTCCACATCGGACAGTGCGGGCAGGTACCCGATCCGCAGGCCGCCGCGCTCGAGTGCCCTGGCGGTGAGCGAACCGGTGTCGTCGCGGGACATCGGCACGGTCCGCAGCGGGCCCGCCCGGTAGCCGTCGCGCAACCCGAGCGCCCACCAGCCGCCGTCGGTCGCCGGGCCGAGCACGGCGTCGGTGCGGCGCAGCGCGTCGACGCACCCGTCCAGCAGTTCGGCCGTGACCTGGGGCGTGTCCATGCCGATCTGGAACACCGGCAGCCCCGCGTTCAGGTCCGCGGCGTCGGCGTGCGCGTTGACCAGCCTGGTCGCGAAGTCCGGCCCCCGCTGCGGCACCACGACCGTGCGCCGCAACAGGTCCCGGATCTCCGGCGATCGCTCGGCGGCGGAGAGGTCGCCGGTCAGCGCGACGACGGGGACCACGCCGGGCGTGGCGAGCACGGCGTCGAGCGTGTCCAGCAGCGACGCGGCGGCGATGTCGGCGGCCTGCTCCGGTGACACGGCAGGGCTGAGCCGAGTCTTGGCCAGTCCGGGCACGGGAGCCTTGGCCACCACCAGGATCGAGGCGCGGGCGGTCACCGGAGCACCCCCGCCATGTCGCGGACCGCGCGCACCGTGCCGCGCACCGAGCCGGACACCTTCGACTTCGTGCCCGCGGCGCGCGGCCCGTAGGTGACGTCGAGTTCCTCGATCCGCCACTTCGCCTCGCCCGCGCGGAGCAGCAGTTCGAGGGGGTAGCCGAACGCGCGGTCCTGGATGCCGAGGTCGAGCAGGTCCTGGCGGCGGAACGCCCGCATGGGCGCGATGTCGCGCACCGGCAGGCCCTTGCTGCGCAGCAGGGCGGCCAGCAGCACGTTGCCCGCTCTCGCGTGCCACGGCCAGCTGCCCGCGGTCGTCGGCACCCGGCGTCCGACCGCCAGGTGTGCGCCGCCCACCACGAGCGCGACCAGTTCCGGGAGCTGCCTGGGGTCGAGCGAGCCGTCCGCGTCGAGGACGCAGACGATCTCCGACCGCGCCTGTTCCACGCCGGTGTGCGCGGCCGCGCCGTAACCCTTCCGCTTCTCGTGCACGACCCGCGCGCCCAACGCGGCGGCTACTTCGGGAGAGCCGTCGCGGGAGCCGTTGTCGACCACCAGCGCGCGGAACCCCGGAGGGAGCGCGCGCAGCACGCCGGGCAGCGCCGCGGCTTCGTCCAAGCAGGGGAGCACCACATCGATTTCGTCCACACCGGACAGCGTGGGCCTCTCCGGGAGGGTGCAGAACCCTTTGGCTGCTTACCGAATCCTGACGGACGGCGAGTTCTTACGGGTGTCTGACGGAACCGCCGATCAGCCGGTGACGTGCGGCGATCTGCTCTACGGTCCAGCCTGTGTCGCGCGTCCGGTTGGCGGTCCTGGGGGCCTCGGTCCTGGTGGTCCTCGCTTTCGTCGTCGGGGCGCTCCTCGACAGCGGGCGCACGATCGCGGGTGCGCCCCCGCTGTTCGCGTACTGGCTGCCGCACGTCGGCGTTGGCACGCCGTTGGCCCTGCTGGTCGCGGTGCTGGTCATCGCGAAAGGCCCGGAACTGGCCGCTCGGCTGCCGTGGCACCGCGCGCTCGGACTCGGCTACCTGACCGCCGTGGCGTGGACGACCTCGCTCGCGCTGGTCGACGGCTGGGACCGCGGCTTCGCGGGCAGGCTCACGACGTCCGACGAGTACCTGCACGAGGTGCCCGGTGTCACGGACATCGGCGCGATGCTGCGCGGCTTCTCCGCGCGGATCCTGGACTACCAGCCGGACTCGTGGACCACGCACGTGTCCGGGCACCCGCCGGGCGCGCTGCTCGCGTTCGTCGGGCTCGACCGGATCGGCCTGTCCGGCGGCGCGTGGGCCGCGCTGCTGTGCGTGCTGGTCGGCGGTCTGACAGCGGTCGCGGTGCCCGTGGCGCTGCGGGCGTGGGGAAACGACGAGGCCGCCGCCCGCGCGGTGCTGCCGTTCGCCGCCCTGTTCCCCGGCGCGGTGTGGATCGGGGTGTCGGCCGACGGCCTGTTCGCGGGCGTCACGGCGTGCGGCATCGCGCTGCTCGCGCTCGGCAGGCCCCTGCTCGCTGGCCTGCTGCTGGGACTGGGGATCTTCCTGTCGTACGGCCTCGTGCTGGTCGGCGTGATCGCTCTGGTCGTGGCCTGGCGGCAGTGGCGGGCACTGGCGCTCGCCGCGCTGGCGGCCGCGGTCGTCGTGGCAGCGTTCGCACTGGCCGGGTTCTGGTGGCTCGACGGCTACCACCTGGTCGTCGAGCGGTACTACCAGGGCATCGCGTCCCAACGCGTCTACTACTACTGGGTGTGGGCCGACCTCGCCGCCGCACTGCTGGCCGCGGGCTTGGCGCCGATCGCCGGACTCGCCGCCACCCGCCGCTCCCCAGCGCTCTGGCTGGCGGGCGCGGCGCTGGCCGCGATCCTGTTCGCCGACCTGTCGGGCCTCAGCAAGGCCGAAGTGGAGCGGATATGGCTACCGTTCACCGTGTGGCTGACCGCCGCGACCGCGTTCCTGCCCGCCGTCACCCGAAAACCGTGGCTGGCGGTCCAGGCGGGCACGGCGTTGCTGGTCAACCACCTCCTGCTGACGAACTGGTGAGGCGATGACGAACGAAGGCGTGACCGTCGGGCGCGTGCTCGTCGTGGACGACGACATGACCGTCCGCGACGTGGTGCGCCGCTACCTGGAACTGGGTGGCCATCAAGTCCAGCTCGCTGGCGACGGCGAGACGGCGCTGCGGCTGTTCGCCGACAACCCGCCCGACCTCGTCGTGCTCGACCTCATGCTGCCCGGCATCGACGGCCTGGAGGTGTGCAGGCGGCTGCGGCAGCGCAGCGCCGTCCCGGTCGTGATGCTCACCGCGCTCGGAGAGGAGGAGGACCGCATCGCGGGCCTCCAACTCGGCGCCGACGACTACGTGACCAAGCCGTTCAGCCCCCGCGAACTCGCGCTGCGCGTCACGTCCGTCCTCCGCCGCTCCCGCGCCGTCCGGGCCGCCCCGCCCGCGCGGACGCTGGTCGACGGCGGCCTCAGCGTCGACCTCGGCGCCCGCACCGCCCACCTGAACGGCGTCGAGTTGTCCCTGACCACCAGGGAGTTCGACCTGCTGACGTTCCTGCTGTCCAACCCCGGCAGGGCGTTCAACCGCGCCGAACTGCTGGAACGCGTCTGGGGTTGGGAGTTCGGCGACCAGTCCACTGTGACCGTCCACGTGCGACGGTTGCGCGAGAAGATCGAGGCCGACTCGGCGAGGCCGACGCGCATCGCCACCGTGTGGGGAGTCGGCTACCGCTACGACTCTTTGGGAGGTGTCCGCTGATGCTCGTCGAGATCTCCCACATCGCCCCGTTCGCGGTCCTGTTCTCCCTGCCGCTAGCCCTGCTCGGCGCCTGGCTGCTGCTCCGCAAACTCGTCCACGCGTCCCTCACCACCGCCCTGTCCGTGCTGGCGATCGTGCCGGTGCTGGCGACCATCGGCGGCGTGCTCGCGGTCAGCCAGTTCATGTTCACCACGATCACCACCACGACCCTGCTGATCTGCACGCTCGTCGCGGTCGTCACGGTCCCGACCGCCATCATGCTGGGCCGCAGCCTCGCCCGCCGCAGCGTCTGGGAACACGAGGCCCGAGCCCGCGAACGCGCGGCCGAAGCCTCCCGCCGTGAACTGGTCGCGTGGATCAGCCACGACCTCCGCACCCCGCTGGCAGGCGTCCGCGCGATGGCCGAGGCGCTGGCCGACGGCGTCGTCCACGAGCCGCGCGACGTGGCGGACTACGCGGGCCGCATCAGCACCGAGGCCGACAAGCTCTCCGCGATGGTCGACGACCTGTTCGAACTGTCCCGCATCACCGCCGGTGCTCTCCGGCTCACGCTGTCCGACGTCCCGCTGGCCGACGTGGTCAGCGAGGTCGTCGCCGCCGAGGGACCGGTAGCCCTGCGGAAGGGCGTCCGACTGGAGGCCAGCGCCGCTACGTGGCCAGTGGTCCTCGGCAGCGACCCGGAGCTGGCCCGCGTGGTCCGCAACCTGCTGTCCAACGCGATCCGCCACACCCCGCCGGACGGGACCGTCGCCGTGCGCGTCGACGTGGACGGCCAGGAGGCCCGCTTGCGGGTCGACGACTCGTGCGGCGGAATCCCGGAGACGGACCTGGCACGGGTGTTCGAGGTGGCGTTCCGCGGAACGCCCAGCCGCCAGCCGGTGGGGGGCGGACTTGGCCTGGCCATCGCCCGCGGCCTGGTGGAGGCACACAAGGGCACCATCGACGCCCAGAACCACGGCCCCGGCTGCCGCTTCGAGGTCCGCCTCCCCCTTGCCGCCGCTATGGCGGGGTAGCCGACTTCTGTCCACAGGCGACCAGGTTGTCCACAGGCAAGCCCGACAACACCCCGTTTGATACCCCCTCCCGGTAGACTGGCCTCGGGGCCGTCCCCCGGTGAGGGTGGGGGATGTCTGGGTGTGACGCGCGCGTGAGAAGCGGTGTCTCCGCTGGTCACAGCTCTTGTTTGGGAAGCGGGAAGGCGTAGAAGCGGAATGCCACCTCGCGGGTGCCTGGTGCCTGGCCGGTGCGCAGCAGGCAGTAGCGGGTGGCCAGTTCGTGGTACTCGGCGTCGAGGCCGGCCAGTTCGGCCTCGGTGAGGTGCGCGGTAGCCCGTTCCCCCTTGCCCCACGGGCCGAAGTCGGCGCGGTGTTCGGCCGCCCAGGTCAGCAGCTTCAGCTCGTGGGCGAACTTGGCGTCCAGGAAAGCGGCGATCCGGGGTCGCTCCGCTTCGTCCACGTCGGCCAGCACGGGCATGCGCAGGTCCTGCCTGTCCCGTCGCCACCGGCCGTCGCGGTCCTGGCGGGCGTATCCCGCCGTGGCTAGTTGGCGCAGCGCGGAGGTCACCTCGTCCGGGCGGCGGTCGAGGTTCGCGGCCAGTACGTCCGCCGTCGTCGGGAGGTCCAGCGCCGCCAGCAACGCCTGGTTGTCGGCGTTGGCGTGGATCTCCACGTCGCGCAGCGCCAGGGTGCGGCGCGGCATGCCGTCGGTCAGCAGGTGCCTGGCGCGCAGCCCGAGCAGGACGGCCAGCGGGAGTTCCACCACCAGCGCCAGCGCGACGCTGGTCCAGCGGTCCGGGTCGGTCCAGTCGAGGACGACGTCGAACCAGGCGTCGCAGCACAGCAGGGCGGCGGTGGCCGCCAGCACCGGGACCGCTCCGCGCCTGCGGTGTGCGCCCAGCCAGGTGGCGACGGCGAAGCAGCAGGCCAGCGCGACGTCGAAACCGACCCACGCCAGGCGCCACTGCGTGGTGCCGTGGTTGTCCGGGAGCGTGCCCGCCAGGTACGCGGTCCACGGCACGAGCACCACGGCGGCCACGCCGATGAAAGCGAGCAGGACGCGTCTGATCACCTCCGGACCCTAAGTGGACGGGGAGCCGACGGCATCGGGACTCGCCCCTAGTGGCGGTCAGCGCAGCGGGTCGGTGGCGAAGGCCTTCACACCGGTGGCGAAACTGGTGACGGCGTGGAAGCCGAGGCGGCGAGCGGCTTCGGCCGGATCGGCCACGACGTGGCGGACGTCGGCTGAGCGGGCACCGCCGACCACCCGTGGGGCAGGCCCACCGCAGGCCAGCGCCAGTTCGACGGCCAGGTCACCGACGGTGTGGGGTTCGCCGGAGCAGATGTTGAGCGGCGTGAGGGTGTTCGGTTCGGACTCGGCGTGCAGCGCCAGCACGTTCGCCCGAGCCACGTCGGTGACGTGCACGAAGTCGCGGCGCTGCCTGCCGTCCTCCAGGACGATCGGGGCCTGGCCGTTCTCCAACGAGGAGCGGAACAGGGACGCGACGCCCGCGTACGGGGTGTCGCGGGGCATCCTCGGCCCGTACACGTTGTGGTAGCGCAACGCCCACACGGCGCCACCGGTCTGGCGGGCCCACGCGGCGGCGTAGTGCTCCTGGGCCAGCTTGCTGGCCGCGTAGGTGCTGCGCGGGTCCAGCGGGGCGTCCTCAGGGACCAGCAGGGGCTCCAGGGCGGCACCGCAGTGCGGGCACGGGGCCTCGAAGTCGCCCGCGTCGATCGACTCCTGCCTGCGCGGCGCGGCGCGGACGACGTCGTGCGCGGGACACCGGTAGCGGCCCTCGCCGTAGACGACCATCGACGACGCGAGCACGAGCTTGCCGATCTTGGCCTCGTGCATGGCCGCCAGCAGGACGGCGGTGCCGTAGTCGTTGTTGAACGCGTACAGCGGGGCGTCCGACGGGTCCAGGCCGTGGCCGACCACGGCGGCCTGGTGGCAGACCGCGTCCACTCCGCGCAGCAGCCGCGCGACGGCGTCCGGGTCGGTCACGTCGCCGACGACCACCTCGTACCGCTCCGCCCACGGCGGGACCGGGCCGCTGTGGGCCTGCGGCAGCAGGGCGTCCAGCAGCACCGGCTCGTCACCCCCGGCGGCCAGCGCGTCGGCGATGTGGGACCCGATGAAACCGGCTCCGCCGGTGAGGAGAACTCGCACGTGATCGACGTTAGGGCCACCGGTCTCGCGACACCCGCGGCCGGAGCGACACGTCATGGAACCGTCAGATCCGGCCATTGGCTACGGTTGTCCGCATGGAACGCAGCGCGCAGCGCCTCGGCCGCGCCCTCGTCGTGATCGTGGACGACCGGGTGGCGCACGGTGAGCACGACAACAGCACGGGACCACTGGTCACCGAACTGCTCGAAGAGGCAGGTTTCATCGTCGACGCGACAGTCGCCGTCGAGGGAGAGGTGGTCGACATCCGGGCCGCGCTCAACACCGCGGTGATCGGTGGCGTCGACCTCGTCGTCACGGTCGGCGGAACGGGTGTCTCCCCGCGTGACGTCACCCCCGACGCCACCCAGGGCGTGCTCGACCGCCCGATCCCCGGCATCGCGGAGGCCCTGCGCGGCTCCGGCCTCGCGGCGGGCGCGGTCGACGCGGGCATCTCCCGCGGCCTCGTCGGCGTGTCCGGCAGCACGCTGGTCGTGAACCTCGCCGGGTCCCGCGCCGCGGTCCGCGACGGCATGGCCACCCTCTCGACCCTCGTGCCCTACGTCATCGACCAGCTCTCCGGCCTCGACGAGGCATGACCGACCACCCGGAAGACGACGCCGTCGCCGCGGAAGCGGCACGGCGGCGTCGCCTCGCCGAGGTGTTCG
>JBDSAJ010000401.1:0-5726 GCA_039922235.1 Umezawaea sp.
TTGGCCACCTTCGCCGAAGCCGACACGGCCGCCGCACCGGGAGCCGTGGCGGGCTTGCCCTTGGTGTACAGCCACGTGGTGAACAGGTCGTCCAACTGCTTGCCCGAGACCCGCTCGGCCAACGCGATGAACTGCTCGATCGTCGCGTCGCTGTACTCGTGCGCCTTCGTCCACTTCTTCAGGATGCAGAAGAAGGCGTCGTCACCGACGGCCACGCGCAGTGCCTGCAGCGTCAGCGCGCCGCGGTCGTACACGGCGCCGTCGAACTGGTTCGCCGCGCCGGGGTCGCCCGGCAGGACGTTCCAGAACTCGTCGTCGGCCGGGTAGAGGTCGTAGACGTAGTCCGAGTTCTCCTGCGCGGTGCCCTCGCCCACGTGCTCCGACCACAGCCACTCGGCGTAGCTCGCGAAGCCCTCGTTCAGCCAGATGTCCTTCCAGCCGTGCACCGACACCGAGTCGCCGAACCACTGGTGCGCCAACTCGTGGGCGACGACGTAGGTGTTGACGCCCCGGCGCCAGAACGCGGTGTCGTAGTTGGGCCGGGTCTGGTTCTCCAGCGCGAACCCGATGCCGCCGGTGACCACACCGCCCTGCGCCTCGAACGGGTACGGGCCGAAGTTGCCCTCCTCGAACTCGATGATCTCCGGCGTGCGCTCGACGCTGGCCTTGGCCGCGCCCTCGAACTCGCCGAGGCCCTCCGCGTAGGCGTTCACCACGGGCAGGCCGCTCGGTGACGTCGACTGGCGGACCTCGAACTGGCCGATCGACACGAAGGTCGAGTAGGTGTTCTGCGGCTTGGTGCTGCGCCAGTTCCAGCGCGTCCAGCCGTTGATCTGCTTGGTCGTGCCGGTGAGCCTGCCGTTGGAGATGACCTCGACGCCGTCCGGCACCGCCACTGAGACGTCGAACGTGGCCTTGTCGGTCGGGTGGTTGTTGCTCGGGTACCACCACGGCGCGATGTCCGGCTCGTCGATCGCCAGCGCGCCGGTCGGCGTCTTCTTCCACGCCGTGTAGCCGTCGACCGACTTGGTGGACGGAGTGCCCGCGTAGGTGACGACGACGGTGATGTCGCTGCCCTTCGGCAGGGTGCCCTTCGGGTCGACGACCAGTTCACCGCCCTGCTGCGTGAACGAGGCGACCTTGTTGTTCACCCGGATCGACTTGACCTCGAGCAGGAAATCGAGGTTGAACTTCGAGAGGTCCTGCGTGGCTTTCGCCAGAATGGTCGTGGTGCCGGACAGGTTGTCGTTCGACGGCTGGTAGTTCAGCCGGATGTCGTAATGGGAAACGTTGTACCCGCCGTTTCCCGAGTTCGGGTAGTACGGATCACCGATTCCCGGTGCTCCTGGCGCCGCGGCCGCGCTGGCCGGGCCCGCGAGCAGCGCGAGCGTGCACGCCGTGGCGGCCCCGACCGTGATCTTCGCTCTGATGGACATGGCTGGAAACTAGTCACCAGGCCGGGGTTGGAATACCCCCGTACGTAGGCTCCTACGATTTGGACCCCGCTGAGACGGCCTGCCTCAAGCGGGTATGGAAATCACGCAATCCGGAACGATTCGCACGAATCTCCACCACCTGGATTCCCGCGGGCGCGGTGAGTGCGGCGCGGAATTGATCAGCCGTCGCGGCCAGGGTGTGCGGCACCCGGTAGCCCGCGCACAGCGCGGCGAGGTCCATGCCGTGCGGGGTGCCGAAGACCCGCTCGAACGACGCCGCGTGCTCGGGGCCGCCCTGTTCCAGCAGCGAGAAGATCCCGCCGCCGTCGTCGTTGAGCACCACGATCGTCAGGTCCGGGCGCTGCTCGTCCGGCCCGATCAGCAGCCCGTTCAGGTCGTGCAGGAACGTGAGGTCGCCGACGAGCGCGAACCCCGGCCCGTCCACGAGCGCCAGCCCGATCGCGGTCGACAGGCTGCCGTCGATGCCCGCGCCGCCGCGGTTGGCGTGCACGACGAGGTCCGCGCGCGGCCGGGCGACCAGGTCGACGTCGCGCACCGGGTTGGACGACCCGAGGAACAGCATCGAGCCCCACGGCAGCGCCGCCACCAGGTCGCGGGCGACGTGCAGCCCGGTCGGCCACGGCTCGTCGGCCAGCACCCGGTCGACCACCTCGGCGGCCATCCGGTCGGCTTCCTTCCAGTCGTCCAGCCAGTCGCGGTCCACCTCCGGCTCGCCCTTGGTCAACTCGGTGGAGGTGTGAGTCGCGGCGAAGGCGGGGTCCGCCCAGTCCAGGTCCGGCGACAGGACGTGCACGACGGGGGTGCGCGAGATCAGCTTCAGCACGCCGCGCGACAACGTCGGCCGCCCCACGACCAGCACCGCCTCCGGCCGCAGCCACGGGGGCAGCTCGCCGGAGTTCAGCAGCAGCGTCCCGTGCCGCAGCACCGGCCCGTCCGAGCCCGCCGTCGGTTCCGCCACGATCGGCCACCCCGCGTGCCAGGCCAGCTCCGCGGTCTCCCCCACCAGCGAGTCGCCCACCACGACCAGCGTGCGCGGCCCGAGGTGCTCCACGGTCGACGTCGACGTGACCGTCCGCGCCTCGACCCGCGTCCACGGCACGTCGAAGTGCCTGCCGTCCAACGGCTCCGGCCACTCGGGGTCGCGGTCGGGCACCAGCGGCTCGCGCAGCGGCACGTTGACGTGCAGCGGCCTGCCCGACCGGGCGGTCGCGACCGCCCGGCACACCAGCGACCGCCACATCCCGTTCTGGCCGGGGCGCCGCTCGGCCACCGGGAAGTGCAGGGTGTCCGTGGCCGCGCCGAAGATGCCGTGCTGGTCGACCGTCTGGCTGGCCCCGGTCCGGTACAGCTCGACCGGGCGGTCCGCGGTCACCACCAGCAGTCCCGTGCCCGAGTGCCGCGCCTCCAGCACCGCCGGGTGCAGGTTCGCCACCGCCGTGCCCGACGTGCAGAACACCGCGGTGACCTGGCCGGACTTCGCCAAGCCCAGCGCGAGGAACCCAGCGACGCGCTCGTCGATCCGCACGTGCAGGGTCAGGCGCCCGTCGACCGACGCCGCGTGCAGCGCGAAGGACAGGGGCGCGTTGCGCGAGCCGGGGCTCAGCACGACGTGCCGCACGCCGTTGCGGACGAGCTCGTCGACGAACACCATGGCCTGAGCGGTGGACGGGTTCACCTACCCATTCTCTCCCAGCACACGACAGGGTGATTCACCTTGCCAATTCGAACACCTGTTCTAACCTGGACCCATGAACTGGACCATCCGAGTGAGAGCAGCGTTGGCGTGGGCTGTGTTGAGTCTGGTGCTGCCTCGGCGGCGTTCGGCTGTCCCCTTATTGTCGCTGCGTGGAAATCTCCGAGTTGTTCGACGCGTCCCGCTGGAAGCCCATCCCCGGCTTCGAGTCCTTGACGGACATCACCTACCACCGCGCGGTGGACCAGGGCACGGTGCGGATCGCGTTCAACCGACCCGAGGTTCGCAACGCGTTCCGCCCGCACACCGTGGACGAGCTGCACCGGGCGCTGGACCACGCCCGCATGTCGTCCGACGTGGGCTGCGTACTGCTGACCGGCAACGGACCGTCCCCGCGAGACGGCGGCTGGGCGTTCTGCTCCGGCGGCGACCAGCGGATCCGGGGGCGGTCGGGGTACCAGTACGCGGCCGGTGAGACCGCCGACACCGTCGACCCCGCTCGGGCCGGGCGGCTGCACATCCTGGAGTGCCAGCGGCTGATCCGGTTCATGCCGAAGGTCGTCATCGCGGTCGTGCCGGGTTGGGCGGCAGGCGGTGGGCACAGCCTGCACGTGGTGTGCGACCTCACGATCGCGAGCGCCGAGCACGCGAAGTTCAAGCAGACCGACGCGGACGTCGGCAGCTTCGACGGCGGCTACGGCTCGGCGTACCTGGCCAGGCAGGTCGGCCAGAAGTTCGCCCGCGAGATCTTCTTCCTCGGGCGCACGTACGGCGCGGCCGAGATGCAGCGGATGGGCGCGGTGAACGAGGTCGTGCCGCACGAGGAACTGGAGAACACGGCGCTGCAGTGGGCGCTGGAGATCAACGGCAAGTCGCCGACGGCGCAGCGGATGCTGAAGTACTCGTTCAACCTGATCGACGACGGCTTGGTCGGCCAGCAGATCTTCGCGGGCGAGACGACCCGGCTGGCGTACATGACCGACGAGGCGGTGGAAGGCCGCGACGCGTTCCTGGAGAAGCGAGCACCCGACTGGTCCGACTTCCCGTACTACTTCTGATGGCCGGCCCACTTCTGCTGACCGGGCAACTACTGCCAGCCCACCTACTTCTGCCGACGGGGCTACTTCTGCTGGCTTGGCTACTTCGGCCTGCCCGCCAGCTTCAGCCGGCTGGCCTACTTCGGCCGGCCGACTCCTGATGGCCACCGTGGTTGAGGCGGTCATCGCGGGTCCGGACTTGCCGGACCGGCTGCGGGCCGCGTTGGACGGCACCGGCCCGGCGGTGCTGCCGGTGCCGCCCGGCCAGGTCGTGGCACCGGTCGCCCTGGAGGGCTGGGAACGCGGCGCCGCACTGGTGATCACCACCTCCGGGTCGACCGGGGTGCCGAAGTCGGTACTGCTGTCGGCCGCGGCGCTGCGGGCGTCCGCCGAAGCAACGCACGACCGGCTCGGCGGACCGGGCCGCTGGCTGCTTGCGCTACCCGCCACGCACATCGCGGGTGTGCAAGTGCTGGTCCGGTCGCTGGTCGCGGGCACCACACCCGCCGTGCTCGACCTCGCGGCAGGATTCCGGGCAGTCACGTTCGCCACCGCCGCACGCCCTCTGCTGGCCCAACCCGGCCCGCACTACACAGCCCTCGTGCCAACCCAGTTGAGCAGGCTGCTGGCCGACGACCCGACCGTGCTGAAGGAGTTCGACGGCGTGCTGCTAGGCGGCGCAGCAACCCCACCGCCCCTGCTGGAGGCGGCATTGGCGGCCGGGATCCGGGTGGTGACCACCTACGGGATGAGCGAGACCGCAGGCGGGTGCGTGTACGACGGCGTACCGCTCAACGGCGTGAGGGTCCGACTCGCTGCGGACCAACTACCTGAAGGTCGATTCGCTCTCACAGAGGACCGGATCGCTGAGAGCCGGATAGAACTGGCCGGTCCGACACTCGCGCTGGGGTACCGGGGTGCACCGTTCGCCGACGGGTGGTTCCGGACCGGCGACCTCGGCCGGTTCCGGCCGGACGGGACGCTGGAGGTGTTGGGACGGGCGGACGACATGATCGTCACTGGCGGGGAGAAGGTGCCGCCGGTGCTGGTCGAACGGGCGCTGGCGGCAGTTCCCGGCGTGCGTGAGGTGTGCGTGGTCGGGGTGCCGGACCCCGAGTGGGGCCAGGTCGTCGCGGCCGCCATCGTCGCAACCGACCCGCCGCCATCGGAGTCGACGCTCCAGGACGCCGTACGTTCGGTGGTGGGCCGTGCGGCCGTGCCGAAGCGAGTGCTGTTCTTGACCGCCCTACCCACCCGCGGTCCCGGCAAGATCGACCGCACCGCCGTCGCTCGCTCGTTCAGGTGACCTCACCATCACCGGGCCCCAGGGTTCCGGCAAAGTCGTTGCGCGCGTCTGCGGCTTGGACACCGTGAATCCCCGGTCGGATACCTCGAGTTGCTCGGTAGGGTTTGGCAGGTTCAGGCGGTCGTAGCATGTGATCTTGGTGTTCGGTGGGGAAGGATTCCCTGTCGTGCGCAGGATGTTGACGTTGGTCGAGCGGGAGGAAATCTCCCGTGGTCTGGCGGAGTCGTTGGAGT
>JBDSAJ010000402.1:0-6390 GCA_039922235.1 Umezawaea sp.
GCAGCGCGCCCGCCTCGGCGCCCGCGCCCCGGCCCGCGACCCGGCCGAGCACCTCCACCGCGGCGTCCAGGGTCAGCATGTCCAGCTCCACCAGCCGCGCCTCGGCGTGCGCGACCAGTCCGACCAGCCGCCTGCGGCTCGTCACGATCACGCAGGATGACGATCCGGGCGACGACGACGAGCCCGGCAGCAGCGGCAGCAGTTCGGTCGAGCCGAGCACGTTGTCCAGCATCACGACCATGCGGCGGTCCGCGACGAGCGTGCGGTAGAGCGCCGAGCGCTCCTCGACGGTGACCGGCGCGTCGCCGGGCGGCACGCCGAGCGTGCGCAGGAACCGGTTCAGCACCTCGCCCGCGTCCAGCGGGTCCTGGTTGGGGTCGTAGCCGTGCAGGTCGACGTAGAGCTGCCCGTCCGGGAAGTCGTCGCGCACGCGGTGCGCCCAGTGCAGGGCGAGCGCGGTCTTGCCGACACCCGCGGGCCCGCTCACGACCAGCAGCAGACCGCTGCCCGGATCGTCGGCGAGCAGTTCGTCCATCCGGCGCAGCTCGGCGTCCCGGCCGATCAGCGACGCGGGGGCGCGCGGCAGCTGGGCGGGCACGGTGCCGCCGACCGGGACGACGGGAACCGGCGGCGCGGTGGGAGCGGGGACGCGGCTGGGCTCCGGGTCGTCGCCCGCCAGCACGGCCTTCTGGACGCGCCGCAGCTCAGGACCCGGCTCGACGCCGAGTTCGTCGATCAGCACGCGCCGCGCCTCGCGGTACACGGCGAGCGCTTCGGCCTGCCGGTCCGCCTGGCACAGCGCGCGCATCAGCAGCCCGTGCGCGCGTTCCCGCAGCGGCTGGTCGCCGACCAGCGCGGTGAGCTGGCCGACCAGGTCGGCGCCCTGGCCCAGCGCGAGCCGCAGCTCCGCCCGTTCCTCCAGTACCGCGAACCGGCGTTCCACCAGCCTGCCGCGCTCGACCTCGGCGAACAGCCCGGCGATGCCGCCCAGCGGCTCGGCCCGCCACAGCGCGAGCCCGTCCTCCAGCAGCCGGGCCGCGCCCGCGAGGTCGCCGCCCGCCCGCAGCCTGCCCGCCTCCGCCGTTCCCGACTCGAACACGTCCAGGTCCAACGCACCGCGCTCGACCCGCAGCAGGTAGCCGTCCCCGACCGACGTCAGCAGCTCGGCGGGAGCACGCCGGGCACGGGTGGGCTCCAGCGCCCGCCGCAGGCCCGCGACATAGGTCTGCACGAGGTTGACCGCGCTCGACGGCGCGGCGTCACCCCAGACGGCCGTGATGATGTGGTCGCGGCTCACCGGGGTGTTGCGGTTGAGCAGGAGCACGGCGAGGACGGCACGCTGCTTGGCCGCGCCGAGGTCGACCTCGTGACCGGCGCGGAGAACCCGGAGCAGGCCGAGTACCTCGAACCGGAGAGACTCGGGGATGTCGTGCTCCACCGACGTGTCCTTTGCCGAAGTGCTGTGCCCCACGCCTTGAGACTAGAGATCACTTCAGTCCGGCTCCAGTCGCGCTGTAGCCGCATTCTTACGCTTAGCGTGTCCGGCCAACCACACAGGGCGAAACCCGGTGGGGGAGGTTGGACCAGGTGGCGGAACCGAACCTCCGTCACCTCCCTGATCGACGTGGGTCGTCCGGCGTGCAAGGGGCATCCAGCCCGCGGCGGCGGAACGCCGGCCGACCCACGTCCCCATCAGATGAAGAGGGCCACCCGGTAGGGGGTGGCCCTCTTCGCCCTTTCTAGGACACCTCTTCGAGTTCGCGCTCCTGGTTCTCCTTGGTGCGGCGGCGCAGCGCGTAGCCGATTCCCGCCACGGCCACCGCGCCGAACAGGACCCAGCTCACGCCGCCGAGCACCGACTCGACGTACTTCGCCGACGCTCCCGCGGCCGACCCGATGCCGATGTGCAGCGCCGACCAGCACACCGCGCCCGCGATCGATGCGGCCAGGAACCGGCGGTACGGCAGGTTCGAGGCACCCGCCGAGGCCGGCACCAGCGTCCGCACGACGGGCAGGAACCGCGCGGTGAACACCGCCGTGCCTCCCCGCCTGCGCAGCAGGTCACCGGCCCGGTCCCAGTGCCGCTGCCCGAGCTTGCGGACGATCCTCGAGTCACGCAGCCTCTCGCCGTAGCGGCGGCCGAGCAGGTAGCCGATGCTGTCGCCCGCCACCGCGCACACCGACACCACCAGCCACATGACCAGGAACCGCGGCACCGTCGTGACGGTCGTCGAAGCGATCAGCAGCGACGCTTCGCCCGGTGCCAGGAACCCGACCCCCAGCGTGCACTCGGCCAGCGTCATGGCCCCGGTCACGGCCACCACCGCCGGTTGCGGCAGGTCTGCCAGCCCGGCCAATGCGTCGGTCACGAATCCCATGTGTTCCCCCAGGGGTGAGCGCGACCAGCCCGAACCCGAGCAGGACCGCGCCCCAGTGCTCGGCGGCCGTGAGCCAGTCGCTGTAGAAGAGGTCGGCCACGAGCACCGCGGCGAGGACCGCCACGAGCACCCGCGAGCGGCGCAGGAGCGCCAGAGCGGCGGCGGCGCACGCGAGCGCGGCGCTGGCGCCGTAGTCCAGGCGGTGCAGGACGGCGTTCGCGGACACGAGGTTCGCCAACCCGAAGGCGACCAGGGTCGGCACGAGGTGGCCGAGCACCAGCACGACGACCGTGACGGCGGGTCCGGCGGTCCGTTCGAGGGTCGCGACGACGAGCGCCACGAGCAGCAGCGTCCACAGGAGGTGGGCGAGGTGGTAGGAGCCGAAGAGGCTCGTCGGGAGCCGCCACCAGTGGCCGTCGACCAGGTCGGAGCCGCGGTACCTCGTCGCGTCGCGCAGGGCGGGCACGAGGCCCGCCACCAGGCAGCACAGCGCGAGGAAAGCGGAAACGGGAACGCGTGACAACACGACGTGAACCCCTTTCCGGTGAATGGACATAGTTCACCGGAAAGGGGGCGTCGCAAACATCGGACCGCGGGCTACACCGCGTCGTTCCCAGGTCTGACCACGAACCAGACCGAGGTCGTAGAAGACCCCTGGGGAAGGAATGGGGGAAACCCCGACAGGGGTGTTCCCCGCACTAGCGGTTCAGGTCGAATCCGCCGTGCTTGGTCGTGCCGAGGAAACGGCTCCACGCCGGTCCGGCGAAGCCCAGCAGCGGGCCCGCGGGGTTCTTCGAATCGCGCACACCGGCTCCGACCGGCACGAACGCGATTTCCACGCAGTCCGGCCCACCAGCGGACGACCGGCTGCTCTTGCGCCACGTCGCTCTCGAGAAATCGGTTACTGGTTCCACTGCGAACTCACTCCAGTCCTGAGGAAAGTGTGGTCGCCATGGTGTCGAGCAGACGGGCCGACGCCGCTGGATCGAGCGCGGTGGCCGACAGCCGCTCGAATATCCGGGCGTACCACTCGACATCCGAAGGTTGCTCCAAATAGACGCCACTCCTGGTGCTTTCGATGTATACCACGTCCGGATCGAGTTGCTCGGGGAAGCTCAGGATGACGAATGGCCCGTCCATCGCAGCGTGACCGCCCGAGGCGAAGGGGACGACCTGAAGGGTGACGTTCGCCAGCGACCCGACTTCGAGGAGTCGCCGCACCTGCGCCCGCAGCACCGCGTGCCCGCCGACGAGCCTGCGCAGCGCGGCCTCGTCGATGACCACGTCCAGCCGCAGCGGGTCCTCCTCGCGCAGCAGCGCCTGGCGCGCGTTGCGCAGCGTGACCCGCCGCTCCACCTCTTCGGGTGACGCGTCGGGCAGCACCTCGTGGATCAGCGCCCGCGTGTACTCCTCGCACTGGAGCAGGCCGGGGATCATCAGCCCCTGGTAGGTGCGGACGGACTCAGCGTCCGCCTCGAACCCGATGTAGCGGCCGGGCGCGATGTCGCCGTACTCGTCCCACCAGCCCTTGCGACGTGCTTCCCGAGCGAGCTGGACGAGTTCGCCGAGCAGCCCGTCGTCAGCGCCGTACGCGTCGAGCATGTCCCGGACGTCGCGCGGCGTCACACCCACCCGACCGGTCTCGATCCGGCTGATCTTGGAAGCCGAGCACTCCAACCGCTCGCCGACTTCCTCGATGGTCAGCCCTGCCACCTCGCGCAACCGGCGCAGTTCGTTCACGAGCCTGCGCTTGCGCAACGTCGGGCTGCTGCCCCGTGCCATCTGCGGTACCTCCTGGGTCAGGCACAGTGTGTGACGACATGGCAGCCAAGCAAAGGTCCGTCATCCATTCGTGTACTGCAACTTGCAGTTCGCCACGGTTGGGTCGCAGGCTGCATGGACACGTCCCACGACCACCGTTCGTGGGGAGACCGGAGGGCCGCGGGATGACCAGCGCCACGGGACGACGCCCAGCCGTCGCCTGCGAAGGAACCGGCACGAACGTCGGGGAGCGCTGACATGTCCGTGACCGTCTTCAGCCAGCTCGACAAGTCGCTGCACGAACACCTGGCGACCGTCGCCCAGTTGGCCACCCGCGGTGACGACCAGACGGCCGCGGAGTTGGCGAGGGCCGAACTGCCGCGCCTGGTCGCCGCCGTCAAAGCCCTGCTGGACGAGCACCAGCCGGACGAGCACGGCCGCTGCCCCACCTGCCGCACCCGCTGGTGGGGCAGGCGCCGACCAGCTCCCTGCCGCGCCTACCTGAGCGCACAGCTGTGCCTGACCGTGGCGGGCGAGCAGTCTCCCGGCGGTGGTGGCACCCGCCGCCACCTGCGGCGGGTCGGCTGACGTTCCGCGGAGTTCGGCCGCTCAGGCGTCGGGTGCTGGGGCAGGCCTCGGGACGGTGCCCGCCAGGATGAGGTCGATGCCGTCGAGGAACTGCTCGCGGTCGTCGTGGTCGCGCAGCTGGTCCGCGACGTCCCGCGTGAACGGGTACTCGTCGGGATCGAGGCCCGCCCACGCGGCCGACACCGTTTCGAGGAAGTCGGTCCGGTTCGTGGTGCCTTCGAGCACCCGTGCGTTCGCGGCGTTCTGACCGCCGACGCCGAGGATGAAGTGCAGCACCGTGGACGCCGCGGTGAACTGGGCGGTGAGGGGAACGCCGAGCGCCTGGACCTGCTGCCCGATGCGTTCGAAGATCCGCAGCATCGCGGGCTGCGTCGGGTTGCGGGAGAGCTGCGTGCCGACCCAGGGGTGCGCGTCGATCGCGTCGAAGACGCCGAGCGCGACCGTTCGGATCACGTCCGCCGGGGTGTCGCCCGCGGCCTCGGCGGCCAGCGTGGGCAGAAGGACGGCGTCGGTGGCGGCGACGAGCAGGGCGTCCTTGTTCGCCACGTGCCAGTAGATCGCACCAGGCCCGGTCTTCAGGTGCGCCGCGAGCGCGCGGAACGTCAACCCGCCCTCACCCGTGACGTCGAGCAGTTCCACGGCGGCGCCGACGATGCGCTCACGGGAGAGCGCGTCCTCGCGGCGCTCCGCGTGCTTCCTGGTGACCATGCACCCATCTTGACATGTCTGGAACGTTGTTCCAAGCTGGACACTGGAACAACGTTCCAGACACTTTTCGTGAGGAAGGATTCACCATGACCACTCCGGTCACGATCATCGGCGCGGGACTCGGCGGCCTCACACTCGCCCGCGTCCTGCACGTCCACGGCATCCCCGCGACCGTGTACGAAGCCGACGCCTCGGCGGGCGCCCGCACCCAGGGCGGGCAGCTCGACATCCACGAGCACAACGGGCAGCTCGCACTCAAGGCCGCAGGTCTGTTCGACAAGTTCCTCGAGCGCGTCCACGAGGGCGGCGAAGCGGTCCGGGTACTGGGCACGGACGCGACCGTCCTGCTCGACCAGCCCGACGACGGCACCGGCGTCCGTCCCGAAGTGCTCCGCGGCGACCTCCGGCAGATCCTGCTCGACTCACTTCCCGCAGGCACGGTCCGGTGGGGGCACAAGGTCACCGCGATCCAGCCGATGGGCGACGGCAGGCACGAACTGAAGTTCGCCGACGGCACGACCACGACCAGCGACCTGCTCGTCGGCGCGGACGGCGCATGGTCCCGCGTCCGCCCGCTGCTGTCCGACGCCAAGCCCGAGTACATCGGCACGTCGTTCGTCGAGACGTACCTGTTCGACGCCGACGAACACCACTCCGCGAGCGCGAAGGCCGTCGGCGGCGGCGCGATGTACGCCCTCATCCCCGGCAAGGGAATCCTGGCCCACCGCGAAGCCGGTGGAGTCCTGCACACCTACGTGGGGCTCACCAAGCCGCAGGAGTGGTTCGCGGACATCGACTTCGCCTCCACGGCCACCGCGCGGATCGCCGCGGAATTCGACGGCTGGGCCCCGGAACTCACCGCGCTGATCACCGACGGCGACACCCCACCGGTCCTGCGCATCCTCCACACCCTGCCGATCGGACACCGGTGGGACCGCGTGCCAGGGGTGACCCT
>JBDSAJ010000403.1:0-3987 GCA_039922235.1 Umezawaea sp.
CCGCAGCTTGGGCAGGTTGGCGGGTGAGCCGGTCGAGTCTTTCTCGGTCGACACGTGTTCGAGCCGGGCCCAGGCGGCCAGCCGGACGATCTCCGGCTGGACGAGCGCCCCGTCGTACAGGCCGACCGCGTAGCCCGCGAGGTCGTCGGCGGTGAACGGGGTCGCGTTCACGAGCGCGTCCGCGTTGGCCTGGAACACCGCGTCGAACAGGCCGAGCTTGTCGCCGTAGTAGGTGTAGAGCTGGGCCTTGTTCACCCCCGCCGCCGCGGCGATCCGGTCGACCCTGGCTCCCGCGATGCCGTGGGCGGCGAAGTCGGCGGTCGCGGCCTCCAGCAGCCTCCTGCGGGTGGAGTCGGAGTCGTAGACGCGCATCGGAAAAGTGTAGCTATCCAGGTCGTTTGACCCAGCGTCACCGCGCGGCTAAATTCAAACTATCCAGTTAGTAATAATACGGAAGGTGATGGATAATGACTGTGCGTGCGTATGCAGTGGACCAGGTCGGCAGCCCCGTGCGGGTCCACGAGTACGAGCCGCCCCCGCTGGGGCCGCTGGAGGTCGACGTCGCCGTGACGCACTGCGGCATCTGCCACACCGACGTCGGGATGGTCGACGACGAGTGGGGCATCTCGCGGTTCCCCATGGTTGCGGGCCACGAGGCGGTCGGCGTCGTGGTGGGGTTGGGGGACGCGGTGGACCTGACGCGACTGGCCGTGGGGCAGCGCGTGGGCGTCGGCGCGACACCCGGATCGTGCTTCGCCTGCGAGTGGTGCCTGAGCGGTGCGCAGCAGCACTGCCCCGACAAGGACAACACGGTGTTCCGCGGGATCGGCGGCGCCTTCGCGAGCCGGGTGCGCGCCAGCGACTGGCGGCACGTGCAGGCCATCCCGGACGTGATCCCCTCCGACTTGGCGGGGCCGCTGCTGTGCGGCGGGTCGACCGTGTTCGCCCCGCTGCGGTGGCACGGGGTGCGGCCGACGGACCGCGTCGCAGTGGTGGGGATCGGCGGCCTGGGCCACCTGGCGATCCAGTTCCTGGCCAGGTGGGGCTGCCACGTCACGGCGATCTCCACCACGCCCGACAAGGCCACGGACGCGCACCGACTGGGCGCGCACGAGTTCGTGGTGGCGGGCGACGGGCTCGGGGGTGTGGCGAACTCGTTCGACTTCGTCCTCTCGACGGTCTCGGCCGACCTGCCGTGGGACGCCTACCTGGCGACCCTGCGCCCGCGCGGCAAGCTGTGCGTCGTCGGCGTCCCCAGCGGTCCCATGGCTTTCGGGCCGTTGAGCCTGCTGCCCGGCGAACGAACGATCGTCGGTGGTGTCACCGGCTCGCCGGAGGACAACCGGCTGATGCTCGACTTCGCGGCGCGGCACGGCATCCGGCCGGTGGTCGAGCACTTCCCGGTCGCGGACATCGACGCCGCACTCGACCACGTCCGGCACGGCCGGGCGCGCTACCGGGCCGTGCTGGAGTTCCCGAGCTGACGCAAGAAAGTTACGCAAAACTGCAAGTCACTGGCAACAAGCGGAAGTGCGTGTGAGAACGGGGAGGACGCCCGGCCTGGCAGGTGGCCGCGAAGCGTCCACCTCGCACCGAACCTCCCGAGGTTCGGATCAGACGAGGACCTTCGTCCAGTGATGGGCGGATCACTGGGATTCACTGAATCTCAGAGCAACGGCAGCACTGCTGACACGACGATCAGCAGGCAGATCCCGCCGTTGACGACCCAGTGCTCCACGAGGACCGCGACGAACTCGCGCAGCGTCGCGGTCGGCCAGAAGTACCAGGCGGTCGGCGAGCCGATCACCTGGCCGTTCACCTTCGCCTTGCGCGCCAGCAGGGCGGCCCGCAGCACGTGGAAGTTGTTGGTGACGACCAGGCAGCGGTAGTCCGGCCGCCGCTCGACCATGATCGCCTCGCTGAACGTCAGGTTCTCCCACGTCGTGGTGGACCGGTCCTCCAGCAGCACCCGGTCGCGCGGCACGCCCCTGGCCACCAGGTAGTCGGCCATGGCGACCGCCTCCGGCACGTCCTCCCCCGACCCCCGCCCGCCAGAGGTGACCAGCGCGGGCTGCGCACCCTTCGCGACCGCCGCGTCGTACGCCGCGCGCCCGCGATCGAGCCTGCTCGCGAGCAGCGGGGGAACCCGGTCGCCGACCAGGCCCGCGCCCAGCACCACGACGAAGTCGACGTCCCGCTTCGGCCGGATCCGGCCGTAGACGAACGAGTAGAGCTGGAAGCACGCGAACAGGAAGCCGAGGTAGGTCAGCAGTCCTGTCAGGACGTCGCCGACGACACCCAGCGGCGGCCAGTGGACGTACTGCGCCACCGCCTGGAACACCACGAACCCGATGATCCCCAGCCCGGCCGCCAGCGACAGCAGGTTCACCGGCCGCAGCCCCTCGCGGCGGACCATCGTGACGCCGTTCGCGACCAGGAACACCGCCAGGCTCACGATCAGCAGGGGGATGAGCAGCAGGACGCCGACGACGACGGCGCTCGCCGCCGTCGTCGACACCGAGGCCAGCGTCATCAGCAGGCCGAAGCCCAGGAAGACCAAGGCGAAGAACAGGTACACGCCGTTGCGCAGCTTCCGCCGGTCCCGCACGAAGCTGACCAGGAAGAACAGGAACCACAGCAGCGCGATGCCGTAGCTGTAGCCACTGACCGCGGTCATGGGGCGGGCACCTCCTCGTCGAGGTGATCATTAGACCAGACGGGCGATGGAGGAGGGCGCGCCCAGTCCGAAGTGGACCGAGCGCCGGGGGTTCCACCACCTTCACCCGGCGGGGTCGCCGGTGAAGTCCTCGACCGCACGCGTCGCGTCGCGCAGGAAGTCCCGCACCACCACCGCTTCCCGGTCGTCCAGCGCGGCGACGATCCCCGCGATCGACCCCAGCAGCGGCGCCAGCGCCTCCCGGATCTCGGCCCGCGCCGTCTCCGTCGGCTGCAGCACGACCCGGCGGCCGTCCTTCGGGTGGCCTGCCCGGTGCAGGTGCCCTGCGGCCTCCAGCCGATCCACCAGCACCGTGGCCGACGCCGACCTGATCCCCAGCCGATTGCCCAGTTCCACCGTCCCCAGCGGCTCCTGGCTCTCCACGAGGTGGCTCACCGCCTGCACGTCGGTCACCCCGACGCCCAACCGCCGGGCCAGCGTCGCCTGCACCCCTCGGCCGACCCGCAGCAGGTCCCGCAACGACCGGCTGATGTCCCTGGCGATGTCGGGCTCGTCCACCGCCGCAGTCTAGTGAGCAGGTGCGAGCCGAACTAGCTAGACTCTCTAGCGACCACTACCGCGGAGGAGTTCGTGTGACCAACCCCGACCCGCAGGCGCTGAACCCGATCGCGGGAGCAGGTCGTGAGTGACGTGGTCGTGGTCGGCGGCGGGCCCGGCGGCGTGGTGCTGGCGCTGCTGCTGGCCCGCGCCGGGGTGCCGGTCACGCTGCTCGAATCGCACCAGGACTTCGACCGCGACTTCCGCGGCGACTCGCTGCACCCGTACACGCTCGAGCTGCTGGACCAGCTCGGCCTGGCGGACCGGCTGCTGGAGCTGCCGCACCACCCGGCCCGCCACTTCCGCCTCCACACGCCGACGGCGACCATCACCACGGCCGACTACGGCAAGCTGCGCGGCCGGTTCAACTACGTGGCGCTGATGCCGCAGGCCAGGTTCCTGGACTTCCTCGCCGAGCAGGCCGCGCGGCTGCCCGCGTTCACGCTCCGGCTGGGCGCGAAGGTGACCGGGCTGACGGAGGACGACGGCGTGGTCACCGGCGTCCGGTACCGCGATCGGAACGGCACGCAGACCCTGCCCGCGCGGCTGGTGGTCGGCGCGGACGGCCGCTTCTCCAAGTTGCGCGCGCTGTCCGGGCTGCCCGGTCACAGCCTCGGCGCGTCGAGCGACCTGCTGTGGTTCCGGCTGCCGCGCCTGCCGACCGATCCCCCGGAGGCCGACGTCGACCTGTTCTTCGGCCGCGACCAGTACGT
>JBDSAJ010000404.1:0-17386 GCA_039922235.1 Umezawaea sp.
GTCCACGCGTCATCGGCCGCCCCCGCGGGGACGGCCACCAGCCACGTGCCGAGCGGCTCGGGCGCGGTCGGTCCGGTGATCGGCTGCCACGTCTCCCGGTACAGCAGGGTGTCCACGGCGGACTGGGAGCGCAGCCGGTCGCGCCACGCGGACAGCGCGGGGACCACCGCGGATACGGTGTCGCCGTCGAGGTCCAGGGTCGCCGCCAGCGATTCGAGGTCCTTGCTCTCGACGGCCGTCCAGAACGCGGAGTCCTCGGTGTCCTGCTCCGACCGCGGTCGGCCCGTCGTCTCCACCCAGAACCGCTCGTGCTGGAACGGGTAGGTCGGCAGGTCGACCGACCGGGCGGGGGTCGCGGCGAACAACGCGGTCCAGTCGACGTCCACCCCGGTCACGTGCAGGCGGGCGAGAGCGGTCAGCAGCGACGACTCCTCGCCCCGGTCCTTGCGCAGCGCGGGCACGGCGTCGTCGACCATCGAGGACAGCGCGCCGTCGGGACCGAGTTCCAGGAAGGCGTTCACGCCCGACTCCCGCAGCGTGGCCACGGCGTCACCGAACCGGACCGCGTCGCGCACGTGCCGAACCCAGTACTCGGGTGAGGTCACGTCACCACCCGCGGCGATCGGAACGCGCGGCCTGCCGAAGGACAGGCCTTCGACCACCGCGCGGAACTCGTCGAGCATCGGGTCCATCAGCGGCGAGTGGAACGCGTGCGACACGCTGAGCCGCGTGGACTTCCAGCGGGTGGCGACCTCCAGCACCGCGTCCTCGTCGCCCGCGATGACGACCGACTCCGGTCCGTTCACCGCCGCGATGGAGACCCGGTCGGTCAGGTGCGGCAGGACGTCCTGCTCGCTCGCCCGCACGGCGACCATCGCGCCGCCGACGGGCAGCGCTCGCATGAGCCGGGCGCGAGCCGACACCAGCAGGCACGCGTCGGGCAGCGACAGCACGCCCGCGACGTGCGCGGCGGTGATCTCGCCGATCGAGTGGCCCGCCAGCGCGGTCGGCCGCACCCCGAGCGACTCGACGAGCCGGAACAGCGCCACCTCGACGGCGAACAGCGCGGGCTGCGCGATCCCGGTGTCGTCCAGCGCGTCGGGGTCCGAACCCCACATCACCTCGCGCGGCGACGGGTCCAGGTGCGCCAGCACCTCGTCCAGCGCGTCGGCGAACACCGAGAACCGCTCGTAGAGCTCCCGGCCCATGCCGAGCCGCTGCGAACCCTGCCCGGAGAACAGCACCGCGAGGGAGCGTTCCCGAGCGGCTCCGCGAGCCACCTCCGCCACGCCGTCGTCCGTGGCGATCAGCACCGACCGGTGCTCGAACACCGACCGGCCCGTCGCCAGCGAGTAGGCGATGTCGGCCCGGTCACCGGTCAGCGACCTGACCTGGTCGACCTGGTCGTCCAGCGCGGCCGCCGTCTTGGCCGACACCGGCCACGGAGCGACGGCGGCCGTGCGCACCCGCACCGGTTCGTCGACCGCGGGCGCCTGCTCCAGGACCACGTGCGCGTTGGTGCCGCTGAGCCCGAACGACGACACCCCGGCCCGGCGCGGGTGGCCGGTCGCGGGCCACTCGGTCACGCCGGTCACGAGTTCGACCGCGCCCGCCGACCAGTCGACGTGCGACGACGGTTCGGTGACGTGCAGCGTCGGGGGCAGCACGCCGTGCCGCAGCGCCAGCACCATCTTGATCACGCCCGCCACGCCCGCCGCGGCCTGGGTGTGGCCGAGGTTGGACTTCACGGCGCCGAGCAGCAGCGGCTGGTCCCGGTCCCGGCCGTAGGTCGCGAGCAGGGCCTGCGCCTCGATCGGGTCACCCAGCCTCGTGCCCGTGCCGTGCGCCTCGACGGCGTCCACCTCGGACGGCGCCAGGTCCGCGCTCGCCAGCGCGGCGCGGATGACCCGCTGCTGGGCGGGGCCGTTGGGGGCCGTCAGGCCGTTGGACGCGCCGTCCTGGTTGAGCGCCGATCCCCGCACCACCGCCAGCACGCGGTGGCCGTTGCGCTCGGCGTCGGACAGCCGTTCCACCACCAGCACGCCGACGCCCTCGGACCAGCCGGTGCCGTCCGCGTCGTCGGAGAACGCCCGGCACAGCCCGTCCTGCGCCAAACCGCCCTGCGCGCTGAAGCCCGCGAAGTTCATCGGGGTGGACATGACGGTGACGCCGCCGACGAGTGCCAGCGAGCACTCCCCGTCGCGCAGCGACCGGGCGGCGAGGTGCAGTGCCACCAGCGACGACGAGCACGCGGTGTCGACGGTGAGCGCGGGTCCTTCCAGCCCGAAGGTGTAGGACAGCCTGCCGGAGATCACCGCGGCCGCCAGGCCGGTGCTCGCGTGCCCCTCGATCTCCTTGCTGGCCCGCAGGACCAGGTTGGTGTAGTCCTGCCCGTTGGTGCCGACGAACACGCCGGTCTTGCTGCCGCGCAGGTCGGTAGCGTTGATGCCCGCCCGTTCGACGGCCTCCCAGGCGACTTCGAGCAGCTGCCGCTGCTGCGGGTCCATCGCCGTCGCCTCGCGCGGCGAGATGCCGAAGAAGCCGGGGTCGAAGTCCGCCGCGCCGGGCAGGAACCCGCCCACTCCCCCGTCCCCGACGAGGGAATCGCCCTGCCAGCCGCGGTCGACCGGGAAGCCGGACACCACGTCCTCGCCCCGCAGGAGCAGCTCCCACAGGTCTTCCGGCGAGTCGACGCCACCGGGGAACCGGCAGCCCATGCCGACGATCACCACCGGGTCCTCGCCGAGTGTGGCGAGCGGCGGTGGGGCATCCGCGTGGTCGTCGACGTCGCCCAGCAGCTCGGTCAGCAAGTGCTCGGCGACCACGAGCGGGGTCGGGTAGTCGAAGATCAGCGTGGCGGGCAGGGCGAGGCCGGTGGTCGCGGTGAGGCGGTTGCGCAGTTCGATGGCGGTCAGCGAGTCGAAGCCCAACTGGCGGAACTCGCGGTCGGCGCCGACGGTCCCGGTCGACCGGTGGCCGAGCACCACCGCCACCTCGGTGCGCACCAGGTCGACCAGCAACCGGGTCCGCTCGTCGTCGCGCAGGCCGGTCAGCCGCTCCACCAGCCCGGACACCGCGGCGCCCCGGCCGCTCGCCGCGAGGCGGCGTCCCCGCCGGACCAGGCCGCGCAGGATCGGCGGCACGTCGTCCCGTGTGAGCACCGTGCCCGCGTTGAAGGGCAGGGGGACGACGAGCGCGTCGTCGACGCCCATCGCGATGTCGAACAGGGCAAGGCCTTGGGCCACCGAGAGGGTGGGCATCCGGCGGGTGTCGTGCGCGCCCAGCGCCGCGGTCATGCCCGAGTCCTCCCAGGCTCCCCACGCCAGCGACACCGCGGGCAGCCCGAGGCCGCGGCGGTAGGCCGCCAGCCCGTCCAGGAAGCTGTTGCCCGCCGCGTAGTTGCCCTGGCCGGCGGCGCCGAGGACACCCGAAACCGACGAGTACAGCACGAACGCCGCCAGACCCATGTCCAGCGTCAGCTCGTGCAGGTGCCACGCACCGTCCACCTTCGGCCGCAGCACCGGGCTCAGCCGCTCCGGCGTCAGCGACGAGACCACGCCGTCGTCCAGCACGCCCGCCGTGTGCACCACCGCCGTCAGCGACAGGCCCTCCAGCACGGCCGCCAGCGCGACCCGGTCCGCCACGTCGCATGCCACCACCGACACGTCCGCGCCGTGCGCGAGCAGCTCCGCCTGCAGCTCCAGCGCTCCCGGAGCGGCCAGCCCGCGGCGGCTCAGCAGCAGCAGGCTCCGCACCCCGCGCTCGGCGACCAGGTGCCGCGCCAACTCGCCACCGAGGCCACCGGTGCCGCCGGTGATCAGCACCGTGCCGTCGGGGTCCCAGGCGCGGGACACCCCGTCCTGCCCGGACAACAGCGCCAGCCGGGCGACGCGCGCCTCGCCCTCCCGCACGACCACCTGCGTCTCGCCGGTGGCGACCAGCTCGGGCAGGTTCGGCAGCACCGCGGCGGATTCCGCGGCCTCGTCGAGGTCGACCAGCAGGAACCGGCCGGGGTTCTCCGACTGCGCGGACCGGACCAGTCCCCACACCGCGGCCGCCGCGACGTCCTCCCCGGACACCGCTCCGCGCGTCACGACCACCAGGCACGAGGTCGCGAACCGCTCGTCCACCAGCCAGTCGCGCAGCACGCCGAGCACCGTCGAGGTCAGCGCGTGCACCGATTCGGGGCCGTGACCGATGTCGCCGGCGACCGGCAGGAGCACGACGGCGGGCACCGGCCCGTCGGCGGGCAGTTCCGCGGAGGCCACCCCCAGTCCGAGGGTGTCCTGCCCGAGCAGCGCCCAGTCCGGCGCGTCGCCCGAGCCGTCCACGTCCACGGGCACCCAGTCCAGCCGGAACAGCGAGTCCGACCGCGACTCCGTCGGCAGCGCGACCGGGCGCAGCGCGACGGACTCGACCGTGATCACCGGGTTTCCCTCGACGTCGTTGGCCGACAACGACACCAGTCCATCCACAGTGGACATGCGAACCCGCAGGACCGAGGCCCCGGTGGCGTGCAGCGCCACACCGCGCCAGTCCGACGGCAGGACCGGTTCGCCCGTGGCGACCGCGTGCAGCGCCGCGTCCAGCAACGCCGGGTGCACGCCGAAAGCGGCACCGTCCTCGACCTGGTCGGGCAGCGCGACCTCGGCGAACACCTCTGTTCCACGCCGCCACACGGCCCGCAGCCCGCGGAACACCGGCCCGCGCACCAGACCCACGTCCTCGAACCGCTCGTAGCGGCCGTCCAGGTCGACGACGGTCGCGCCCCTCGGCGGCCACACCGACGTGTCGAACCCCGCCGGTTCACCCGCGCCCGCAGCCAGCACACCCGTGGCATGCTCGGTCCACTCCTGGTCAGCCGCCTCGGCGAGCCGCGAGTGGAAACGCAGTTCCCGCCGACCACAGCCGTCCGGCCTGCCCACCCGGAGCTGGAGCTGCACGGCGGCGTGCTCGGGCAGCACCAGCGGGGCCAGCGAGGTCAGCTCGACCACCCGGTCGCAGTCCACCTGGTCGGCGGCGCGCAGGGCCAGCTCCAGGAACCCGGTGCCGGGGAACAGCACCACGTCGCCCACGACGTTGTCGGCCAGCCACGGATGGGTCGCCAGGGACAGCCGACCGGTCAGGACGAGTTCGCCCGAACCCGCCACGGTCATCGCCGCTCCGAGCAGCGGGTGGTCGGCCGACGCGAGCCCCAGTCCGGACGCGTCACCCGCGCGCACCGACACCGACGGCCAGAACCGCTCATGCTGGAACGGGTAGGTCGGCAGGTCCACCCGCCGCGCACCGACGCCCTCGAAGACCCGCGTCCAGTCCACGCCGACGCCGTCCACGTGCAGCCGGGCGAGCGCGCCCACCAGCGCGATGTCCTCGCCCCGGTCGCCGCGCGACACCGGCACGGCACCGTCCACCATCGCGGACAGCACCCCGTCCGGACCCACCTCCACGAACGTCGTCGCGCCCGCGGTGCGCACGGCGTCCAGGTTGTCGGCGAACCGGACGGTGTCGCGGACGTGCCGCACCCAGAACTCCGGCGACGTCACGTCACCCGACGCCGCGAACGCGATGCGCGGCTCGGCGAAGCTCAAACCCGCTACGGCAGAACGGAACTCGTCGAGCATCGGCTCCATCAGCACCGAGTGGAACGCGTGGCTCACCCGCAGCCGCTTGGTCCTTCGCCCCTCCATCCCGAACAGCGCCGCCAACTCCAGCACCGGCTCCTCGGCACCGGACACGACGACCGACCGCGGACCGTTGACCGCCGCGATCGACACGTTCGCGCCCAACAGCGGCACGACCTCGGCCTCGTCGGCCTCGACCACCGCCATCGCCCCGCCGGTGGGCAGCTGCTGCATCAGTGCGGCGCGCGCCGACACCAACGCGCAGGCGTCCTCAAGAGATAGCACCCCGGCCACGTGCGCCGCCGCGACCTCACCGATCGAGTGCCCAGCCACGTGGTCGACCCGAACACCCAGCCACTCCACCAGCCGGAACAGCGCCACCTCCACCGCGAACAACGCGGGCTGCGCCCACCCGGTCCAGTCCAGCAGGTCCGGGTCCGTTCCCCACATGACGTCGCGGACACCCGGATCGAGGTGGGACAGCACGTCGTCCAGCGCCTCGCCGAACACCGGGAACCGGGCGTGCAGCTCCCGGCCCATGCCGAGGCGCTGCGACCCCTGGCCCGAGAACAGCACGGCCACCGAACACCGGCCCGCCACCCCTCGGGCGGCCTGGACGACCCCGTCCTCGCCGGCCAGCAGCACGGCCCGGTGCTCGAACGCGCAGCGGCCGTTCGCCAGCGAATACCCCACGTCGACGGCCGACCCGACGACGGACCCGATCCGCTGGACCTGCGCGTCGAGCGCGGCCTCGGTCTTGCCGGACAGCACCCACGGCACGACGGCGGGCACCACCACGGGCGGTTCGGCCTCGTGCTCGACGGCCGGTGCCTGTTCCAGTACCACGTGCGCGTTGGTGCCACTGACGCCGAACGACGACACCGCGGCGCGGTGCGGCTGCCCCGTCGCAGGCCAGGGGGTTGGCTCGGTCAGCAGCTCGACCGCTCCGGTGGACCAGTCCACGCTCGTCGACGGGACGTCAGCGTGCAGTGTCCTGGGCAGCACGCCGTGGCGCATGGCCATCACCATCTTGATCACGCCCGCGACACCCGCCGCCGCCTGTGTGTGGCCGATGTTCGACTTGATCGACCCCAGCAGCAGCGGGTGTTCCCGGTCCTGGCCGTAGGTGGCCAGCAGCGCCTGCGCCTCGATCGGGTCGCCCAGCCTCGTGCCGGTGCCGTGCGCCTCCACCGCGTCCACATCGGACGGTGCCAGGCCTGCCCGGTCGAGCGCCTGGCGGATCACCCGCCGCTGCGCCCGCCCGTTCGGCGCGGTGAAGCCGTTGGACGCGCCGTCGGAGTTGACCGCCGACCCGCGCACCACGGCCAAGACCTCGTGCCCGTTGCGCCGGGCATCCGAAAGGCGTTCCAGCAGCAGCACGCCGACGCCTTCGGCCCAGCCCGTGCCGTCCGCGGCGTCGGAGAACGCCTTGCAGCGCCCGTCCCGCGCCAGGCCGCCCTGACGGCTGAACTCGACGAGCGAACCCGGTGTGGCCATCACGTTCACGCCGCCCGCCAACGCCAGCGAGCACTCACCGCCGCGCAGCGCGTGCGCCGCCAGGTGCACGGCTACCAACGAGGACGAGCACGCGGTGTCCACGGTCACCGTCGGGCCTTCCAAGCCCAGTTCGTAGGCGATCCGGCCGGACTCCGCACTTGCCGCGATCCCGGTGCCGATGTCGCCGGTCGGGCCGGACATCGAGCTCATCAGCAGGTGCGCGTAGTCCTGGCCGTTGGTGCCGATGAACACCCCCGTCCGGCTGCCGCGCAGCCCGGAGGCGTCGATGCCCGCCCGTTCGACCGCTTCCCACGACGTCTCCAGCAGCAGCCGCTGCTGCGGGTCCATGGTCAGCGCCTCTCGGGGCGAGATGCCGAAGAAGCCGGGGTCGAAGTCGGCGACGCCGGACAGGAAGCCACCCTGGAGGCTGACGCTCGTGCCGCGCTCGTCGACCTCGCTGTCGTGCAGCGCGCCGGTGTCCCAGTTGCGGTCGGTCGGGAACCCGGAGATCGCGTCACGACCCGAGGCGACCAGGTCCCACAGGTCGTCGGGTGAGCTGACGCCGCCGGGGAACCGGCAGCTCATGCCGATGATGGCGATCGGCTCCGTGCTGTCGGAGACCAGTTTCCTGTTCTGCCGACGCAGCCGCTCGGCCTCCTTCAGCGCGGCGCGGAGCGCTTCGACGACCTTCTCACCGGAGGTGCCCATGTTCTGCTCCATCAGTTGCTCCGGGAGTCGGTCTGGTCGTCGAGCGCGGCCCGCACCAGGTCGTCCACGGTCATCGAGTCGATCGAATCGGTCTCGTCGTCCCAGCTCGGCGTGGTCCCGGCGGTGCGGCCCGCGAGTTCGAGCAGCGGGGCCAGCACCCCGATCTCGCGCAGCCGGGCCAGCGGCACAGCGGCCAGCAGTTCACGGATTCCGGCCTCGTCCGGGTCCTGCTCGCCGTCCGGCACGAGCAGTTCCAGCACGTGCTCGGCCAGCGCGGCGGGGGTCGGGTGGTCGAACACCAGCGTCGGGGGCAGGCTCAGCCCGGTGGCGGTGTTGAGCTGGTTGCGCAGCTCGACGGTGGCCAGCGAGTCGAACCCGAGGTCGCGGAACGGTCGTTCGGCGCGCACGGCGTCCGCGTCCGGTTGTCCGAGCACAGCTGCGGCGTGACCGCGGACCAAGTCCAGCACCGCGTCGAGCCGTCGGGCGGCAGGCAGGGCGAGCAACCGGACCTTGAGGTCGCCGTCGACCGGCGCGGCGGCCGGTGGCGCGTCGCCGAAGCCGGGGAGGTCGCGCAGCAGCGCGTTCCGCCCGAAGCCGCGGGCGAACCGCCCGTGGTCCACGGCGGCGACCACCGCGGTGGGCTCGTCCTCCGCTGCCAACTGGCGCAGCGCGACGCACGCCAGTTCGGGGTTCATCGCGCCGACGCCGACGCGGTGGGCGTGCAGCCCGGCCTCCGCCGTGTCGGCCATCCCACCACCGCCCCAGGCGCCCCAGGCGATCGACGTCGCGGGCAGTCCCAGCCCCTTGCGCTGTTCGGCCAGCGCGTCGAGCACGGCGTTGGCCGCGGCGTAGTTGGCCTGGCCGGGGTTGCCGACGGCCGAGGACGCGGACGAGAACAGCACGAACGCCGCCAGGTCCATCCCGCGGGTCAGCTCGTCGAGCAGCAGCGCGGAGTCGACCTTCGTGCGGAACACCTCCTGGAACCGGTCCGGGGTGAGGCGGTCGAGGACGCCGTCGTCCAGGACACCCGCAGTGTGGACCACGCCAGTGACGGGGTGCTCGGCCAGCACGGCCCCCAGCGCGTCCCGGTCCGCGACGTCGCACGCGGCGATCGTCACGCGGGCGCCCGACGTGGTGAGTTCGGCGCGCAGGTCGCTCGCGCCCGGCGCGTCCGGGCCTCGGCGGCTGAGCAGCACCAGGTGTTCGGCACCCGCCGCGGCCAGTGCGCGGGCGACATGGGCGCCGAGCGCGCCGGTGCCGCCGGTGATCAGCACGGTCCCGCTGGGCTCCCACTTCCTGGCGGGGCTCGGGGTCGGGGCGGGCAGCAGCCGCCGTCCGTACCGGCCGCCGGACCGCACCGCCACCTGGTCCTCGCCGTCGGACTCGGCCAGCACGGCCGCGAGCCCTCGGGTCACCCGGTCGTCCAGCACGGGGGGCAGGTCCACCAGACCGCCCCAGCGTTCCGGGTACTCCAGTGCCGCGACTCGGCCGAGGCCCCAGACGGCGGCCTGCTTCAGGTCGCCGACGGCCTCGGACCGGTCGACCGGCACCGCGGCACGGGTGGCGCACCACAGCGGCGCGCCGATGCCCGCGTCACCCAACGCCTGGATCAGCGTCGCGGTCCGCACGACCCCGTCCGGTGCGCCGTCGGCGGCGGACGGGGTCAGCGCCAGCAGGGACAGCACCCCGGCGAAGGGGCCCTCGGCGCCGCGCAGCGATCCGGCCAGCGCGGCCCGGTCCTGCCCGGCCACCTCGACCCGCACGGCGTCGGCACCCAGCACGGCGAGCACCTCGGACACCCAGGCGTCTTCCGCCTGGCCTGCGGGCAGCACGGCGAGCCAGGTGCCCGAGAGCGTGGCAGACGACCGGCCGGTCAGCCGCTTCCAGGAGATCCGGTGCCGCCAACCGTCGACCTCGGCCTGGTCCTGCCGCTGCTCCCGCCAGTCCAGCAGGGCGGGGAGCACCTTCGACAGCGCGTCACCGTCGACGTCGAGCACGGACTCCAGCGCACCGAAGTCCTCCCGTGCGACCGCGGTCCAGAACTCGTGGTCGGAACTCGCGGGAACGGCGGGCGCAGCAGTAATGGAGGGAACGGCGGCCATCCGTGCCGTGTCGAACCAGAACCTCTGGTGCTGGAAGGCGTAGGTGGGCAGGTCCACCCGGCGTCCGCCGGACTCGGCGAAGAACGCCCGCCAGTCGACGCGGATGCCGCGGGTGTGCAGCCGGGCCACCGCGGCGACCAGCGTGGCCTCCTCCTCGCGGTCCTTGCGGAGCACGGGGACGGCCAGAGCGGTGGCAGGGAGCGACTCCGCCGCCATCGCCGACAGCGGCGCGTCGGGGCCGAGTTCCACGAACGTGGTCACGCCGCGGTCGACCAGCGAGCGCACGGCGTCGCCGAACCGAACGGCCTCCCGGACGTGCCGCACCCAGTACTCCGGCGACGTCACGTCCCCGGACGTCGTGATCGGGATTCGCGGTGCCTGGTAGGTCAGTCCCTGCGCGACCGCGCGGAACTCCTCCAGCACCGGGTCCATGTGGTCGGAGTGGAACGCGTGCGACACCTTGAGCCGCTTGGACTTCCACCGTTCGGCGAGGCGCAGCACCTCGGCCTCGTCACCCGCGATCACCACCGACCGCGGGCCGTTGACCGCCGCGATCGACACACCGCCGGTCAGGTGCGGCACGACCTCGTCCTCGGTCGCCTGGACCGCGACCATGGCGCCGCCCTCGGGCAGTGCCTGCATGAGACTCGCCCGCGCGGTCACCAGCGTGCAGGCGTCGGCCAGTGGCAGCACGCCCGCCACGTGGGCCGCCGCGATCTCACCGATCGAGTGCCCGGCCAGGAAGTCCGGGCGGACTCCCCACGACTCGACGAGCCGGAACAGGGCGACCTCCACGGCGAACAGCGCGAGCTGGGCGAACCCGGTGCGGTTCAGCACCTCCTGGTCGTCGCCCCACATCACGTCCCGCACAGCCGGGTCCAGCAGCGCCAGCACCTCGTCCAGCGCCCCGGCGAACGCGCCGAACCGCTGGTGCAGGTCCCGGCCCATGCCGATCCGCTGGCTGCCCTGGCCGGAGAACAGGAACGCGACCTTGCCGCGCACGACCTCCGGCACGGGGCCGTCAGCGGCGAGTGCGGTCAGGCCGTCGACGAGGTCGGCGTGCCCACCGGCCACGACCGCCGCCCGGTGCTCGAACACCGATCGCGTCGTGGCGGCCGAGTACGCGATGTCTGTGAGGTCACGGTGCTCCCGCAGGTGACCGAGCAGACGGTCCGCCTGCTCGCGCAGCGCGGCCGGGGTGCGTCCGGACAGGACCACGGGCAACACCCGCGACGTGCGCGGCGGCGCGTCGCGAACCACCTGTGGGGCCTGCTCGATGACGACGTGCGCGTTGGTGCCGCTGGCGCCGAACGAGGAGATCCCGGCTCGCCGCGGGTGGTCGGAGTCCGGCCAGGGAACCGCCCCCGTCAGCAGCTCCACCGAGCCCGCGCTCCAGTCCACGGAGGACGAGGGCCGGTCGACGTGCAGCGTCCTCGGCAGGACGCCGTGGTGCATCGCCATGACCATCTTGATGACACCCGCGACGCCGGACGCGGCCTGCGTGTGCCCGATGTTCGACTTGACCGTGCCGAGCAGCAGCGGTCGGTCCCGGTGCTGCCCGTAGGTCGCGATCAGTGCCTGCGCCTCGATCGGGTCGCCCAGCTTCGTCCCGGTGCCGTGCGCCTCCACGGCGTCCACCTCGGTGGGCAGGAGCCGGGCGCTCGCCAGCGCCTGGCGGATCACCCGCTGCTGGGCCGGTCCGCTCGGCGCGGTCAGGCCGTTGGACGCCCCGTCGGAGTTGATCGCCGACCCGCGCACCACCGCCAGCACCCGGTGGCCGAGCCGCTTGGCGTCGGAGAGCCGTTCGACGACGAGCACGCCGACTCCCTCGGACCAGCCGGTGCCGTCGGCGGCATCGGAGAACGCCTTGCACCGCCCGTCCGCGGACAGCGCGCCCTGCGCGCTGAACTCGGTGAAGCCGACCGGGGTCGCCATCACCGTGACACCGCCCGCCAGCGCCAGCGAGCACTCCCCGGACCGCAGCGCCTGGGCAGCCAGGTGCAGGGAGACCAGCGACGACGAGCACGCCGTGTCGACCGACACCGCAGGTCCCTGCAGCCCGAACGTGTAGGCCAGCCGACCGGAGAGCAGGCTCGCCGACTGGGCGGTCTGCCACTCGTGCCCGAACGTCTCCGCGGGCACCCGGTACTCACCGCTGCCGCCGCCCACGAAGACGCCGGTGTCCGTGCCCCGCAGCGCGGCGGGGTCGATGCCCGCGCGCTCCAAGGCCTCCCACGACGCTTCCAGCACGATGCGCTGCTGCGGGTCCATCACCACCGCTTCGCGGGGCGAGATGGAGAAGAAGTCGGGGTCGAAGTCCGCGACGTCGTAGAGGAATCCGCCGTGCCGGGTCGCGCTCCGGCCGTCGCCGAACAGCGCGTCGAAGTCCCAGCCGCGGTCGGTCGGCATGTCACCGATCGCGTCGACCTCGTCGGTGATCAGCCGCCACAGGTCCTCGGGCGACCGCACGCCGCCGGGGTACCGGCAGCTCATGCCGACGATCACGATCGGCTCGTCGGTCGCCGGGCCCTGCACCCAGACCGGGATGGCCGCCGTGGGCTGTTCGCCGAGCAGTTGGGTCCGCAGGTGATCAGCCAGTTCGGTCGGTGTCGGGTAGTCGAACACGAGCGTGGCGGGCAGGTCGAGCCCAGTCGCCGTGGCGAGTTGGCCGCGCAGGTCCACGGCGGTCAGCGAGTCGAACCCCAGGTCGCGGAACGGCGAGTCGACGTCGATCGCCCCCGCGTTCGTGTGTCCCAGTACCACCGCGCTCTTGTCGCGGACCAGGTCCAGCAGCGCGCCCGTCCAGTCGCCTTCGGGCAGCGCGAGCAGGCGCTGCCGCAGGTCCCCGTTCACCGGAGCGGCCTGGACCGCTTCCGGCAGGTCCGCCAGCAGGCGGGGTGCCGGGAACGTGGGGGCGAAGACGTCCCACGCCACGTCGACCACCACGACCGCAGGCTCGTCGCCGGCGACCGCGCGGCCGAGTGCGGCGAGCGCCAGGTCCACCTCCATCGCGGGAATTCCGCTCAGCCGCAGGTGCGCGGCCGTGCTCGGGTCCACGGTGCCCACGAGCGGGCCCCAGAACACCGCGGTGGCATCCCGGCGGGTGCGGGCGAACGCGTCGAGGTAGGCGCTGTTCGCCGCCTGCTCCTGCTGACCGCGCACGCCCCAGACGCCCGCGATCGACCCCAGCAGGACGAACGCGTCCAGGTGCCGGTCGCCGAGCAGGTCGTCGAGCAGCGGCAGGTCGGTGGCGGGCTCATCGCCCGCGTAGACCACCGCGGTCAGCTCGTCCCCGATCGACTCCAGCGCCGTGCGATCGACGTCGTCGCACGGCACTACGGTCGCGCCGGTTCCGCCGAGCCACCGGCTGATCGGCTCGTGCACGGGTCCGGCGCCGCCGACGAGCAGCACCACGCCGCTCGGGGTCCAGCAGGCCGCCGGGTCCATCTCGACGCGCACCAGCCTGCGGGCGAACAGCCCCGCTGGCCGCACCGCGACCTCGTTCTCCCCGGTGGCACCGGACAGGACGCCGAGAACGGACGCGTCCACGTCCGAGTCGGTTAGGTCGTCGTCGGCAAGGTCGACCAAGCCTCCCCAGCGGTCGGGGTGCTCCAGCGCGACCACTCGTCCTTCGCCCCACACCTGGGCGTGGGCGGCGTTCACTACCGGCTCGCCGTCCACGGCGACCGCGCCACGGGTAACGCACCACAGCGGAGCAGTGACGCCCGCGTCCTCCAGTGCGCGCTGGAGCGCGGCGGGCCGCACCCCGAACGCCAGAACGCCCGCGAAGTCCTCGTCCAACAGCGGGAGGTCGTCGATCTCGGCCCGCACGACGTCCAGTCCGGCGGGCAGCCACCCGTCGTCAGCGGCGATCGCCAGCCACCGCCCGTGCGGCACGTCCGCTGCGGGTTCGTCGATCGCAGCCCAGGTGGTGCGGTAGTACAAGCCATCCGAAGTGGCCAGTGCCCGGCGACGACGCCACGCGGACAGCGCGGGCAGGTCCTCCTGCTCCACCGCCGCCCAGAACTCGGCGTCCACCGGGTCGGCTCCAGCAGGTGCGACCACGTTCGGCCAGAACCGCTCGCGCTGGAACGGGTACGTCGGCAGGTCGACGCGCTGGGCTCCGGTGCCGTCGAACACCCGTGGCCACGCCACGTCCACGCCCGCCACGTGCAGCCGGGCCAGTGCGCCGAGCAGCGCGACCTCCTCGCCGCGACCCGCGCGCAGCGCCGGAACGGCACCCTCCACCATCGCGGAGAGCACCCCGTCCGGCCCCAGCTCCAGGAAGGTGGTCACGCCTGCGGCGCGCAGGGCGTCCACGTTGTCGGCGAACCGCACCGCGTCGCGGACCTGCCGCACCCAGAACTCGGGAGAGGTCACGTCACCCGAGCAGAACACCGGGATGACCGGATCGGTGAACGCCAGACCCGCGACCACCGCGCGGAACTCGTCCAGCATCGGGTCCATCAGCGGCGAGTGGAACGCGTGGCTCACCCGCAGTTGCTTGGTCTTGCGCCCTTCCATCCCGAACAGCGCGGCCAGTTCCAGCACCGGCTCCTCGGCGCCCGACACCACCACCGACTCCGGGCCGTTGACCGCCGCGATCGCCACGTCGTCGCCCAGCAGCGGCGCGACCTCGGCCTCCGAGGCCTGGATCGCCACCATCGCCCCGCCCGAGGGCAGTGCCTGCATCAGTGCGGCCCGCGCGGACACGAGCGTGCAGGCGTCGGCCAGCGACAGCACCCCGGCCACGTGAGCCGCCGCGATCTCGCCCACCGAGTGGCCGGCGACGTGACCGACCTGAACGCCCAGCGACTCCACCAGGCGGAACAGCGCCACCTCGACGGCGAACAGTGCGGGCTGCGCCCAGCCGGTCCGGTCCAGCGAATCCTGGTCCTCGCCCCACACGACTTCGCGCAGCGGGCGGTCGACGAGCAGGTCCAGGTGGGCCGCGACCGCGTCGAACGCGTCGGCGAACACCGGGAACCGCTCGTACAGCTCACGCCCCATGCCCAGGCGCTGCGAACCCTGGCCCGAGAAGAGGACCGCGGGCTTCTCAGCCGTGCCGCGAACTGCGCCGCGGGCGGCCTCGACCACGCCGCCGTCGGTCGCCAGCAGCACCGCGCGGTGCGCGAACGTGGCCCGGCAGGCCGCGAGCGAGTAGCCGGCGTCCACGGTGGGATCGACCGCCCGGATCAGCTCGACCTGCGCCTCCAAGGCGTCGGGTGTCCGGCCCGACACGACCAGAGGCACGACCGCCGGAGCCCGGACGGGAGCCACGGGTTCCGGTGCCACGGCGGGCGCCTGTTCGAGGACGACGTGCGCGTTGGTGCCGCTGAGGCCGAACGCGGACACGCCCGACCGCCGCGGGCGTCCGGTCTCCGGCCACGGGGTCCGCTCCACCAGCAGCGACACCGGGCCCGACGTCCAGTCGACGTGGGAGGACGGGGCACCGACGTGCAGGGTGCTGGGCAGGACGCCGTTCCGCATGGCCAACACCATCTTGATCACACCGGCCATGCCGGCCGCGGCCTGCGCGTGCCCGATGTTCGACTTGATCGACCCCAGCAGCAGCGGGTGGTCCCGCTCGCCGCCGAAGGTCGAGAGCAGTGCCTGCGCCTCGATCGGGTCGCCCAGCGCCGTGCCGGTGCCGTGCGCCTCGACGGCGTCCACCTCGGCCGGTGCCAGTGCCGCGTCGGCCAGCGCGTGCCGGATCACCCGCTGCTGGGACGGGCCGTTCGGCGCGGTCAGGCCGTTGGACGCGCCGTCGGAGTTGACCGCCGATCCCTTGACGACCGCCCACACCTGGTGGCCGTTGCGCCGTGCGTCGGACAGGCGTTCCAGCACCAGCACGCCGACGCCCTCGGCCCACGCGGTGCCGTCCGCGCCGTCGGCGAACGCCTTGCACCGGCCGTCGGGGGCGAGGCCGCTCTGGGTGGTGAACTCGATGAAGGAGTCCGGGCTCGACATCACCGAGACACCGCTGGCCAGCGCGAGTTCACACTCGCCCGACCGCAGCGCGCGGACCGCCCAGTGCATCGCGACCAGCGACGACGAGCACGCGGTGTCGACGGTGACCGAGGGGCCTTCCAGCCCGAGGCTGTAGGACAGCCTGCCGGACATGACGCTGGCCGTGTTGCCGGTGGCGAAGTAGCCGCCCACCTCAGCGTCCGACCGGCGCAGCACGCTGAGGTAGTCCTGCCCGTTCGTGCCGAGGAAGACACCGGTCTGGCTGCCGCGCAGGCCGGTGGGGTCGATCCCCGCCCGTTCCAGTGCCTCCCACGCGGTTTCCAGCACCAACCGCTGCTGGGGGTCCATCGCCAGCGCTTCCCTCGGTGAGATGCCGAAGAACGCGGCGTCGAAGTCGGCGACCCCGGTCAGGAACCCGGCCTCGCCGCTCGCGGACGCCCCCGCTGCCAGCGCGGCCAGGTCCCAGCCGCGGTCGGTCGGGAACGGGGAGATCCCGTCACGTCCCTCGGACACGAGCCGCCACAGGTCTTCCGGCGAGGCCACGCCGCCGGGGAAGCGGCAGCCGATCCCGACGATCACGATCGGGTCGTCGTCGGACGCCCGGCCGACCACGACCGGCACGGCGGGATCCGCCGTACCGCGCAGTTCGCCCAGCAGGAACCCGGCGAGGTCGTCCGGGGTCGGGTAGTCGTACACCAGGGACGCCGGCAGGGTCAGCCCGGTCGTGGCGGCCAGCGCGTTGCGGAGTTCCAGCGTGGTCAGCGAGTCGAAGCCGAGGTCCTGGAACGCGCGGTCGGGCTCGATGGCCCGCGGGTCGGCGTGGCCGAGCACGGCGGCGACCTGCGCTTGGACCAACTCGACCAGCGCGGCTTTCTCCACCAGGGGTTTCGGTGGTGTGGTGGGCTGGTCGGCCGCACGGGTCGCCCGCACCTCGGGCAGGTCGGCGACGAACGGCGCGGGCCGCGACGCCGTGAACGCGGGCAGGAACCTGGCCCAGTCCACGTCGGCGAGCACCACGGTGGTGTCGTCGTTCTCGATCGCCTCGCGCAGCGCGGCCACGGCCCGTTCCGGCCGCATCGGCGTGAACCCGCCGCGCCGGACCCGGCTCTCAACCGCCGCGCAGTCCACGACCATGCCCGCTTCGGCCCACGGACCCCACGCGACGGAGGTCGCGGGCAGTCCCAGCCCCCTGCGGTGCTCGGCGAGCGCGTCCAGGTAGGTGTTGGCCGCCGCGTAGTTGCCCTGCCCGGCCGAGCCGAACACGCCCGCGGTGGAGGAGAACAGCACGAAGGCCGACAGGTCGCTCGTCAGCTCGTGGAGGTTGTGCGCGGCGACCGCCTTGGAGCGCAGCACCGCCGAGAAGTCCTCTGGCGTCAGCGTTTCCAGGACACCGTCCTGGACGACGCCCGCGGTGTGGATCACCGCGGCCACCGGGTGCTCGGCCAGCACGGCGGCCAGCGCGGCGCGGTCGGCAACGTCGCAGGCCAC
>JBDSAJ010000405.1:0-10135 GCA_039922235.1 Umezawaea sp.
CCGTGTCATCCCCGAGACCGATTCCGAGATCGGCACGGCTGTCGAAGCCGTGTGCCTGCGAGCGAGTTGGGCGGACGCGGACCGCCGGTTGATCCGCGAGGTGCTGGAGCCGTGGTTCGGCGACGGCTGGCCGGTCGACGCGCTGCTGACGGCCGTCGACCACCGGCCGGACGGGTCGTGGCAGGGCAGACCGCGTGGCCGTGACCAGGAGGCGCACGAGTTCCTGCGCGCCCGGTTGCGGGCGTGGTCGGGTAGCGGTGGGCAGCGGGCGAAGCCACCGGTTCCCGGCGTTCCGCTGGGGCAGTGGTGGCGGGTGAACCGGCGCAACACGCGGCTGTACGAGCCGCGCGAGGCCGCGCCGCTGGGGCAGGCGGGCATCGAGGCGCGCGAGGAGTCCCTGGCACGGGCCCGAGCCCACCTGGCCGACCCGGTGGAGCGGGCGCGAGCCAAGGCGCAGCGCTGGCAGGAGGCACTGGACTCGCTGCTCGTGCCGGGCAAGGCCGTGCCGACGTTCGAGGACTCGAAGCGGCTGCTGGTCGATCGGGTCGTGCCGCAGACGGTGTGCGCGCACTGCGGGTCGGGGCAGGTGATGATCCGCCGCGCGGCCTGACGCGGCCGAGACGGACCAGGCGCAGTAGCGCTACCGCTTGCTCGCGGGCGTTCCGCGTGCAGGCACGAGGTCCGAGGCTCGGCCGTTCCGAAGGCAGGCGGTGACGAACCTTTCTCGTCCTGCCGCGTGCGGCGATAGCACTGCGGCAGAGATGCCTCGGCAGGCAGTTCGTATGGACGAGACCGACAGGGGCGGTCGTTTCTGCCCGCACGGAACTCGTGGTGCGGCGCCGCACTGTGCCAGGTGATCAGCTGCCGGACGTGAGTTGTCAGGAAGGCTGGTGTCCACACCGAACGGTGCGGGCACCAAAACCCGATGCGGTGCAACGAGAATCGTCCATCGCCGATGCGGTCCACCCTCGGATGAATGTTTTCCGTTCAACGGCGCGTACTTTCAGGGGCCGGTGCGGATGAGGGTGCTCGGCGACAGCGATCCACTGGCCAGGCAGCCGAACTCCGTCTTGGCGGTCAGGGCGAGAGTCCTGTTCCGACACCGCCACCGCCACCGACGGTCTACCGGTACCGAGTGCGCGGCTCCCGGCGACCTCAGCCAGGTCGGCATCCTTGTCCACCGCCGAGGTCTTGCAAGCCCGTTGCAAGCCCGTGCTGCTTCGCTGTGCGTGAGCCGGACGAGGTTTCGGTCTCATCTGATCAACGAAGCCTTCCTGGAGTGCACTGATGCGCAGCCGTGTCCCTGACCGCCTGCGGGTGGCAGCGGTCGTCACGGGTCTGGTCCTGGTTTCCCTGCTCGCGGCTCCGGTCGCCCAGGCGGCGCCGATCAGCGATCCGGCTCAGGCCGCGGACCTGGCCGCTTCACTCGGTGACGCCAAGACCGCGGGCGCCTACTACGACGAGGCGGGGCAGCTCGTCGTCGGGGTCACCGACGAAGGCACCGCGCAGGCGGTTCGGGCCGCGGGTGGGACTCCGCAGCTCGTCGTCAACAGCACGGCGGCCCTCAACGCCATCCACACCGAGTTCGACCAGCTGGCGGGGATCGCCAACACCTCGTGGGGCGTGGACCCGAGCAGCAACAAGGTTTCCGTCGAGGTCTACGACGGGGTGTCCGCCGACGACGAGGCGCGGCTCGTGGCGCTCGCGGCGAGGCACGGCGGCGCGGTCAGCGTCGAGAAGCTCCCCGGCAAGGTCGAGAGCAGCGCCTACGACATGCGCGGTGGTGTCGGCATCACCTCGGGCAACACGCTGTGCAGCGCCGCGTTCAACGTCGCCAACTCGTCGGGCAAGAAGTACCTGCTCACCGCGGGGCACTGCATGGTCGGCGGCCACTACGACTGGAACCGCTACGGCGGCGACGTCCCCCTCGGCCGCAAGACCAGCTTCCAGTTCGAGCCGGGCGACTGGGGTGTCATCGAGTACACCGCCACCAACGTGAACGCACTGGGCACGATCCGGTACCGGGACGGCTCGGCGCACCAGATCACCGGTTCCCGCTGGGTCCACGACGGCGAGGCCGTGAAGCGCGTGGGCACCATCAGCCAGGACTTCGTCGGCACGGTGATGGACCCGAGCGTGACCGTCAACTACAGCGGCGGCGCCACCCTCTACAAGATGATCAAGACCAACCTGTGCGTCATGGCGGGCGACAGCGGTGGAGCCCTGTTCACCGGGTCGACGGCACTGGGCATCACGTCCGGTGGCACCGACATCCACAGCCCGTGCAGCAACGGGGTCAGCAACCGCCGGTCCTTCTACCAGCCGGTGCAGGCGGTGCTCGTCGCCAAGGGCCTGCACGTCTACTAGTCGGTGACCGCCAACCCAGCCAGGAGTTCCGTTGTCCAAGTGGTCACCGACTTCGCCACCTCCGCTGTTCCCGCCCGCGAAGAGGCACTGCCCCCGTACCGGTTGCACGGGGCCGACGAGGCGGCGGGCCGCACACGCCCGCACCAGCGTCGAACGGCCCAGGCCCCAGCCCGGCCCCGGCGAAGATCGTGGTCATCACGTCAGAGCGCGTCATCACTCGGCGCCTGCCGCCTCGATCAGCCGCGTCGCTCGCGCCTCGATCAGCCGGTAGCCCGCCTGGACGGCCAGTTTGGCCGCCAGCTCACCGTGGGCGAGCGCGCCCTCCGGGTCGTCCTGCGCGAACGACGCGTCGGCGAGTCCGGCCAGGGCGGCGGTCTCGCACCAGACGAAGCTCGTCTCACGGGCGATGTCCAGCGCCAGCCTGAAGTGGTCGGCCGCCTCGGCGGGTGTGCCCGACTTCAGGCACACCTCGCCCAGCGACACCAGCGCCCACGCCTCGGTGCCCCGGTCGCCGATCACTCGGGTGAGGCGCACCGCCTCGGTCGCGTCCACGTGGGCCTGGTCCGCGTCGCCTGCGCCTGCCGCCAGCAGCGCACGGCCGGACAACGCGGCGGCTTCGCCGTAGTGGTAGCCCAGTTCCCGGTTCGCGGTGAGGGCGCGCTGGTAGTACACCGCCGCTTCGGCGGGGTTCTCCCGGTCGCGGTGCACGTTGCCGAGGTCGCCGAGCAGTACCGCGACGCTGAACTTCGCACCGCCCTGCTCCGCCAAGTCCAACGCCTGGGTGAAGTGCGCGAGCGCCTCGTCGAGTTCGCCGATCTGCTCGAACGCGAAGCCGAGATTGGCCAGCACCATCGAGACCGCGCCCAGCTGAATCGGGTGGTGGTCGATGAGCCGCAGGCATTCCTGACCGCAGCGGATCGCCTCTCGCGGCTCGCCGAGCCGCTGGTGGACCGCGCTCAGGTTGTTGAGCACCGCGATCCGCCCCTCGGGCCACTCGTCGGCCAGTTCGTCCCGCTGCACGGTGGTGAGGTGCAGACGGGCTTCGTCGTACCGGCCGCTGTTGACGCAGGCGAGGGCGATGCTCAGCCGCATCGCCGTCTGGGCCTGGCGTTCCCCGGCCGCCTGGGCCGCGGTCAACGCCGTGGACGCGGCCTGGATCCACTCGGTGTGGTGACCGCGGTGGTGGAAGAACGCGCGGAGCGCGTCCGCGATGTGCCAGGAGAACTCGCGCGGGCCGTGCTCGGCCGCGTGCTCCACCGCCGCGGCGACGTTCGGCCATTCCGCGTCCAGCCAGGCCAGGGCGTCGTCGGCGTCGGTGAAGAGGTCCGACGCGGTCCGGGGCAGCCGCAGGAAGTGCGGGATCAGCAGGCGTCCGGTCGCGTCGGAGGCCGCGAGGTAGTGCTCGAACAGCCTTCGGCGCGCGTTCTCCCGCTCGTCCGGCTCCTCTTCGGCGAGCACCTGCCGGGCCGCGTACAGGCGCAGCAGGTCGTGGAAGCGGTAGCGGCCGGGCTGGTAGCGCTCGACCAGGTTCGCCGCGGCCAAGGCCTTGAGCCGCTGTCCCGCCTGCCCGTCCGGGACCTCGGTCAGCGCCGCCGCCTGCCGCGTGGTGAACGTCTGTCCGGGAACCAGGGAGAGCCTTCGGAACAGCAGCCGGTGCTCGGCCCCGACCGCGCGGTAGGACAGCGCGAACGCGGTCGTGATCGCGCTGTCCTCGTCCCCGTCGACGCTCAGCCCGGCCAGTGGGTCGCCATCGGCCAGTTCCCTGTTCAGCTCGGCGATACCGGGTACGTCCCCGTCGCCGAGGTTCGCGGCCGCCAAGCGCAGCGCGAGTGGCAGGTGCCCGCACAGCCGGGCCAGTTCCGCGGCTTCGGTCGCCGACACCGGGCCGCCCAGGACGGCTTCGAGGAGATGGCGGGAGTCCTCCTCGGGCAGCACGCCGACCGGCAGCGCCCGCGCGCCGGACCGCGCGATCAGGTCGCCGAGCCGCAGCCTGCTGGTGACCAGGACCGTGCCCGAGGACGGCAGCAAGGGGATCACCTGCGCGGTGGCGCGGGCGTTGTCGAGCAGGAACAACAGGTGCTTGTCGGCCAGCAGCGACCGCCACAGCGCGAACCTCCCGTCCGGGTCGGGCGGGATCGACCGCGGATCGGCTCCCAGCGCGCGCAGCAGGTGCGCCACCGCAACGGCCGCGGTGAGCGGCTCGTGGTCTGCGTCGAACCCGCGCAGGTCGAGGTAGAGCTGGCCGTCGGGGAACCGGTGGCGGGCACGGTGCGCCCAGTGCACGGCCAGCGCGGTCTTGCCCACTCCGGCGATACCGGTGAGCACCCAGATGTCGGTCCCCGGACCGGCCGTGGCAGCGGTGTCGTCCAGCCTGGTCAGCTCGGCGGCGCGGCCCGCGAACCCGCGCACGTCGTGGGGCAGTTGGGCCGGGCGGACCGGTTCGGGTGCCCTGCCCTGCGGGTCGACCGGCGCCGGGTCCTCCGCGAGGATCGCCGCTTCCAGTCGTTTCAGCTCCGGCGAGGGGTCCAGGCCGACGTCCTCCGCGAGACGCGTGCGCACCGCGCGGTAGGCGTCGAGCGCGTCATCGGTGCGGCCGTCCCGGTGCAGGGTGAGCATGAGCTGACCGACGAACCGCTGGCGCAGCGGGTGCTCGGCGACGAGCGTCGTGAGTTCTGCCAGGACGTCCCGGCCGCGGCCCAGCCGGAGTTGGGCGTCGACGCGGTCCTCCAACGCCGTCCACCGGCTCTCCTGCGCGCCTGCCAGCAGCCGCCGCGCGACCTCGGGTGAGGTGACGTCGGTCAGGGGGTCGCCGCGCCACAGCGAAAGCGCCTCGTCGAGCAGTGCGACGGCTTGCTCGTCGTCGGCTTCCCGTGCTCGCGCGGTGAGCCGACCGAACCGGTGCACGTCGACGTCGCCGGGATCGACGCGCAGGACGTAACCCGACCCCTCGGTCACCAGTTCCGGCCCCGTCGACCGGAACACCGCCCGAAGCCGGGATACCAGTGCCTGGACCGTGTTGCGAGCGCTGACCGGGGGGTCGTCCGGCCAGAGCAGGTCGACGATCCGGTCCCGCGACACCGAACGGCCTGCTTCGAGGAGCAGGAGTGCCAGCACCAAGCGCTGCTTGCGGGATCCGAGATCGACTCGCGTCCCGTCCGCCCACGCCTCCACGGCACCCAAGACGCGGAATTCCACCTCCGTGCCCTCCGTCCCTCCTGGCAGGAGGCCGCAAGCCTACTGCAGGGAACCTTTGCGGTTGACCGCGCCAAGTCGGAGCACACGGCTTGTGTCCTGTTCGGACGGATAAGCGGCAAAGCCATCGAGATGCCCGACTTCTCCAGCGAGGTTTGCCAAAAAACCTTGGACCAAGCGGAAACCTTTTCAGGGGCAGCGGCAACTTGTGGACAGATCCGAAGACGACCGAACGCTGGGTCGCCCGGTCCTGACCGCTGTGCGCCGCGCAGCGTGCTCGGGGCGTGGCGCCGCCCCGAGCCGTGCGCGAAGCACGGCAACCCGAGGAGTACTGCTATGGGCAAGACCGAGTCCGCCGCCAGCAGGCGCGGCGGCGCAGTGCCGTGGAGCCGCAGGCGCTGGACGGCGATCGCACTGGCGGTGTGCGCGCCGGCGATCGTCGCTCCCTACCTGCTGTCCCTGCGGGACGCTCCGGAAGCGGTGGCGGTGGATGCCGCCGCCTACTACCAGTTCGTCTCGGTGCACAGCGGCAACGCGCTGGACGTGGCCGGGTCGGACAGCGCGGACGGCGTCCGGATCCAGCAGGAGAAGCGCGCCTCCAGTGCCGCGAGCCAGCAGTGGCGGTTGAAGCCCGTTGACGACGGCTACTACCAGCTGGTCAACCACAACAGCGGGAAGGTGCTGGGGGTGCCGATCGCTTCCACGGCGCCTGCCAACGTCGAACAGCAGTCGGACACCGCCGCCGCCGGTCAGCAGTGGAAGCTCACCGATGTCGGCGATGGGGCGGTGAAGATCGTCTCGCGCAGCAGCGGGCTGGTCCTGTGCGTGAAGGACGGCTCCGACGGCCAGGCCGTCGTCCAGTCCACCGACCGGGGCAGCGCCGATCAGCAGTGGAAGCTGGCCAAGGCGGACACCGTCGCCACGCCTTCGGCTCCTGCGGTGGCCGCTGCCGCGCCGAAACCCAGCGCGTCCGCCGCGCCGTCCACGCCAGCGGCACCGGCACCGGCCACCGGTTCGGGTGGTTACACCTGGCGCAACGTCCAGATCGCGGGTGGCGGCTTCGTCACCGGCTTCGTCTTCAACCCCAACCGCAAGGGCCTGCTGTACGCGCGTACCGACGTGGGCGGCGCGTACCGCTGGGACGGTGCGGAGGGCCAGTGGGTGCCGCTGACCGACTGGGCTGCGGACTGGAACGTGCTGGGCATCGAGAGCGTGGCGACCGACCCGGTCGACCCCGACCGCCTGTACCTCGCGACCGGCACCTACACCAACGACTGGGCGGGCAACGGCGCGATCCTGCGCTCCACCGACCAGGGCAGGACGTTCCAGCGCACCGACCTGCCGTTCAAGCTGGGCGGCAACGAGGACGGCCGGTCCATGGGTGAGCGGCTCGCGATCGACCCCGCCGATCCCGGCACGCTCTACCTGGGCACCCGCAAGAACGGGCTGTGGCGCAGCACCGACCACGGCGTGACGTGGAGCCAGGCAGCCGGGTTCCCCGTCAAGGACGGCGGCAGCAGCGGAGTCGGCCTGTCCTTCGTGACCTTCGGGCCCGCAGGCAGCAAGACGATCTACGTGGGTGTCGCCGACAAGACCACCTCGCTGTACCGCTCCACCGACGGCGGCGGCACCTGGCAGGCCTTGCCCGGCCAGCCCACCGGGCAGTTGCCGCAGCACGGCGTCCTGTCCGGTGACGGTTCGCTGTACGTGACGTACACCGATACCCCTGGCCCGAACGGGGTGAAGGCCGGTTCGGTGTGGAAGCACACTCCTGACAACAAGACTTGGAAGGACATCTCGCCGATCCCCGGTACCGGCTTCGGCTACGCCGGTCTGGCGGTGGATCCGCAGCAGCCGTCCACGGTGATGGTCACCACCCTCGACCGCTGGTGGCCGTCGGACGAGCTGTACCGCTCCACCGACGGCGGCTCCACCTGGAAGGCGCTCGGGGCCACGTCCGTCCGGGACGCCTCCGCGGCGCCGTACGTCGGCACCGGCATCGGCCACTGGATGGGCGCGCTGGCCCTCGACCCCTTCGACTCCGGGCACGTGCTGTACGGCACCGGATCGGGTCTGTGGGCCAGCAACGACGTGACCGCGGCGGACGGCGGCGGCGAGACGCACTGGACGGTCCCGGTCAAGGGGCTGGAGGAGACCGCGGTCCTCGGCCTGGTCGCGCCCCCCGGCGGGGACCTGATCAGCGCGCTCGGCGACATCGGCGGGTTCCGCCACGACGACCTGGACCAGGTGCCTGCCGCGGCCTCGTCCGGACCGCGGTTCAGCAACACCACCGGCATCGACTTCGCGCAGGCCAAGCCGAACACCGTGGTCCGCGTGGGCTACAGCGGTGAGCAGCGCGGCGCCTACTCCACCGACGGCGGCAGCACCTGGACGCCGTTCGCCGGGGCTCCGGTGAGCGCCGCGGGCGGCGGCACGGTGGCGATCTCGGCCGACGGCGGCACCGTGGTGTGGACCGCGTCGGGGCAGGTGCCCTACGCCTCCACGGACCGGGGCAAGACCTGGACGGCGTCCGCCGGCCTGCCAGCGGGCACGGCGGTGGTGGCCGACCGCTCCACGGCGGGCACCTTCTACTCGCTCAGCGGCGGCACCCTGTTCGCCAGCACCGACGGCGGCAGGAGCTTCACCGCCCGCGCCGGTGGTCTCACCGGGGGACGCCTCAAGGCGGCTCCCGGCAACGCGGGCGACCTGTGGATCGCGGACGGCGGCGGGCTCTCCCGTTCCACCGACGGCGGGGTGAGCTTCACGAAGCTGGACAGCGTTCGGGGCGCCACCGCCGTCGGCTTCGGCAAGGCCGCTGCCGGCGCCGGCTACCCCGCCCTCTACCTCGTCGGCACGGTGGGCGGCGTCACCGGGATCTTCCGCTCCACCGACGGCGGCGCCGCCTGGGTGCGGATCAACGACGACCAGCACCAGTACGGCGGCGGCTCCGGTGAGATCACCGGCGACCCCGACGTGTACGGCCGGGTCTACCTGGGCTCCAACGCGGCGCGCGGCGTGCTGTACGGCGAACCGTCCTGACCACCGGCTCGTCGTGCTCGTCGGGCCGGTGCTCACGCCGGCCCGACGGGCCGGTCACGGCCGGTCACACGGGGTGTCCGGCATTTGGAGTAAGTCGTCGGCCGCAGGTACGTTGCGGCCGTGGAGGGGCTAGTGGGTAGGAAGAGGGCAGCCGAGCGACATGGTCCCTGATGACAAGTCGGCGGAGTTCCACGCCTTCTTCCAACGGCACTACGCCGAGCTGTCACGTCTGTCCTACCTCCTGACCGGTGAGACGGACGCCGCCGACGACCTGGCCGCGGACGCCCTGATCGCCCTGTGGCAGCGCTGGGACCGGCTGCACCGGGCCGACCACCCGCTGGCGTACGCCCGCGGAGTGGTCGCCAACCTGGCGCGGGAACGCATCCGCGGCGCGACACGCGAACGCCGCCGGGTCACGCTGTTCTGGTCACACCGTGCACAGCAGACGCAGGGCCCGGACGTGGCCGCCGTGGTGGACGTGCGGGCGGCGTTGGACCGGCTGCCGTTCCGCAAGCGGGCCTGCGTCGTCCTGCGCCACGCCTTCGACCTGTCGGAGAGGGACACCGCACTGGCGCTGGGGATTTCGGTGGGCGCGGTGAAGAGCCAGACCTCGAAGGGGCTGGCCGAGTTGGAACGCTTGCTCGGCGTGTCGTCGGCCGAGGACGTGGTGGCGGGGAGGAGGAGTCGGTGAACGAGGAGATCAGCAGGCAACTGCACGAGGCAGCCGGGGCGCACCAGCCCGACAGCGCCCGGATGCTGGCGCGCGTGGAACGCGGCACGGCCGTCACCAACGGACGCCACCGGACGCCGGGCATCGCGAGGACCTGGCCCAGGGTGGCGGTCGCGGGCTTGGCCGCGGCCGGGATCCTGGCGACCGGGGGCCTCGCCGTCGCCAGCATCATCCAGATCACACCCCCGCGACCGGACAGCGCGACCAGTGTCACCGCCACGTCCCCGAGCGTTGCTCCCGCGCCCTCGACCCGCACCATCGACGGCTCGGCCCCTCCGCCGCCACCGGGTCAGACGACCACCAGCCAGTCGACCACCAGCCAGTCGACGTCGGTCGATCCGGGCTCCGCTCCCCCCGCTGACAATCCGGTCTCGACCGGGCCGCTGTCGGCGAAGGGCTCCATCAACCCGCACAGCCAGGAATACTGGTCCCAGAGCGACCTGATCCTGAACAGCACCCAGCCGCTGACCGCGCTCACCGTGGAACTGCGCATCGTGCAGACCGGCGGCGTGCAGACCACCGGCCAGTGGCAGACCGAGCCCAACGACGACTTCACCGTCACCGTGCAGGAGGTCGACGGCGCGGTGGTCTACCGCTGGGAGCTCAAACCGGGCCGCACCATCTCTGCCGCGCACCAAACCTTCGCCGCCCAGTACAACCACGGCAACGGCGCGCGCGACGCCCGCGCCGACAGCTACACCGTGCAAGCCACAGCCGACGGCACCCAAACGGTCCGGGGCGGCTTCACCCCGGCGGGGTGAGGTGCGGCCCCGTTCAGGACGAACCGAACGGCTCTGCCCCGTCGAG
>JBDSAJ010000406.1:0-3441 GCA_039922235.1 Umezawaea sp.
CGTTGAGCATCGCGTACGTGCCGCCGTACAGGCAGTTCTGGGCGATCACGTGGTCGCCCGAGCTGAGCGTGCTCAGCAGTACGGCGCTGACCGCGCCCATGCCGGACGCGGTGCACACCGCGGCCACGCCGCCTTCGAGACGGGCCAGCTGGTCCTCCAGTGCGCGCACCGTCGGGTTGGCGTAGCGGCTGTACACGAACCCGCTGTCCGGCGACTCCAGCGCCTGCGCGAGCGCGTCCGGGTCGTCGAAGGCGAAGTTGGAGGCCTGGTAGATCGGCACGCTGATCGGCCGGGAGTTCGGCAGCGGCGGCACGGGCACGTGGACGGCTCGGGTGAAGGGGCGCATGGTCTCCAGCTTCGGGCTCGGCACGAGCGCCCGACAGCGCCAATTCCGGCTAAATTGGTTTGGTGATGGAGCCAATCCCGTGGCCGGTGGACCGGCTGGTCGCGCAGCTCGGCCGCTGGTCGGTCAGCCGCGGCCCGCTGTACCTGCTGCTCGCCGAACGGTTGCGGCAGCTGATCGACTCCGGCCAGCTGCCGCCGCGGGCCTCGCTGCCACCGGACCGGGTGCTCGCGGACCGGCTCGCGGTCGGCCGCACGACGGTCGTCGCCGCGTACGAACGGCTGCGCCAGGAGCACAAGCTGGAACGGCACCAGGGCCGCGGCACGTGGGTCGCGCCCGCCGTGCTGTCCGGCACCCGGCCGGGCGCGGTCCCGCTGGCCAACCCGATGTTCGTCAACTACCTCGACCCGGTCGCGGGCGTGATCTCGTTGGCGTGCACTGCTCCGCACGGTCCCCCGCCGGAACTGGCCAGGGCGTTCGAGCGGGCGGTGGCGCGCCTGCCCGGTCCGGACAGCGGCGACATCGGCTACTACCCGATGGGCCACCCGGCGCTGCGGTCCGCGCTGGCCGAGCGCTACACCGCGCGCGGGATCCCGACCATGCCGGAGGAGATCCTGGTGACCACGGGCGGCCAGCAGGCGCTCGCGCTGCTCACCCGGCTGTTCCTCGAACCGGGTGACACCGTCGTGGTGCAGGGACCGACTTACCCCGGCGCGCTGGAGCTGTTCCGCGACGCCTCCGCGGTGCTCGAACCAGTGCCCGGCGACGACGTCGCGGCGTGGACGGCCGCGCTGGCCACCCGCCCCCGGCTGGCCTACCTCAACCCGACCAACCACAACCCGACCGGCACCACGATGTCCGCGCTCACCCGGCGCCGGCTCGTGGAGGTCGCGGCGGCGCACGGGGTGCCGCTGATCGACGACGAGGTGCTGGCAGGGCTGTCGTTCGACGGGTCCCACCCGCTCGGGCTCGCGGCGTTCGGGCCCGCGCTGACCGTCGGGTCGTTCAGCAAGGCGGTGTGGGGCGGCCTGCGCACCGGCTGGGTGCGCGCGTCGGAGGGCGACATCGCGCAACTGGCCAGGCTCAAGGCGATCCACGACCTGGGCAGCGCGGTGCTCGACCAGCTCGCGCTCGTGGAACTGCTGCCCGACCTCGACGAGGTGCTCCGGCGGCGTGGCGCGGAACTGGGACGGCGGCACGACCACCTGTGCGCCGCGCTCGCGGAGGTGGTGCCGCGCTGGGACTTCGACCGCGCCGAGGGCGGCCAGTGCCTTTGGGTGCGGCTGCCGTCCGGCGACGCGTCGGCGTTCGCCCAGGTCGCGCTCCGCCACGGCGTGGCCGTGCTGCCCGGCACCGCACTGGACGCCGCGGGCGGCAGCACCGACCGGCTGCGGATCCCGTTCACCGCGACCACGGGCGAGGTCAGCGACGCCGTCGAACGACTCGGCCGGGCCTGGGACGCCTACCAGCACGCGGGTGGTCCGGCGCCCGCGTCGGTGCACGCGATCGTCGTGTGAGCCGGTGGCTGCTGGTAGCGTTCCGGCGGTCAGCAGCAGCGACCTAGGAGGTGGGACCCCATGACCGCTCGTCCAGGTCGGGTGCTCTCCCGCCGCGTGGTCGGCTAACCACCGGAGAGCGCCCGTTCGGCACCCCCGAAAGGCACTCCCCCATGGTTCTCGCCCTTCCCTCCATCGTTTCCCGGCTGCGCGCCGTCGGCTGCGTCTTCGCCGAGGACGAGGCCCGCCTGCTCGTCGAGGCCGCCGGGTCGCCTGCCGAACTCGCCGCCATGGTCGACCGCCGCGTCGACGGCCTGCCGCTGGAGCACGTGCTCGGCTGGGCCGAGTTCTGCGGCCTGCGCGTCCTGGTCGACCCCGGCGTCTTCGTGCCCCGGCAGCGCACCGAGTTCCTGGTCCGCCAAGCCGCCGCACTGGCACACCCCGGCGCCGTGGTCGTGGACCTGTGCTGCGGTTCGGGCGCGGTCGGCGCGGTGCTCGCCGCGCTGGTCGACGGGATCGACCTGCACGCCGCCGACATCGAGCCCGCCGCGGTCCGCTGCGCGCGCCGCAACATCGGCGCCGACCGGGTGCACGAGGGCGACCTGTACGCGCCGCTGCCCGCCGATCTGCGCGGCCGGGTCGACGTCCTCGTCGCCAACGCGCCGTACGTACCGACCGGTGCCATCGGCATGATGCCGCCGGAAGCCCGCGACCACGAGCCGCTGGTGGCGCTGGACGGCGGCAGCGACGGCCTCGACGTCCAGCGCCGTGTCGCCGCCGACGCCGCGGTGTGGCTCGCGCCGGGCGGCCACCTGCTCGTGGAGACCGGTGAACGGCAGGCACCGCACACCGCAGACACCTTCGCCCGATCCGGTCTGCTCCCCCGGATCGTCACCTCCGACGAGCTGGACGCCACGGTGGTCATCGGGACCCGGCAACGGTGAGCGAATTGCCGTAAACGCCATTCCGCGCATTGTTGCACCGACAAATGCTCCAGCCTTCGGCACGATCCGATGCACACACCGATGCACACACCGATGCACGTGCAGAGTGCACGTGCTTCAACCCTCTGACCAGCAGGTATAGCCAATCCGCAGTAATAGGTCTCAATAGCATTGGGCCGCTTGCCCCAATCCGGCAACCGTTCGGCGATATCCCCCTGTCTCCGGTGGATTTGTCTCGAAGACGTGGTGCACCATTACCCCATGATCGATCAGGAACCGTTGTCGAGCGGCTTCGACGATGTGCGCACCGGGCAGGAACGCCCTGTGCGCAAGACGATCACCCTGCACGACCGCAGCTCCGCGGCGACCAACTCCGTCGCCCTGCTGCCGCCACGGGTGGCCGTCCCCGTTCCGCCTGACGAGGTCCCTCTTCCGCTTGCCCGTGCCGAGGTGCCTCGGCGCGGGGCCCCGCGGACTCTCGGGTTGCTCGTCGTGTTCGGCGGCCTGGCCGCAGTGATCGTGACAGCTTTCGGCGTGACCGGCGTGCTGATGCTCATCGGCCTCTGTGTCGCGCTTCGATTGATGTGGACCGACAGGGCAGGTCGGTAGCACGTCACCCCGGATGCCGCGTCCACCCCACGTGGACGCGGCATCCGGC
>JBDSAJ010000407.1:0-13644 GCA_039922235.1 Umezawaea sp.
GCGGCAGATCTCCGCCACGGCGGCCGCGTTCGCCTCGTCCACGTCGAAGCCCGGCAGCACGGCGGCGGCGCGGTCGACGAGCAGCTGGACCGCCGCCGTGGCCTTGGCCTCCGCCGCGGTCGGCCCGGCGCCGGGCACCTCCAGCGGCGGCACCGGGCACAGCGCTTCTCCCAGCACGCCGAGGGGTTCGCGGCTCGTGGCCAGTATCCGCAGCCTCGGGCACCGGCCGAGCAGCTCGTCGGCGAGCTGGGCAGCGGCGTCCACCACGTGCTCGCAGTTGTCGAGCACGATCAGGGAATCGCTGCGGGACAACAGGTCTACCAGTCGGCCGGTCGCGTCCTGCGGCGCCGTGTCGCCGTCGGGGGCGCGCTTCTCCCGTGCTCCCAACGATTTGAGCACCGCGGCGGGCACGTCCGCCGGATCGGTGACCGGTGCCAGCTCGGCCAGCCACGCCCCGTTCGGCAGCCGGTTCGCGGCCGTCGTCGCCAGCCGCGTCTTGCCCGCGCCGCCAGGGCCGACGAGCGTGACCAGCCTGCCGTCGGCCAGCATCGAGGCCACCCGCGCGACCTCCGCCTCCCGGCCGACGAAGCTCGTCAACGCGGTCCGCAGGTTCCCGCGGGGACCGTCCGTGCGCAGCGCCGCCAGGTGGCTTTCGCGGAGTTCCGCGCCCGGATCGGCGCCGAGGTCCTCGACGAGCCTGCGCCGGACGTCCTCGTAGACGGCCAGCGCTTCGGCCTGCCTGCCGACGGCCGTCAGCGCGCGGACCAACTGGGCCTGGAGGCGTTCGCGCAACGGGTGCCGCGCCGCCAGTTCCGTCAGCTCCGCGACCAGCCGCTCGCCCGCGCCCGCCGCCAGGTCGGCCTCGGCGCACGTCTCGACGGCCGCCAGCCGCGTCTCCTCCAGCCGGGCCGCGTACGCGGTGGCGAACTCGGCGTCCCGCACGTCGGCCAGCGCCGGACCGCGCCACAGCGCCAGCGCTTCCCGTGCCCCGTCACGGCTGCGCGCCAGCCGCTCGAACTCGTAGGCGTCCACAGCGGACTCGGGCAGGTCGAGCCGGTAGCCAGCGGCGGCCGACCGCACCACGTCCGGGTTCGGCAGCACCCGCCGCAGCCGCGCCACCAGCGACCGCACCGAGTTGGACTGGTCCGCCGGGGCGTCACGGGGCCACAGGGCGTCCGCCAGCTCGTCCACGGTCACGACCCGGCCGACGCCGACCGCGAGCCGCACCACCAGCGTGCGCAGCCGCGCGCCGCCGATCGGCACCGGGACACCGTCCTCGGTCACCTCCAGCGGGCCCAGAATGCTCACCTGCACGGCTCAACTGTGCCACGTGGTCAATCAACCGGGATCGGGGTGAGTTCGCGCAGTGCGTTCCGCTCACCGTCCAGGTGGGTGTTCGCCCAGGAGCGGACCGCGGACTCCTGGGCGAACAGGACCACCTGGCGGTGCGCGGACAGGGTGAGGAGGAGGTCGAGGATGGCGGTGGTCCGGTTGTCGTCGGCCTGGACGGTGATGTCGTCCAGCAGCAGCGGACAGGTCTCGCCGGGGACGGTCAGGTGTTCGGCGAGGGCGAAGCGGAGCAGCAGGTAGACCTGTTCCGCGGTGCCCAGCGACAGGTTGGCGGCCGGGCGCCACTGGCCGGAGGGGCCGCGGACGGCGACCTTCAGCGTGGCCGGGTCGACGGTGGCGTCGGTGTAGCGGCCTTCGGTGATCTCGGAGAGGTGGTCGCACAGGGTCGCGGCGAGCGCGGGCGCGATGTCCTCGTGCACGCTCTCCTGCGCGGCGGCGAGGAACTTCCGCGTCAGGGTCAGCGTGGTGGCGAGGCCCGCGACGTCGGAGAGGTCGGCCTGCGCGGTGGCCAGCGCCTCCTCGGCTTCGGCGACGCCGGGCAGGGCACGGCCGCGTTCGGCGAGCGCGCCGACCACCTCGTCGGCGGCGGTGGCCATCCGCTTGGCCTCGACGCGGGCGGTGGTGACGGCGGTTCGGGCTGCGGCGAGCAGCACCTCGATCTTCTCGGCGTCGGTGGTGAGCGCCTCCCGTTCGGTGCAGGCGAGCTCGTCGAGCCTGGCGGGCGTGGTGGTCACGTCGTGCCCGGTGTCGGCGGCGAGGGCGTCACGCTTGGCGAGCGCGGTGGCCGCGTCCTGCTCGTGCCGGTCGGCCTCCGCCACCAGCGCGGCGTGCTCCTGCCGCACCGCGGCGACTTCGGCGGCGAGGTCGTCACGGGTGGTGTCGGCGAGCAGGGTGGTCAGCTCGGTCCAGGCGTCGCGTTCCTCCGCGACGACGCGGAGCTGGTCCTCCCAGCCGCGCTGCCACCTGGTGAGCGCGGCCAGCAGTTCGGGGGCCGTGGTCGCGGTGGAGTGCTCGTCGATCACCAGCACGGCCCCGCGGACCAGCTCCAACGCCTTGGCGCGCAGCAGTTCGACCTCGACGGCTGCTTCCTCCGCCCGGTCGCGCTCGGCGATGGCCCGCGTCAGCACGTCCTTCTGCGCGGCCATGGCGGCCTGCCGCGCGGCGATCGCACAGCACCGCTCGTACCTCGTCAGCAGTTCGCCGACGTCCACCTCGGGTTCGGGAAAACCCTTGACGGCCAACGCCGACCGCAGTTCCGCTGTCTGCTGGGCCACCTTCTCCGCGTACTGCCGCTGGTGCTCGTCCCAGCTCGCGCGGGCCGTGCGCAGGCTGGTCTGCCGCTCGGCCCTGGTGGCGAGTTCCTGGAGCACCAGCGGTTCCGCGGGCAGGCCGAGCGTGGCGCACCGGGCCTCCGCCTCCGCGGCGGCCGGGCAGACCTGGCGGTTGTGCTGGCCGGAATAGGTGGAATCGGCGGTCGCGGACTCGACGAGCCGCAGGATGCCGAGGAACAGCACCGGCGACAGCAGGGCGATGCCCGGCAGCCAGCGGCCGGTGACGAGCAGGACCAGTCCCGCCACCGCCACGGCGGCCGCGGCGAGCAGCCACGCGGTGCGCCCGGCGGACTTCGGCGGTGGCGGGGGAGGGGTGCCGAGCGCGGCGGCCAGTTCCCGCACAGCGGCGGGTCCGACGGCCAGCACCGCGGTGAGCCGGGCGTCGCCGATCTGCTCGTCGACCATCGGACGCCGGCCCTCGTGAGCCGCCACGACCGCGAGCGCGCGTTCACGGGCCAGCGCCAGCTCGCGGATCCGGGGCTGCACCTCGGTGTCCCCGGCGGGCGGCTCCGGCACGGCGGCCAGCTCCTGCCGCAGTTCCGCCGCGGTCGAGCCGGTCAGCTTGCGCGCCTTGGGCACCGCCCGCCACGCCGCCAGCGCCGCGTGCACGACCCGCGTCGCCTCCTCCTGCGCCGCCAGCCCGGCGGGCGCGACGCCGCCGAACCGCGCGTCCAGCTCGTCGACCCGCGCGACCCGCTGCTCCGCCCTGGTGACCTCGGCCGCTTGGGCGTCGACCTTCTCCTTGGACCGCGCCACTTCGTGCACCGCGGCGGTGTGCGCACGGGTAGCCGCCAGCAGCTCGTCCAGCGCGGTGGTGGCCTCGTCCGCCCGCTCGGCGGTGGCCGCGGCGGCATCCGCCTCGGTGCGGCGCTCCTCCGCCTCCACCACGAGGTCCAGGTACTGCTCGTGCGCGGTCACCGCGTGGGTGAGGTCCCGCTTGGCTTGCTTGAGCCGGTACTTGGCCACCTGCAGCGGTTTGCTGGAGTTCGCGTGCTCCAGCCCGACGTGGTCGCGCTGGAACGACTCCAGGTGCTCCAGCGCCGCCACAGCCGTCGCATCGGTGCCCGCGGTGGCCGCCGCGCGCCGCAGGTGCTCCTGGAGGCCGTCGGCCGCACCGAGCACCCCCAGCAGTTCGGCCTGGTTCACGCACGCGGTGGCGGCGAACGACTTGCGGTCCAACCCGAGCCAGCGACTCCCGTCCGGCGCGCCCTCGAACATCACCTCGGCGGTGACGTCCGACTTCAGCCGGACGTCCACGGCCCGGCAGCCGCCCCGCCCGGCCAGGTCCTGGCACAGCTCGACCCGCCGCCCGTCGTCCAGCACCACCACGGCCGAGACCCGCCAGTCCTCGTCGTTCCACGGCTTGTGCTGCTCGGCGAACCGGCGTTCCGCCACCGTCGCCGCGCCCCGGCCGCGCCGCCGTCCGCACAGCGCCGCGTAGATCGCGGCGTGCCACGAGGACTTCGCCGACTCGTTCGCGCCCGCGATCACGGTCAGGCCCGGTGCCAGTGCCAGGGTCCGCTCGGCGAGCGGACCGAACGCGTGCGCGGTCACGGACTCGATTCTCATGACTACCTCGTGATCGTGGCTGGGTCAGTGCGCGGCAAGGTCGGCTGTGCGTCCGTCGAGCGCGCGCAGGCCCGTGACCAGCACCCGCCGCCGGGTGTCGGCGTCGAGGCGGGGGTCGGCCCGCACGTCGCGGACGAAGCGGCCGCGCACCGTGGGCTCCTCGGCGAGCGCGGCGAAGTCGTAGGCCACGCCGAGGCTCCCGAACCGGGGCACGAGCGCGTCCAGGTGCGCCGCGGCGGGTGTCAGGTCGGCCAGTGCCAGGTCGACGTCCGGGCCGACCTCGCCGCCGAGCGTGACCCGGACGACCCCCGTCAGCCCGGCCACGGCAGCCGCGACCCGTTCGCGCGCCTCGTCGACGTGCGCCGTCCCGGTCAGGTCCACCGCGACGTCGTGCAGGCAACCCGCCGACACGTCGTGACGGACCCGGTCCACCCGGCCGTCGTCGTGCACGGTGCAGAGCACGGCGCCCCGCGGAGCGCCCTCGCCGAACACCAGCGGGGCGGGGTTGCCGGGGTAGGTGTGCCGCTCGGCGTCGCTCGGGGTGTGGTTGTGCCCGAGGAACGCGTGGTCCAGTCCCGAGATCTCGACCTGCTCGGCGGTGAACGGCGCGGTGCCACGCTCCTGAGTGGACAGTGCCGCCACGTCGGAACCGTGGAACAGGGCTAGGTTCACGCCGCCGCGGCCGACCTCGAACCCGTCCAGGAAGCCCTCTGCGGTCGCGGGCGCGAGGTGCGCCGCTCCCCACAGCGTCATCCCGTCGGCGAGCGCCTCGGGCACCAGGTGGTCCTCGGTGAACACGTGCACGTTCGACGACCACGCCACCTGCCGGTACGGACTCCTCGGGCCGTACCAGTCGTCGTCGCCCGGCGCCACGTACACCGGCACGGCCACGTCCTCGAACGCGTCGCGCAGGAACTCGGCCGTGTCGGGGGAGAACCGCTCCTGTTCGTACAGGTCGCCGCCGCACAGCACCGCGTCGACGCGCTCCGACCGGGCGAGCGCGGTGATCCGCTCCACCGTGGTGCGCAGCGCGGCCCGGAGCGCACCGGTCACGTCCGCGGGGAGCGATCCGGCGGAGAAGGACGTGTCGAGGTGGAGGTCGGCGAACAGCAGGAACCTCACCCGTGTCTCCGCGAGACGGCCTCGACGCGGGGCAGCGGCAGCAGGGTGGGCTGCGCGGCGAGCAGGACCCCGCTGAGCCACTTGGTGTCCGCGTACCAGTCGCGCAGCTCGTCCGAGGTCGGCGCGATCTCGTAGTCGTGGTGGTGCGCGGCCCGGCGCAGCGCGTGCCACAGCTGCGCCGTGTCCGCCGCGACGTCCGGGCCGACGTGCTTGGGCAGGCGCAGCAGCAGGGCGTGCATCGACCTGGTGGTGGTCTGGTCGTCGGCGCACACCAGCGCCACCACCGCGCGCTCCAGCGTCGTGCGCAGCAGCCAGGCGCCGCAGCGCACCCGCACCCCGTCCAGTCCGCCCACGTCCGCGAGCATCCGGCCGACGTGGTCCAAGCGGTCGAGCACTTTGCGGTCAGTCACGTCACTCATCTCGCAGCCAGTTCGTCAGTCGTTCGGTGTCCCGGATCAGGGTCAGCAGGTCGCCCTCGTAGGACGACGCCGTCCCCTCCCGGCAGGCGTGCAGCACGTCCACGGCCCACGTGCCGAGGGCGCTCGTCAAGCAGGGCAACAGGTTTCGGTTCTCGGACAGGTCGTCGAACACGGCGAGCGCCACCCGTTGCCGGGTCGTCAGCGCCTGCTCCAGGACCTGCTCCACCTCGGCGTGCGACTGGCCGCGTGCCAGCCGGACCTGGCGGAACCTGGTGTCGGCCGCGGTTTCCAGCGCGGAGCGGCAGCAGGTGGCGACGAGTTCGGCGCGGGCTTCCTCGGGGAGGTCGTCGGTGTCGCGCATGGCGCGGGCGTCGGACAGGTACCGGCCGACGGGGTCGTCGCACATCCGCACCCGCACCAAGGAGTTCTCGCCCCGGCAGACCTCCCACACCGTCGCGGGGAGCCGCAGGCGGCGCACCGCTTCGGTGAGGCGCTCGTCGTGGGTGAAGACCACGACCTGGCGGGTCAGGCCGACGTCGGCGAGCACCTGCGCCAGGCCGTCGACCTTGGCCGGGTCCATCGCCTGCACCGGGTCGTCGATCACCACGAACCGGAACGGGCTCTCGTCGACGACGGCCCGCGGCAGGAACAGCGCGAGGGCCATCGCGTGCAGTTCCCCCTGGCTCATCACGGCGAGCGCCGAGTTCGGCTTCCCGTCGACCGAGACGTCCAGCTCCACCCGCCGGTCGTTCTGGCCGGTGCCCTCCAGGTGCACGGTGCCGAGGTCGATGTTGCTCTGCTGGCGGAGCCGCTGCCAGATCCGCTGCGACTCCTTGGCGAACGGCGCGATCCGCTCGGAGCGGAGCCGCGCCGCGGTTCTTCGGATCCAGCTCTCCGCCTCGGTCACGTCGGCGAGCACCTGCTGGTCGGCCAGCGCCCGCTCGGCCTGGGAGTGCCACTCGAACAGCGCGAGCGCCATCGGCCGCCACACCAGGTCCCGCTTGTCGATCTGCTCCTGCGCGGCGGTCTTGAGCGCGTCGACGGCCGCCAGCACCGCGGTGTGCCGCTCCGGCAGGTCCGCGCGCAGCTTGATCGGGTCCTCGTAGGTCGAGCACTGCGCCCACTCGGTCCACGTCGTGCGCGCGGCCTCGGTGTGCAGGAAGCCGTCGATCTCCTTGAGCAGGTCGGGAACCTGCCCGCACAGCGAGCGCGCCGCGGCGGTCGCGGTGTCGAGCCGGGTGCCCGCGTCGTACAGCGCCGCCGCCGCAGCCGCCAGGGTCTCCGCGCGCTTCGTCGTCGCCGTGAACCAGCGCTGGTCCAGCACGCCGATGCCGCACACCGGGCACGACTTGTTGCCCTTCGCCTCGTGCAGTTCCATCGCCACGCGCAGGACTTCGCTGGTGCGCAAGCACATCTGCGCGCCGTCGGTCGCGACCGCGGTCACGCCCGCCAGCGCCGCGTCCAGCTCCTCCAGGCAGCGCGCCAGGTCCGCGGCCGACGGCAGCGGCAGTTCGGTCACCTGGAGCAGCAGCGGCATCCCGCCCGCGCCGACGTCCGTGCCCAGCGCCAGGTCCGCCAGCGCGTCCAGGTTCGGGTGGTCCTGCCCCAGCAGTTCGGCCGCCCGTTGCGCGCGGTCGTCCGACGACGCCGCCAGCTCCGCCCGCACCTTCGCCCGCCGGTCGTGCGGCCGCGCCACCACGTCCGCCAAGCGCTTGCGGTGCTCGGCCAGCCGGTTCTGCGCGTCGGTGATGGTCTCCAGCCCCAGCAGGCTGTGCACCGCGTCGTGCAGCTCGCTCGGCTTGCCCTCCAACGACTTCCCCAGCTCGCTGTACGGCAGGAACGGCCGGTAGGTCTCCAGCGCGGACCGCCACTTGGCCTGGTCGAACGGTGCGGGCTCCTGCCCGTCGCGGCGTTCGGTCCAGGTGCCGCCGGTGAAGTCGTCGCCGTCCGCCCACGCCCGGCGGACCGTCGTCGTGCCCTCGTGGCCCGCCCGCACCAGCGTGATCGCCACGGAGCTGTCGCCGGTCGCGTGCAGGTTCCGCCAGCCTTGCCGCCACACCTCGTTGAGCGACCGGGTCCACCGGGTGTTGTTGCCGGTCAGCGCGAACTCCGCGGCCTCCGCGAAACTCGACTTGCCCGACCCGTTGCGCCCGGTCACCACGGTCAGCCCCGGTCCGCTCACCAGCGGCAGGTCGACCTCGGGGCCGATGCCGCGGAAACCCCGCACCCGCACGCTCGACAGGTAGATCCCGGCCCCCGGCGCCTGCCTGGGGTTCTCGGGCGGCTCCTCCTCGGCCGTCACGCCGTCGAGCACGCGGTTCAGGGCCGACTCGCCGCGGCAGGCGGCGATCACCAGTTCGGCCGCGCGAGGGGTCAGCTCCTGATCACGTGCCACCCGGCTGAGCATCAACCCGTGTAATCCGGTTTCGGCAAGCGCCACCGTTGTGTCTCCTCTTCGTGCTGACGCAGCACGGCTAGGCGGGAAACGTAGGCGCAACGACTCGGCTTACTGAAGGGTGTTCACACGATCGAGTGGTCGAGGTTCGGACGGCCTGCTCTCGGAGAGTCACCGGTCTCACGCGGAATTCCCGTGGTCACACCCCTGCCGAATGCCGAACCCCGCGGTTCCGACCCGTCGGCGATTCGAAGTGCCCAGGAATCGCTATCTCACAGGGTTTCAGCGTTCCCAGACCTGGATGGCGCGAACGACAAAAGGGGCATCCGGCACGTAAGTGCCCTTGCCGGGGTAGGTGGTGAACTCGGCCTCGGTCGAGCACGTCTCGGACTGGTAGACGCTCGCGTCTCTGGTCAAGCGGTTCGCGAACGAGCGCGCCACGAGGCCGCCCGGCAGCGGGATGCACTCGCCGGGGTTGGCCGACTCCAGGTCCAGCCGCTTGGCCGGACCGGTGTACTCGGCGCCGCCCCACAGGCAGAACTCGCCCCGGTCGCACGTCGGCACGGCGGACTGCTGTGCGGCAGCGGTACCGCTCGCGACCAGTGCGCCCGCGGTGATGGCCACCGCCGTGATCAGGCTTCGGGTCATGAGGAACCTCCGTCGCTCGCGCATCGCTCCAGACTCGGCCGTTCGGCCTAATCGCGCGCCGGAGTTGTTCCCTGTTCACCCCATCGTGTGCGCGACACGCCGTGGCGGCTGCTCGACCTTCCGCAGCAGCGCCATCGCGTCGCGCGGCGCCATGACCTTGGCGTCGTTGTCGAAGTAGACGAACACGTCGCCGGTCGAGGCCCAGGCCCGGACCTTGGCGGCCCACTCGTCGAGCGCCTCGTCGGTGTAGCCGCTGACGTACAGCTCGTCGGCGCCGTGCAGCCGCACGTAGGCGAAGTCGGCGGTCACCTCCTCCAGGCGCGGGAACTTGCCCGCCGAGTCGGCGACCACCAGCGCGACGCCGTGCTCGCGCAGCAGAGCAGGGAAGCTCGGGTCGACGAAGGACGGGTGGCGGACCTCCAGCGCGTGCCGCAGCGGCCGGTCGGCGTCGGTCGTCGTCCACGCCGGGTCCACGCGCTCGTCGTGCCGGGCGGCGAGTTCGGCCGCCGCGGTGGTGGTGCGCGGCAGGTTGCCGAAGAACTCGGCGAGCAGGTCGGCGTCGAACTGCAGCGTGGGCGGCAGCTGCCACAGGAGCGGGCCGAGTTTCGGGCCCAGCGCCAGCACGCCGGAGGCGAAGAAGTTCGCGAGCGTGTCACCGCTGTCGCGCAAGCGCTTGAGGTGGGTGATGAAGCGGCCGCCCTTGACGGCGAACACGAAGTCGTCCGGGGTCTGGGCCGCCCACTTCAGGTAGCTCGACGGCCGTTGCAGCGAGTAGAAGGAACCGTTGACCTCCACCGAGGTGACCTGTCGCGACAGGTGGTCCAGCTCGCGCTTCCGGGCGAGCCCCTCGGGGTAGAAGACGCCGCGCCACGGCGGGTACACCCAGCCCGACGTGCCGATCCGGATCTCGCCCACCTCGTCATGCTGCACCAGCCGCAGGGACGGCGAAACTCGACCGAACTTGACCTTGAACCGGTGACCCCGGATGCTCGAACGGGTGATGGGACGAACGCACGCGCTCACCGGGTGGTGTGCGGGACTGGGGATCGCCCCGCTGCTCGGCCACGGGGACCTGGCCGGTGCGCTGCTGCTCGGGCTCGTCACGGCCGGGTTCGCGCTGCTGCCCGACTTCGACCACCGGCACTCGACCGCGTCGCGCTACCTCGGCCCGCTGACCGGGGCCGTGTCGTGGCTCCTGCGCAAGTCCTCGCGGTACATCTACGCGATCACCAAGGGGCCCCGCGACGAGCCGGTCACCGGTGAGCACCGGCACCTGTCCCACACGCTGCTCTTCGCGGTGCTGCTCGGCTACCTGACCGCGGGCGCGACGGAGTTGGGCGGCAAGTGGGCCGTGCTCGGCGTCGCGGTGTTCTCGGTGCTGCTGGCCGAGGCGGCGCTGGGCGACTGGGTGGCGGTGGTGTTCGTCGGCGTGGTGGGGTGGTTCCTCGTCCGGTTCGGCCTGGACGCCACGCTCGCGCACCTGGAAGGGCTGTCCGGCGTGCTGGGCATCGCGGTGGCCGTCGGCTGCTTCGTGCACTGCCTCGGCGACGCCGTGACCATCTCCGGCTGCCCGTTCCTGTTCCCGCTGCCGATCGCGGGCGAGACCTGGTACGAGCTGCGGCCGCCCAAGTGGCTGCGGTTCCGCACCGGTGGACCGGTCGAGTCGATGTTCATGTTCCCCGTCGTCGCGATCGCCGCGCTCCTGCTCATCCCCGGTGCGTGGGCCGTGGTGACCTCCGTGGTGCCCGCGATCCAGAAGTTGACCCAACCAGGCTCAAGTTAGTTGCCTTTGCCGGCATCATGTCGGCATGGGGTTGCTGAAGGACCGGGATTTCCGCCACCTGTGGGCGGCGGACGTGATCAGCCAGGTCGGCACGGGCATCAGCCAGCTCGCGGTGCCGCTGCTGGCCGTCACCGTGCTCAACGCGTCGGCGTTCGAGGTGTCGCTGCTGCGGGTCGGCCAGATGCTGGCGTTCCTGGTGATCGGGTTGCAGGTCGGTGTGTGGTGCGACCGGCTGCGCTGTCGCCCGCTGCTGGTCTGGGCCGACCTCGGCCGCGCCGCGGCGTTGCTGTCGATCCCCGCGGCCGCGCTGGCGGGCGTCCTCACCCTGTGGCAGCTCTACGCCGTCGTCGTCGTCACCGGCACGCTGACCGTGGTCTTCGACATCGCCCACCCGTCGTACCTGCCGCGACTGGTCGCGCGGGAACACCTGGTCGAGGCCAACACGAAGCTGAACGCCAACCGGTCGGTCGCCGCCGTCGCGGCCCCGACGGTCGCGGGCCTGCTCGTGCAGTGGGTGGGCGGGCCGGTCGCACTGCTGGTCGACGCCCTGACCTACCTGTGGTCCGCCCTGTGGCTGCGCACGATCCGCGCCGTCGAACCGCTACCGCCGCGCCCGCCTGCCCGCCGGATGCGCCACGAGGTCCACGAGGGCCTCCGCCTGGTGTTCGGCCACCCGGTGCTGCGCGCGATCGGCGGCCACGGCGGCACCATGTCGCTGTTCCAGTCCGTGCACACGGCCGTGGTCGTGGTGTTCCTCGTCCGCGACGTCGGCCTGTCCCCTGGCGTGATCGGCCTGCTCGGCAGCGTCGGCCTGTGCGGCGCGCTCTCGGCCGCGGCACTGGCGGGCAGGCTGTCGTCGTGGCTCGGCGGCGCCCGCGTGCTGTGGCTCAGCGGCGTGCTGTGCGGCGTGGCGTTCCCGCTGTTCCCGCTCACCGGCCCCGGTTGGGGCATCGCCTGGTACGTCGTGGCCACGTTCGCCACGAGCTTCGGGATCATCTGCCTGTCCATCCACGCCGTCAGTTACCAGCAGACCATCGCCCCCGCGCACCTGATGGGCAGGCTGCACGCCACCATGAGGTTCCTGATCTGGGGTGCCATCCCGCTGGGCAGCGTGCTCGGAGGCGTGCTCGCCACCGCGTTCGGCACGTGGACCGCTCTGTGGACCGCGGCCATCGGCGTGCTGCTCGCGTCGCTGTGGCTGGTGCTGTCGCCGCTGCGCGGGGCGCGCGAGCTGGCCGCGGTGCCGGCGGGCTAGTTCGGGATCGGGCTCGACGTGCTGCCGACCCGGTCGGCCAGCGAGATCGCGTTGTAGGGCGCGGCGCCGCCCAGCGTGTTGTCGAAGTACACGAACACGTCGCGGTCCTCCGCCACCGTGCGCACCCTCGCCGCCCAGTCATCCAGTTCCGCCAGGCCGTAGTCGCTCACGTAGAGCTGGGACGAGCCGTGCAGGCGGAGGTAGGCGAAGTCGGCCGTGAGGTCGTCGACGACCGGGAACCGGCCCGCCGAGTCGGCCAGGACCACGGCGATGCCGCGGTCGCGCAGCAGGTCGAGGAAGTCGGGGGAGTCGAAGCTCGGGTGGCGTACCTCGACGGCGTGCCGCACGTCGGCGGGCAGCGCGTCGAGGAACGCGGTCACGCGGTCGGGCTTGAAGGGCAGGTACGGCGGCAGCTGCCAGAGGACCGGCCCGAGTTTGGCGCCGAGTTCGTGGACGCCCGAGGCGTGGAAGTCGGCGAGGTCCTGCTCGACGTCGCGCAGGCGCTTGTCGTGGGTGACCAGCTTCGGGCCCTTCACGGCCAGCACGAAGTCGGCCGGGGTGCGGTCGGCCCACGAGCGGTAGTGCTTGGGTTGGCGCAGCCCGTAGAAGGTGCTGTTCAGCTCCAGGGAGTTGACCCGCGCGGCGAGGTGCTCCAGTTCGCGGTCGCGCGGCAGACCCCTGGGATAGAAGGCATCGCGCCACTCCGGGTAGGTCCAGCCCGAGGTGCCGATCCTGATGTCGCCCACGGTCGCGTTGATTCCCGTTCGGGCAGTGATCGAAACAACAGTGGCAGACGGAGTCGGACGGGGTAGTACAGAGGGATCAATCCCGTGCGGCGAAAGCGAGTTCCACGATGACGAGCACCCTGACGTCCCCGTCCACCACCCTCCTCGGCGGCGACCGGGCCGCGCTGGTCGAGTCGGTCGCGGCGTTGCTGGTCGAGCGGTCGGACGTGGGGACCGTCGCGGTCGTGCGGGCGTTCGACCGGGCCAGCCGGGAGGCGCGGGACGCGGTCGTCGAACTGGTGCGGGCGCACGGTGGGAAGGCGCTCGACCTGACGGCGGCGAGCTGCGCCGGCGGGGGTGTCGAGGTGCCCGCGATGGACTTGGTGGTGGCCGTGAGCAGGTCGGTCGCGCCGCTGGCCGAGAAGCTGGCCGCGACTCGGGACGTGCCGCTGCTGAGCGTGTAGCACATCTGTAGCGCAATCTGGCTTCGAAGCGCTACGCTGGTGGCATGAAGACGGCCATCGGGCAGCGGGAGCTGCGCAACGACAACGCCGAGATCATGCGCCGGGTCGAGGCGGGGGAGGGCTTCGTCGTGACCCGCAACGGTCGACCGGTCGCCGATCTCGTGCCGCACACCGCCGAGACCGCCGTGCCGCGGCGGACGCTCGGCGAGCTGCAGGCCGAGTTCCGCAAGCTGCCGCCCATCGACTTGGAGCGCTGGAACGCCGAGCAGTTGGCCGACGACCGGATCTTCGGCGCCGACGACCCCCTGGAAGACGCGTGGCGCCGGTGACCGACCGGATCCTGCTCGACACCTGCGTGGTCATCCGGCTGGAGGAGATCGACTTCGGCGACCTCGCGGACGCCGAGCCCGCGATCAGCGCCGTCACTGTGGCCGAACTGGCCTACGGCCTGGACATCGACGACCCGGTGGAGCGCTTCGCCCGCACGGAGCGGTACTACGCCGCGCTGGACATGTTCGAGGTGCTGCCGTTCGACACGGCCGCGGCCAAGATCTACGGCACGCTGGCCGCGCTGGTCCGGCGC
>JBDSAJ010000408.1:0-4905 GCA_039922235.1 Umezawaea sp.
TGCGGCGGCGCGACTGCTGCAGCTGGTGCGCCGCGTCGTCGGGTCTTCCGACGAGCTGCTGGTCCGGCTGCGCAGGGCGCTGACGTGATCGCCACGGCCGCACCTCCCCCGGCACCCGCCTGTCGGGGTACACGTCGACACCGCCCTGCAGTACCGCTTCCCACACCAGGCACGCCGATCCTGCGCACTTCCGCCACTTCGACGCCCCCGGTCCTGCCCGCACCCCGACCGCTCGACATGACCTCGACACACAGCACCTCTTGCATTTCGCGGAGGACACTTTCGTTATGACGGATCAACCGGGGACCGGCTACGTAGTCCAGCAGCAGTGCGAGGGGTGCGGAGCGACCTTCACACCATCCGGGACCGGTCGGCCGCGCAGGTACTGCGCCGCCGCTTGTCGTCAACGCGCGTGGGCGCTGCGCACTGCCGCGCGGACGTTGCAGGCCGGGCAGGATCCGCGGCCGACGGTGGTGGAGCGCGTGGTCGAGGTCGAGCGCGAGCGCCTGGTCTCCGTCGAACCGCCCGCGCCACCGCGGTCGGTCGTGCCTGTCGACGTTGGCGGGTGGCTCGACATGCTGGCCAGGTTGCGCGCCCAGTTGCAGGACGACCGCGGTCCCCTCGCCCGCGAGCACTGGAAGCACCGCTACCTCTACGACGCGTTGGTGCTCGACGTGACCGCACTCGGCAAAGCTCATCCCGGCGGACTGGACGCGCTCAGCGGTCAACGCCCGCGCCGCTGAACCTTGACACACCTCTGGCACTACGAGTGTGCGGTCTTTCGTTCTGACGCAACCAGGGGCGTGACCAGCGAGACCGCACGTCACCAACACAACAGAAGATCAACAACTTTGCGCTATGGTATCCCGGCCTTTTCGGGGGTCCCGGTCGTCGGATCCAGGCCGGAAAGTCATCGAGGAACCCCTCGTACAGCCGCCGCGTGGTGCGGGTCGTGGACCGCCACAGGTGCCTGTCCGGAGCACTTTGTGCGTCACGGTGGCCGCCGCGCTCGACTTCGTCGACGCCATGTTCGACGTCGCGGGCCGGACCGGGTGATGTCGATACCTTAGAACAGGGTCCAGGCGTGTTCGCTCGCGAAGGTCGATCGGCGAGAGCGGCCCGCGCGACTTGGTCGACGACCGCGTCGAGGACGAGTGGGCGGTCGACCTCGGTCAGCCCGAGCGTGGCGTGAGGGTGTTGTGGGCCGAGTTGAGCAAAGACGGTCCGAGTACACGGCGCGCGACCCGGCGCAGGCGCTGCCGTCGCCCCTCGGTCGGTACTGCCGGGATGGACGTGGCGGGTGCGACCGTCGGCGCGGTCAGCCAGTGCGCGCTCGCGGTGGGGACATCGACCGGGGCAGTCAGGGCCCGTCGGATCACGATGCGGAGTGGGTCGGTGTTCTCGACGTCGCTGCTGCCTCCCAGACCGATCGGGCAGGTGTCTGCCGACACCTCCACCCCTTCCGAGGCGCGCGGCCCCCGTCAGGCGGACACCGCGCGCCTCGACCGCCTGACGGCGCTCTTGCGTCCACCCGTACCAGCCATGCATCCCACGATGACTCCACAGGTTTTCTACTGACTGACGTACTCACGATGATCTTGTTCGTCCTGACTAGTTGATCTTCTGTTCCAGTCCTCCCCTGTTGTTCCTTCCTCTTCAGTTGTCTTAGCTCCTGTACTTCTTAGGGATTTAAAGATGATGGACCTCGACATCAACACACCGATCAGCATCGAGGAGGACGTGGTCCCACTCACCGAGCTGCTCACCCTCATCCAGACCCTGGCATTGGGCCCCACCCTCGCGGTGCACGTCGTCAACACCGCGATGAGGATCATGTCGGTCCGCTACCCCGAGGACCTGGTCCGCACACCCCTGCCGTCCCAGTACGACCTGCGCAAGATCGTGCCGCTGACGATGAGCGACCGGGAACACGCGATCGCCAAGGCCCTGTTCAACCGCAGGACCGCCAGCGCCGTCGACTTCACCGAGGACGACATCGCGGAGGACCTGGCGCCGCTGCAGGCCAACGACCAGCTACAGGTCTTCGTAGCGCTGTTCTTCATGTACGGCAACAAGATCGGGGCGATGAAGTACACCACCGGCATTGCCTAGAAGCGCTCCGGCCCGGTCCGGCGATCCTGTGCCGACCCTGGTCGTGCAGACCTACCGGTAGCGCAGGACGAAAACCAACGATTGGCCGTATCCGCCCTGGTCATGACGGGTTGCCTTCGTGTTACCGGGGTGTTGGCTGCCGGACGTGGGCGGCTGCACGGCTGGCCCGCTTCCGGCACACCGGGCCGCAGTAGATCCGCGGCCGTCCCGTGCCGGCGTTCCGAATCCCCCGATCGCACCCCAAGCCCGCGCAACGCCGAAGCCCACTGTCGGCCACGGCTCGAAGCTGATCGGCCAACGCGGCCAGCCTGATCGCCGCAGCAGCCGGATAGGACAGCGCAGCCGCGGGACCGACGGCGGCGGCCAACTGATCGGCGAGGTCGGCAAGAAAACGCGGGGACGGCAGCAAGCGCTCGGACCGTTCCCGGATGCGCCGGGGCGTGTTCCAGTCCGGGAGCGCGGCGGCCCGGATGCGCTCGGCGACCACGACCAGGTGCTCCGACAGGGCGTCCAGCTCGGCCGGGGCCAGGGGGTTGGTCCGGCCGAGCCGGGCGAATTCGTGAGCGGGAGCGGCGGCCGCGGTGAGGCGGCTGTGCTCCAACCTCTGGGCGGCCTGGCGGGCCAGCGGGTGGAGTTGGCGAAGGAGTTCGGCGACGACCTCGATGTCGCGGTCACGGTCGCGGTCGAGCAGGGTCGGGTCGACCACGACCGCGGCGGAGACGATCTCCGCGGCCTGGCGGGCACGGTTACGCGCCCGGTCCAGCACCGGTTCCCCGCCGGGGATCCTCGACGCCAGCTTGGACAGTTGCTCCACAACGCCCCCGCGTTTCGTGACCTGTTCCGTGACGCTCACCGGTCGGCGACCTCGCCGTCGACGCGCCCGGCGGGCAACGCCGCGGCGGTCACCGTGCCGCTGCCCGCGGGCAGTTCGTTCCCCCGCATCTCGGGCACGTACTTGTAGATCGTCGCGCGGCTCACCCCGAGCAGGCGCGCGATTGAGGAGACGGTCTCGTCCGGCTGGGCCAGCAGCGCGCGGGCGTGCCGGATCTGCTCCGGGGTCATCGCTGGCGGCCGCCCGAGCCGCACGCCGCGGGCCCGCGCGGCGGCCAGGCCCTCGTGGGTGCCCTGCACGATCAGCTCGCGGATGAACTCCGCGAGCGCGGCGAACACGTGGAACACCAGTCGACCGCCGGGGGTGGTGGTGTCCAGTGCCTCGTGCAGCGACCGGAACCCGACACCGCGCCGACGCAGGTCTGCGACCAGGGAGAGCAGGTCCTGCAGGTTGCGGCCCAACCGCGCGAGCTCCAGCACCACGAGCGTGTCGCCGGGCCGCAGGTAGTCCAGGCAAGCCGTGAGTTCCGGGCGGTCGGCGTCCTTGCCGGACTGCTTCTCCACGAACACCCGCACGCACCGCACGGCGTTGAGCGCGTCGACCTGGCGGTCGAGGACCTGTTCGCCGGTCGACACCCGCGCGTAGCCGACCAGAGCGCCGCCGCCGATCGCGTCAAGCGGGTCGCCGTCCAACTCCAAGGGGTGCGTCATGCCCCATAGTGTATGAAAAAGGGTGGTCAGCGACTTGTTGAACACGCCGACTTCTCAACATCTTTTACAACACTTTCGCACTCAGTGGACGGGTTCCGGGCCTGCCTTTGTGGATCATGTCGAGAAACGTTCCTTTTGCGACAGTCGGCGCCCTGAAGTAAGCTGCATGAAGTAAGGTTCATGAAGAACGCTTCAGGGAGGTTGTTTTGTCGGAGTCCACGACACAGGCCGACCCGGTGCCATCGCACTGGCGGAACTGGCACGACGCCCACGTGCACGCGGAGTCACGGCTGTGGTTCGCCGCCGACCAGGGCTACTGGTACGACCAGGCGGTCAACACGCTGGCCTGCTATCTGGTCGCTGGCGCTCTGGTCGAAACGAACCTGGCCCGCGTCGCCGAGTGGGTGGCCGACCCGGACGATCCGGCGCCGCTGCAGGCGCTGCACGCCCATCCGGACACGGTGCCCAAGAAGAACCTCGACCTGCTGATCGGGATGCTCGCCCAGGGCGAGCGTCACCGCACGGGTGTGTTCGTCGTCGTGGACCAGGCTGTCAATGCCAGGCAGGGTCAGGACCGGCGCGCACGCGACCTGCTGGACCTGGCCGCCCATGGTGAGGCGATTCCGCACATCGAGGCCGCCGTGTACGAGCTGGCGCACCGGCTCGATCTCGCCGCGCCGATCATGTATGCCGACCAGGCCCACCGGGCGGACGTGACCAGCACCGGTGAGCGGATGCTCGAGATCGTCGCCGGAGCCCGCCGGCTGGCCGAGGCAGCACCCGCCGTCGAGCTGGCCGCCGCCGGTATCGCCCGTGCCCGCGGCGTCACCGTCCGCCAGCTGGCCGAGGCGGCCGGCATCAGCGAACGAGCCGCCAATGATCGCTACCGGGTACGTCCCTGACCACGTCGCGACCCTGTAGGAGGACATGATGGCCACCCCTGGACCCGACGAGCTGCGCGCCGCCCTCGCCAACGCACGCAACGCCAAGCCCGCAGACAAACCCAAAGCTGTCTCCGACGCCGCTCGCCTGGCGATCGACGTCACCCGCACCATCCCCGACCGCGGCACCGCCAAGCAGTTCAGCGACCTCTACGAGGGCGAACTCCTCGCCGACGACCGCTGACACATCGGTACCGCGGTCACACCACGGCGGGGTGTCTCCTGGATCATCGGGAGGCACCCCGCTACCGCGTTCCGGAGGACCTCATGGACACCCCTGCCGACACCCCCGCCACGGCCGACGCGGTCG